>CALWQR010000070.1 GCA_944383705.1 uncultured Clostridia bacterium
GGCGTATGCCGGGCTGCCGTCGCTGGAAGCGATTGCCGTTGCCTACATCCGCCGGAACATCGACCGACTCTGAGAACAACAGGCGCCCGCAACCATGCCGGATTCCCTGCCCCGGCACAAAGCAGGCGGACAGAGGCTGCCGCAAACCGGCCGACAAAAACCGGTTTACGGCAGCCTCTGTTTTCTGTCAGCGACTCCTGCCGGAGCGCGGCATGGTTTGGCGCTGTCCGGCGGCGTCCGACAGAACGCCGGGCACGGGCGGGGTCAGCGCAGCCTCTGCAGGCGGTCGGCTGTGATGAGATTGCCCAGCGTGTACACCAGCAGGACGCGGTCGGCGCCGTAGCGCTCCGCCGCACCCGAGAGGTCGGTGAAATCGGTCCGGGTGGAGGAGAGATTGAGCAGCACCAGATCGAAATGCTGGGCAAGAAAGGGCGCCAGGCTGTTGGCAAAGCTGTCCTTGGGCAGCAGCAGGGTCGGGCGGGGTTCCCCCGAGGCCAGGCGGACCGTGACCACGTCGTGCGTGCCGTCCAGGAAGGCCGAATAGCAGTCCTTTTTCCGGAGCCATTCCCGGGCGTAAAGGCCCGGCAGCGGCTTGCCGTCGGCGGTGACGGCAAAGTCGCCCTCGTTGCCCAGCAGCCAGAACTCCACCGTATCGGGCCGGACCCATTTCATCCCTCCTGCCGACCAGAGCGTACCGTAAAACCGGTCCGACACGGTCTGCCTGGTAAATCGTTCGGCCGGGATGATCTGCTCCTCCATGCCGCAGGCCTTCATCACCTCGCAGTAGGCGTAGTAGGCGCCGAGCGTGGTCCAGTGGTGATCGGTGCGGTAGTAAACCCGCTCGCCGGCCCGGGTGCGCTCGCGCAGCAGGGAGACGGTTTCAATGCGCCGCACCGAGGGGTCCAATCCCTGCCGGACGCTCTCCAGCAGCGCGTCGCTGAACGCGGTGGGATAGCCGAAGGCCGGGGCGGTAACGTCAATGCTCCGGCCGGTCAGCAGAACGTCAAAGGGGCAGGACAGCGCGGCCGCGGCGCGGTTGATGCCGGCACAGGCGGCGGCCACGGTTGCGGGGTCAAACACATCCGCGTCGGTCAGTGTGCTGCCGTCGGCACGGCGCATGTCAAAACGCCGCCGGGCCAGCTGCCCCCCGGCGCCCAGCAGAATGCCGTCGTTCTCCCCCTTCCCCAGCGCCAGCTCAACGGCCCCCTTCCAGCCCACCAGCATATCCCGCAGCGGGAGCTGGTCGGCAAAATAGTCGTTGACGGCCGACGAAAACTCCCCCGTGCGCAGTCCCTGCCACGAAAGCGCGGGCAGCGTACGCAGTCCGCGGTTCTCCTGCTCGGAAAACGTCCGGTCCGGCAGCAGGATAAAGGCCACGGAAAAGCCGGCAATGGCAGCCAGAAACAGCAGAACGGTGGCCCATGACATGAATTTCATCGCGCATTTCTCCTCAGAAATTGAGATACTCAAAGGGACTGAACGTAGAGTCGGCCAGATAGGCCACACAAATCACCAGCAGCAGGGCCGAGAGCACCGGCACCAGCGCACGGGCAGGCCTGCGGCCGGCTGTCCAGCGCATGAACCACCGCCGGGGCCAGGGGGTGCAGCCAACCGCCGCCAGGGCCAGCAGCGGCAGCAGGCGCAGCAGCTGGTACCCCGCCACCGGCGCCCAGAAGCCGACCGTACCGAGCCCGAAGAGCGCCCGGAAGCAGGCGTAGCCAGCGGACAGGTCGGTATAGGAGAAGATGAGAAAGCCGACCACAACCAGCAGCATGGTGTACAGGTGCCGGAGCACCGCCGGCGTTTGCTCGAGCCACCGGCGCAGGAACAGGTGCTCGCAGATCAGAATCACGCAGAAATACAACCCCCACAGCACAAAATTCCAGCTGGCCCCGTGCCACAGTCCGGTCAGCGCCCAGACCACCGCAATGTTTCGGCACTGCCTGAGGCGTCCTTTGCGGTTGCCCCCCAGCGGGATATACACGTATTCCCGGAACCAGACCGAGAGCGTGATGTGCCAGCGCCGCCAGAACTCGGTGATGCTTTTGGCAATATACGGATAGTTGAAATTTTCCGGAAAGGAAAAGCCGAACATCCGCCCCAGTCCGATGGCCATATCCGAGTATCCCGAAAAATCGTAGTACAGGTGCAGCGTGTACAGGATGACAATCATCCACGCGCCCAGCGCGGTCGGCTCAAACAGCTGCAGATTCTGGTAATAGACATAGCCGGCCGCCAGCGTGTCGCCCAGCAGCACCTTTTTGCCCAGCCCGCAGCAGAACCGCCGGACGCCGCTGGCAAAGCCGTCAACCGTCTCGCGCCGCCGGGCAAGCTGCGCGTCAATTTCCTGATACCGCACAATCGGCCCGGCAATGAGCTGCGGGAACAGCGTGACATAGGTGCCAAAGGCAACATAGCTGCGCTGCACGGCGGTCTCGCCCCGCCAGAGATCAATGGTGTACGAGAGAATCTGAAAGGTGTAAAACGAAATGCCGATGGGCAGACTCAGCCCCGCAATCTGCGGCAGGCGGAGAACAGAGGCAAAAAAATTGTAGTATTTGAAAAAGAACAGAAAGGAAAGGTTGATCAGGACAGACACCAGCATCCAACGCCGCGCCTGCGCCGGTTTTTCGTCACGGCAGCGCGCAATGAGGAAACCGAAGATATAGGCCGAGGTAACCGATGCCATCATCAGCAGAATATACACCGGCTCGCCCCAGCCGTAAAACAGCAGACTGACCGCAAACAGCACGGCATTCCGCCAGTGCAGCGGCGAGAGATAGTACACCAACAGCACCGCCGGCAGATAGGCAAACAGAAACACCAGGGACGAGAATACCATATCATGCTCCTTTCGGTCAAAAACTCTTCATGATACAGTATCGCGCAAAAAGCGGCGGCAGATACCGTCCGCTGATGCAAAGCGCATTTGCAATATATAGCGCGTTTTGTGAAATTTTCCGCGGCGGCGCCCGCGCTTCCCCACCCCGCCGTCTGCCACAGCTGCCTCGGGCTCTGCCCTTGCCGCGCAGAAACTTTCCGACAAATCGGCGCCGGACTGTCACGGTCTGTCGAAAAACCGAATACGCTGTTGTTGAACGCCCTATGGCAGGCCCGCCCCCCGGCCGCCCTGCCGCGGGCTCATCCCTGTGCAGAGCGAAAGGACACCGGACCATGAATCAGCAGCTATCCTCCCTTGACAGCATCCGCCCCGGCGAGCGCGCCGTGGTGCGGCGGCTGACCGTCGGCGGCAGTATGCGCCGCAGATTTCTTGACATCGGGCTGGTCGAAAACACCGCCGTGGAATGCCTTGGCCGGAGCCCGGGCGGCGACCCTTCGGCCTATCTCATCCGGGGCGCCGTCATCGCCATCCGTGCCCGGGACTGCCGCGGCGTTCTGGTTGCCCCTGTCCGGGAGGGAACGTCATGGGCCTGACCGGCAGCTCCACCGGCCGCCGCGCACGGGACCACCGTACCCCCGCCCGGATTCTCCCCCCGCAGGGCGGACGGGTGATTGCGCTGGCCGGCAACCCCAACGTGGGCAAGAGCACGGTGTTCAACGGCCTGACCGGCATGAAGCAGCACACCGGCAACTGGCCCGGCAAAACCGTAGCCGTGGCGCAGGGACGGCTGACTCTGGGCGGGCAGGAGCAGGTGCTGGTGGACCTGCCCGGCACCTATTCGCTGTTCGCACACTCGGCCGAGGAGGAGGTGGCACGGGATTTCCTCTGCTTCGGCGACCCGGACGCCGTTGTGGTGGTGTGCGACGCCACCTGCCTGGAGCGCAACCTCAATCTGGTCCTGCAAACGCTGGAAATCTCCCCCCGCGTGCTGGTCTGCGTCAACCTGATGGACGAAGCCCGGCGCAAGGCCATCCGCATCTCGCCCGAAAGGCTTTCCCGGCGGCTGGGCGTGCCGGTGGTGGGCATTTCCGCCCGCAGCAGGGCCGACCTGCGCCGCGTAATGCAGGCGCTGGAGGCGCTGCCGGGGGAGTCCCTTTCCCCTTGCCAGGTGCGCTACCCCGCGCCGGTGGAGCAGGCGGCCGCCCGGCTGCAGGCGGCGCTGCAGGCGTATGACCTGAGGCGCCTGAGCCCGCGCTGGCTGGCGCTGCGCATGCTGGAGCGGGACGCGGCGCTGGAGGACGGACTGCGCCGCTACCTCGGCCGGGATATCCTGAGCGACGCCGGCCTGCGGGAGGCCCTCGCACAGGTCCTGCCGGAGCTGGAAGCGCAGGGCTACGGGCCGGACCGGCTGCGCGACGCGATGGTCTCTGCCCTGGTCGGCACGGCGGAGGAAATCGCCGCGGAGGCGGTCTGCCGCGGCGCGTGCGGCTACAGCGACCATGACCGCCGGCTGGACCGCATTCTCACCAGCCGGCGCACCGGATATCCGCTGATGCTGCTGCTCCTGCTGGCGGTCTTTTTCCTGACCATATCGGTCTCCAACATCCCCTCCGGCTGGCTCTCCGCCCTGTTCGGGCTCGCGGAGGAGTGGCTGACGGCCCGGTTCGCCGCGCTCGGCGCGCCGGCCTGGCTGCACGGGCTGCTGGTTACCGGCATGTTCCGGACGCTGGGCTGGGTGGTGTCGGTGATGCTGCCGCCCATGGCCATCTTCTTCCCCCTGTTTACCCTGCTGGAGGACTGCGGATACCTGCCCCGGATCGCCTACAACCTGGATCGCCCCTTTCGCTGCTGCAACGCCTGCGGCAAGCAGGCGCTGACCATGTGCATGGGCTTTGGCTGCAACGCCGCCGGCGTGGTGGGCTGCCGCATCATCGATTCCCCGCGCGAGCGCCTGCTGGCCGTGCTGACCAATTCGTTTGTCCCCTGTAACGGCCGGCTGCCGGCTCTGATTTCGGTGATTTCCATGTTTCTGGTCGGGGCGGCCGACGGCCTTGCCGGCTCCGCGCTCTCGGCGCTGCTGCTGACCGGTGTCATCCTGCTCGGCGTTCTGATGACCTTCGCCGCCACCAAGCTGCTGTCGGTTACGCTGCTGCGCGGCCTTCCCTCCTCCTTTACGCTGGAGCTGCCGCCCTACCGCCCGCCGCAGGTGGGCCGGGTGATTGTGCGCTCGATTTTCGACCGCACCGCATTTGTCCTTGCCAGGGCCGCGGCTGTGGCCCTGCCGGCCGGAATGCTGCTCTGGATAATGGCAAACGTCACGCTGGAGGGCGCCAGCCTGCTGCACCGCTGCGCAGCCTTTCTTGACCCGTTTGCCCGCCTGATGGGACTGGACGGGGTCATTCTCATCGCTTTCATCCTTGGCCTGCCGGCCAATGAAATCGTCATTCCCATCATCCTGATGGGGTATCTTTCAGAGAGCGGCCTGACCGAGGCCGCCGGACTGACCGAAATGCGGGCGCTGTTCGTCGCCAACGGCTGGACCTGGGCCACGGCCGTGTGCGTCATGCTCTTTTTCCTGCTGCACTGGCCATGCTCTACCACCCTGCTGACCGTCAGAAAAGAAACCGGCAGCTGGAAGTGGACCGCTCTGGCCGCCGCCCTCCCAACCGCCGCCGGAATCCTCCTCTGCATGGCCTTTACCGCCATCGTCGGGTTGTTTACCTGAGGGAAAGGCCGTCGGGAAAGACCTTGGAGGGCCCCGCCTAGGAAGGCTCCCCCGCCCAGACCTTCCCCGGCCGCCGCCCGCCCCGGTGGGAGATAGATGCCGCGGGAAAGACCTTGGAGAGACCCGCCTCTTGAGGAGAGGCCGGTCCCTCCAAGCCTCCCCCGGCGAGACCTTCCCCAGCCACCGCCCACCTGTTTGGTGAATTGCCAATGAAAACGCCACGCCGGCGGGCGGCAGCCGGGGAAGTCTTTTTGGGGGAGGTGCGCAAAAGAATATGAGCATATCGCCATCAAATGCGATTTGCTCTACATACCAAAAAAACCGGACAGCCGCCATGGGTTGTCCGGTTTTTGATGGTATGGGTGCGTCTATATCTAAACATCAGCTGTCGTTCTTGCTTTTTCCTGGCCACTGACCACTGGCCACTACCCGCTGCCCGCTGCCCATTGCCCACTGTTTCCTGCGCGTTACGCATCCCGTATTGTTCCATTCAAAGCATTCCGCCAAACGCACAAAAGGTCGGCATTTCGGAGTTCCGTCGCTCGACCACGCCCGTCTGCAAACTCCCAAAAATTCATCCAACCCCAAAAGACCTTCCCCGGCGCGGGCCCCCGGGCATACCGTATTTGCAATACCGTATGCAATGATGGGGGCCTGCGCCGGGGAAGGTCTCGCCGGGGGAGGCTTGGAGGGACCGGCCTCTCCTTAAGAGGCGGGTCCCTCCAAGGTCTTTCCCAACGGTGGGACTCTTCTCAGGCGGGGCCCTCCAAGGTCTTTCCATCAACGAAAAAAAGCTTGACAAATCTGGAAAAGATGGTATAATGGGAATACGAGTATTTGAATCCGAAGGGAAGGTCGAAGATGAAAAAACAGTTTATCTGTGCCACGCGGGAATGCTGCGATTTTGCGCATCACGTCCCGGCGCCCTATCTGCGGCGGTCGTTTGTGCTGGACTGCAAGCCGGAGCGGGCGGAGCTCCGGGTCTGTGGTCTTGGGTTTTACCGTCTGTGGGTCAACGGAAAAGAGATGACAAAGGGCTATTTTGCGCCCTATATCAGCAATCCGGACGACCGGATGTACTACGACTCCTACGACCCGGCGCCGTATTTGCAGCAGGGCGAGAATGTCATCGGGATACTGCTGGGGAACGGGTTCCAGAACGATTTTGGCGGTGCGGTCTGGGATTTTGACCGGGCGGCGTGGCGTTCGGCGCCGAAGCTGGCGCTTGAATTTGACGCGGAGGGGGACCGCGCCTCTGTCTCGTTTGACGCGGACGGGCAGTTCCTGACGCATCCCTCCCCCATTTTGTTTGACGAATACCGGATGGGGGAAATCTATGACGCGGGGCTGGAGATACCGGGCTGGAGCCTGCCGGGCTTTGACGCCTCCGGCTGGACGCCGGCGCTCCCGGCAGACCCACCGGGGGGCGAGCTGTGCGAATGTCACGCAGAGCCCATCCGCTGCTGCGAAACGCTCTCGCCCGTATCGGTCGCCCCGGCCGAAGGCGGATATCTGTATGACTTTGGCAGGAACACGGCCGGAATCTGCCGCCTGCACCTGACCGACGCGGAGCCCGGGCAGACCGTGATCATCCGGTTCTGCGAGCGGCTGAAGGACGGGGCGTTTGACCAATCCAACCTGTACAACCAGCCCGTGGAAAAATACCCCTTTTACCATACCGATTTTGCCAGGCTTGAATACCGCGCCAGGGGCGGAGACGAAACCTATGAACCCTCCTTTGCCTGGTTCGGATACCGGTACGCCCTGGTGCAGGGGATACGCCCCGATCAGGCAACCGCGGGTCTGCTCACCTATCCGGTGCTGTCCAGTGATTTGCGCCGCATCGGGGATTTTTCCTGCTCGGACGAGGTGGTCAACCGCATTTTCGCTCTCATCGTCAATTCCGACCGCTCCAACTTCTACTACTTCCCCACCGACTGCCCGCACCGGGAGAAAAACGGCTGGACGGGCGACGCCTCGACCTCCGCGCCGCAGATGACCCTGCTGTTTGACACCACGCAGAGCTACCTTGAATGGCTCCGGAACATTGTGGCGGCGCAGCGGGCGGACGGCGCGCTCCCCGGCATTGTCCCAACAGGGGGCTGGGGCTTTGCGTGGGGCAACGGCCCGGCCTGGGACAGCGTTCTGGTAAACCTGCCCTGGACGGTCTGGCAGCTGCGCGGCGACACGCGGGCCATCGGCGTTGCCGCCGATGCGATTCTCCGCTACTTTGACTACATCCGCACCCGCCGGAGCCCGGACGGCACGGTGGCCATCGGGCTGGGGGACTGGGTTCCCGTCGGCAAAAAATCCGGCGGCTACGACACGCCGCTGGCGCTGACCGACAGCATCATGGTCATGGACATGGCCGGCAAGGCGGCCGAGCTGCTGCGAAAGATCGGCCGGGAGGCAGACGCCGCGTCGGCCGTCGCTCTGCGGGACGACATGTATACAAGCATCCGCGCCTCTCTTCTGGACCGCGGCGCCATGGCACTGGCAGGCGGGACGCAGACCGCGCAGGCAATGGGGCTTTATTACGGGGTGTTCCGACCCGAGGAACGCCGCGCGGCGTTTGACCTGCTGATGCAGCGCATCCGGGAAGCCGGCGGGAATTTTGACTGCGGATTCCTCGGGATGCACACGCTTTTCCACGTGCTCTCGGAATTCGGGGAGAGCGAAACCGCGTACCGGATGATCACGCAAAAGGAATTCCCGTCCTACCGGGAGCTGCTCGACCGCGGGGAAACCGCAATGGTGGAATCCTTCCAGCCCCTGGGCGGCAGAGAGTGCGGCTCGCACAATCACCATTTCCTGGGCGATGTGGTGCGCTGGTTTTTCCATGATCTTGCGGGGTTGGAAATCCTGGACTGCCGCCACGTGCGGGTGCGTCCGTCCTTCGTGCGGGAGCTGGATTCCGCCCGGGCGTCCTACCGGCTGCCCGACGGCGTTGTTTCGGTTGCCTGGCAGCGGGAAAACGGCAGAATTGCGCTGACCGTCACCCACCCGGCGGCGGTTGCCTGCGACCTCCGCTGCAACCGCGCGGAGTGCGATATCCGCGAACAAATTCTCTGAAGCACCGGCTTGCCGGGACCGGCGGCAGACCATCCCGCAGGGGAGCTCCCATCCGGCACCCCCATTCCTGCATTCCCAGGAGGATTGCCATGATTGTATTTTGCGGTGAAATATCCGGCAGCTGTAAGCGCTATCTGTTAAAAAGAGAAGCAAAGTTCGGTTTTATCGGCAGCAGCATTGCCGCGGTATTGTTCGGGATTCCGGCGATTGTTGCAAGCATTGCGATTCACTGGATATTCCTGATCTGCATTCCCGCCCTCATCATGATGGTGATATTGGCCAGTGTATTACCGGGTAAAAAGAGCCATCCGTTGATCTTCCCCTCCAAGGTTTTGATTGACCCTGACCGGAACATGCTGATGTGTGAAAGCGAAAAATTTCATTATGAATGCCGGATCAGCGATGTGATCAGGGTTCTTGATTATGGGGAATGGTATCATATTTACGTGAAGGACAGAGTCGGCCGGTATGTATGCCAGAAAAGCCTCATCCGGACCGGAACATTACAAGAGTTTGAAGCGCTGTTTCATGATAAAATCACAATCGCGGCGAAATAACGGGAATCAGACCCCAAATCCGGCCCACAGGCACTGCTCCGCCAGTACCTTCGGGAGCCCCAGCCATGTGCTGAAGGCACTCGGGCTGCCGCGCGGGCCGGCGTCCTCCGCGTCCCGTCTTCCCTGTCCTACGAAAACACAGCAGCCGAGAGCAACCGGTTTTGCGGTTGCTCTCGGTTCTCTTGTTATAGATTCATTCCCCATGTTCCGATATAAATTTCATTTCAAGTCCGAACCGGGAGCACGGTTCTACGACTATACGGGTGAACGTTCAAAAGCATTCCGGAAAGCAGGTAAATTTATGACAAATGAGGAAATCATTCAGTATTATGATGATCTGATCAGGCTTGCGACATCCAAATGCAACTCGCAAAATGACGCCGAAGACCTTGTAGGCGACACAATGCTTGCGGCTTTTACCTATATGCACCGTGGTGGAATCATTGAGCATCCCAAAACCTGGCTGACCAATACGTTTTACCACAAATTTCATGATCACCTGAGAAAAAAGTATCGGGCTCCCGTTACGATATGCTTGGAGGAAGGGATGGATGTTGCGGAAGAACAAGACGACGAATACTCGGCGTCGGAAGAAGCATCAAACATTCGCAAGGAGCTGAATCACCTGGGCTTTATGACGCGTGAGATTTTGATACGCTATTATTATGGAAATCAAAGCATTTCGGACATTGCCGAAGGGCTCAGGATTCCCGAAGGCACTGTAAAAAGCCGTTTGTCCGCAGGTCGCAATCAGATGAAGAAAGGACTGGAAACCATGGAAACAAGAAAAAACCATTTGCCCGGTGAGATGTATCTGTCTTTCGGAGGCGCGGAAGGTTTGAAAGGAGAACCCATGTCGCTTGTTGAGGGGGATCTGATTGCAAAAAACCTTTTGATTCTCGCATACGACAAGCCTGTGACAATCAGTGATCTTTCCAAAGCAATCGGCATTCCCGCTGCTTATATGGAACCGATTGTCAAAAAGCTTGTAGATGGAGAGCTGATGGTGCAGATGGATAGCGGAAAGGTATATACGGATTTTATCATGACAAGACCACAGACCTCCCTTCATTCTTTCAGGCCTCAGCTTGATTTTGCGCATAAGCACTTTGAAACAATCTGGGGGATTATAAAAAGGATGTCCGATGAGATATCCGAAATGTCTTTTGTGAACAGCATGGGGACGGAGGAAAGAACAAAGCTTGATAGATATGCTGTTCTGAAAGCGCTACAAGACTTTCAGTATTTTGGCACAGGTGACATCGGGATGCCTCAATTTCCAAAGCGGAAAGACGGCGGATGGTGGTTTGCTCAGGCAATCGTGTTCGATGCCGGATACAATAGGAAGGAGTATAACGAAGCATCAGATTATGCAATACACGGCGGTCATCGCACCTCAGAGGCAGTAGCAGTCGGAAGAACCAAGCGTATCCGTTTCTATGAGTTTGACACTACGTTGTGGGATAATCCTCACCGTTACGGAGGCGCATATGAGCTGTATTTCAAGCACATCGTCCCATTGCTGTGGAGCATCTATGATGGAATTCCGCTGGATACAACGGATATCCCGAATGCGTTTATTTCCTATATCCCTACACTGGAGCGCTTTGGGATAGTCGGACGTTCAGGGGATCAATTATGCGTCAGAATCCCCGTGCTGAAGAAGCCGGAATATGATGCAGTGTGTGCGGTCATCAAACACGCAACCGAAGAAATCAAGACGGCTATCGGAGAAGAATTCAAAAACTTTATTGCCCCTATGAAAACGCCCATTCCAAAGCACCTTACATCGGTCCCCGAGCTTTTCAGATACAATGAAGCAACCAGGTATTTTGTTATGTCTGTTGTACGCGAAGCATATGACAAAAAGCTGCATCTGAAAGATGTGAGTACTTGCTGTCCGCCTGTGGTGCTGGTGTACGAGGAATCGGTTTTTTAAGAGCGTCTGGAGTCATCCATTGCGGTTACTCTCGGCGGCATCTTCATACGGATAATGAAAGCAAAAAACAAATCCAAACATCCAAAGCGGAGGCCTTGCGGCCCCCGCTTTTGCTGGATGATGGGAATCTGAACCCAAATCCGGCCCTCAGGTACTGCTCCGCG
>CALWQR010000071.1 GCA_944383705.1 uncultured Clostridia bacterium
CAACAGGCGGGCGGCGGCTGGGGAAGGTCTCGCCGGGGGAGGCTTGGAGGGACCGGCCTCTCCTTAAGAGGCGGGTCCCTCCAAGGTCTTCTTCTCTGGAGGGACGCTTATCCAGTGGGGAGGGCTTTGATATAGTCTTCGAGTTCGCTTTTGATGACGGTCACCTGCGGGCCGTACACCACCTGTACGCCGGAGCCCTTGCGGATGACGCCGCTGGCGCCGCTCTCACGCAGTCGGGTATCGGACACCAGGGTGGGGTCTTTGACGGTGACACGCAGCCGGGTGGCGCAGCAATCCAGGGTGGCAATGTTTTCCCGGCCGCCCAGGCCGTCCAGGATCAGGCGGGAGACCGCGTGGGCGGTTTTCTCTTCCTTCTGCTCCTTCTTTTTGTTGTAATCCGCTCGGGTATAGAGCTTGACGTCCCCCTCGGGTTCCCGGCCGGGGGTGAGATAATTCCGCCAGCGGATCAGGAAGCGGAACAAGAGGAAATACACAATGAAATAGAACACGCCGACAACCGGAATCATCACCCAGTTGGTTTTGGCGTTACCCTGCAGAATCCCGAAGAGGGTCAGGTCGATCAGTCCGCCCGAGAAGGTCATACCCACGGCCACGCCCAGCAGGTGCATCAGCATATAGGCAAGCCCGGCAAAAACCGAATGGATGACATACAGCGCCGGCGCCACAAACAGGAAGGTAAACTCCAGCGGCTCGGTAATGCCGGTGAGCATGGCGGTCAGCGCGGCCGAAAGCAGCAGGCTCCCGGCCAACTTTTTTTTGGCCGAGCCGGCGCAGGTATACATGGCCAGCGCCGCGCCAGGAAGGCCGAAAATCATCAGCGGGAACTTCCCGCTCATAAAGCGGCAGGCCTCCACCGAAAAATGCGTGGTATTGGGGGACGCCAGCTCGGCAAAAAAGATATTCTGCGCGCCGTAAACCATCACGCCGTCCACCATTGCCGAGCCGCCAAGGCCCGTCTGCCAGAAGGGCAGATAAAACACGTGGTGCAGACCGAACGGAATCAGGATCCGCTCGATAAAGCCGTAAATCAGGGTGCCGGCATAGCCCGAGCGTAGCACCAGGTCGCCCAGCCGGTAAATTCCGCTCTGGATATACGGCCAGACAAAAAACATCAGCGCACCTACCAGGATATATACGGCGGTGGAAATGATGGGAACAAACCGGGTGCCGCCGAAGAACGAAATGACATTGGGCAGCCGAATTTTGTAAAACCGGTTGTTCAGCCAGGCCACGCCCAGGCCGACCAGAATGCCCCCGAACACGCCCAGCTCCAGCGACTGAATGCCAACCACATTGGCAATGGTCCCCTCCTGCATGGCGCCGGGCTCCAGCCGGCCGGTCAGCTCCAGCAGGGCGTAAATGGTTTTGTGCATAACCAGAAAGGCTATGGCCGCCGACAGGGTGGCGGTGGCCTTTTCCTGCTCGGCCATTCCCAGGGCCACGCCCATGGCAAACAGCAGGGGCAGGTTGTCGAAAATGACCGTACCCACCGAGGAAAGCAGACTGAAAATGGCGTAGGGCACGGTGCCCGGCCCCATAAAGCCGATGAGGCGGTAGGCCTCCAGCATGGCGGGATTGGTCAGCGAGGACCCGATCCCCAACAGCAGCCCGGCCACCGGCAGCAGCGCGATGGGCAGCATAAAGGCCCGGCCCACACGCTGCAGCACGCTGAAAAAGCCGCTGCTTTTTTTCTCTTTGCGTATCGCATCTGACATGACTTCTGACATGATTTATCCTTTCCGGATCCGAAAGCGCATCACTGCGTCTTTGCCGCCGGCGGTGCTCCCGAACCGATAATCCGTATCTTCTATTTTTTCTGGGTTGGTCACCAGCACGGCCGTGATGGCGGGCAGCCCCCTGCTGCGCAGCAGCTCCAGGTCCACGCGGGCAAGCGGAGTGCCGGCACGGACGCTTTGCCCCTGGCGGACCAGCGGCTCAAAGCCCTCGCCGTGCAGCCGGACCGTATCCACCCCGATGTGCACCAGAACGTCCAGCCCGTCCTCGGTGCAGATGGTATAGGCGTGTCCGGTCTCGGCCACGCTTTCCACCCGTCCGTCGGCAGGACTGCAAAACCGTCCGTCCTCCGGCTCCACCGCAAAGCCCTGACCCAGCATTCCCCCGCCCAGTGCCTCGTCCGGCACCTCCGAGAGCTTGGTACTCCTGCCGTCGCAGACCGCGTACAGGCATTTCTGTTTTTTCAGCAGACCCATTGCAGCATCCTCTTTTCTCTGTTTGTTTTTCGCTTATCTGCAGCGCAGCACCTGCTCGCGCACGGCCAGCAGATGGGGCACCGACACCGAAAGCTCGTCTATCCCCATGTCGGCAAAGCGCTGCGTCAGGCGGGGATCGGCAGCCATTTCTCCGCAAATGCCAATCCAGCCGCCCCGCCCGTGAATGGCCCGGGCCGCCTGATCGATCAGCCGCAGCACCGGCTCGGTGTTGCGCGCGCACAGGTCGGTCAGCAGGGGATTCTGCCGGTCGGCGGCCAGGGTATACTGCGCCAGGTCATTGGTGCCGACCGAGAAAAAGTCCACCTCGGCCGAAATCTCATCGCTCATCACCGCGGCCGCCGGCGTCTCCACCATAATGCCAAACTCCATCCGGGCGTCAAAATCCACCCCCTGGCAAATCAGCTCGGCCTTGCACTCGTCAAACAGTCGCCGGCAGCGGCGCACCTCGTCGGCCGAGACAATCATCGGTATCATCACGGCGGCGTTGCCAAAGGCCGAAGCGCGCAGAATGGCGCGGAGCTGGGTTTTGAAAACCGGCTCGCGGGCCAGGCAAAGCCGCACGGCACGGAAGCCCAGCGCCGGATTTTCCTCCCGCGGCAGATCAAAATACGGAATTTGCTTGTCGGCGCCGATGTCCAGCGTGCGGATGACCACCTTTTTGCCCTGCATTCCGCTGACAATCTGCCGGTAGGCGTCAAACAGCACCTCCTCGCCCGGGTAGTCGCTCAGGGAAAGATAGAGGAACTCGCTGCGCAAAAGCCCCACGCCGTCCGCGCCGTCGGCCAGCGCGCGCGCCACCTCGGCCCCCTCGCCGATGTTGGCGTAAATCAGCATCCGGTGGCCGCCGGCCGTCACCGATGGACGGCCGATGAGCGCCCGGCGGCTCTGCTCCAGCCGCCGGGCGGCGTCGTTCTCGCGCGCCTGCTCCCGCCGGAAGGCCTCCAGCTCGTCCTGCCCCGGGCAAACCGTCAGCACACCGGCGTCGGCGTCCAGCAGCGCGGTCTGCCCATCGGCCTCCCCGCTCACCTGTCCGACCCCGACCAGCGCCGGAATGCCCATTGCGCGGGCCAGAATGGAGGTGTGCGAATTGGAGCTGCCGCCGAAGGTGACAAAGCCCAGAATGCGGGATTTGTCCAGCAGAACGGTCTGGGAGGGGCTGAGATCCTCTGCAACCAGAATGAAGCTGCCGCTCTCCGAGGCGTCGTCCTCCTGCGCTTCTCCCGACAGAATGCGCAGCAGCCGGTCGGCAATGTCCCGGATGTCGGCCGCCCGCGCCGAAAGATAGGGGTCGTCCAGCTCCCGCAGCATCCGGGTATAGACCTGCACCGCCGCCTCGATTGCGTCCTCGGCGGATTTGCCGGCCGCAATGCCGCCGGCTACGGTCTCGCCGAAATCCTCATCCTCCAGCAGCATGGCGTGAATTTCAAAAATTTCCGCCTCCTGCCGGCCGATATCCGAAAGCGCCCTGCGGTGCAGCGCGGCAATCTGCTCGCGCGCGGCGGCCATTGCCTGCCGCAGCCTGCTCAGCTCGACGGCCGGCGACACGGTCCGCGCCGGAGCGGACCCGCGGCCGGCGGCCGGGCGGCGGAAAAAGCGCAGCGTGCCGCAGACCTTGCCCCCGCTGGCGCCCGTGCCCCGGTAAACCGCCTGTTTGCCTGTGATATTCCTCATCGTTCCATCCCCTTCCCGGGGAGCAAGGCTCCCCGCGCCGCCCGGGCCGCGGCAGCAGTGCTCTCCCACCGGCAAAGGCGCGCGTCCTCTGTTATTCTCCGCCATTCAGATTCTCCTCGCAGAAGCGCAGCAGCGTGCGGCAGGCCTGCTCCTCGTCCTCTCCGGTGATTGTAAACTCCAGAGCCGTTCCCTTGGCCGCGCCAAGGCTCATCAGCGAGAGCAGCCGCTTGCCGTCGGCCTGCTTGCCGTTTGCGGATACGCTGACCTCCGACACAAACCGCTTGGCGTAGGTTGCCAGCTTTCCGGCCGGGCGCGCGTGCATCCCGTTTTCGTCTCCGATCCGATAGGTAAATTGCTTCATGTTTCCCGCTCCTTCCGCAACCATCCTGCGTCTGATTTTCAAATTTGCCTTTGTTGCTATTTTTCCGTTTTGCGGTAGGATTATTCAAATTTTGCAGTGCAAAAAAATAGCAAATCAAATTTGAACCGGAAAGCTATGCGAAGGATATGCGACAAAAAAGCCGGCTCCAATCCGATTGCGGTGTTGGAACCGACTGATTTGAAAAGCGTATGGATGCTTTTTGGCGGGGGCCGCTTGTATATGTTCCCAGCGCCTGCTTTGCGCGGCGGGTCTGCTTGGCGACAAATGCGGTTTTGCCGCCTGTATCCCCGCTACCGCTCACCTCCGGCCGCCCGGGCCGGAGTACGCCCCTTTTCCCACCGGCGGCTTGGCCTTCTCCGGCGTTTGCTTCGCCGGGCTCTCTGCCGTTCCGGTCTCCGCCGTCCGGCCGGGCTCCGCGGCTTTTGCAGCGTCCTGCGCCGGTCGGACGGGCATGGCGTCCGCAGACCGTACAGACGCGCCGGTGTTCTGCTCTGCTGCACTCAGATTCTTTTTTGCCGCCGAGAGCATCAGTTTGATGCGGTTGAGCTGGTTGACCTCGCTGGCGCCGGGGTCATAGTCCACGGCGGCGATATTGGCCTGGGGGTATTCCCGGCGCAGCGCCTTGATGACGCCCTTGCCCACCACATGGTTGGGCAGGCAGGCAAAGGGCTGAATGCACACAATGTTCGGCACACCGCTGCGCAGCAGCTCAATCATCTCACCGGTGAGGAACCAGCCCTCGCCGTACTGATTGCCCAGCGACAGGAAGGGCCGGGTCAGCTCGGCCAGCTCCTCAATCCGCGCGGGGGTCTCAAAGCGCCGGCTGTCGCGCAGAGCCTCGATGGCCGGGCGGCGCAGATTCCGGATGAAGCGGATTCCCAGATTGGAGGCGGCTGCCGTGGATTTTTTCGCCCCCAGGAATTCGCTTTTGTAATTGGAATTGTACAGACAATAGTTGAGGAAATCCATCAGGTCGGGCACCACTGCCTCGGCCCCCTCCCGTTCGAGCAGATCGACCAGGTGGTTGTTTGCCAGCGGCATATACTTGACCAGAATTTCCCCGACGACGCCCACGCGGGGCTTTTGCAGGCTTTCGTCAATCGGCAGCGTGTCAAAATCCTGCACCAGCTGCCGGCAGACATCGCGATAGCGGTACTGGCTGTGCCGGTTGATCAGCGAATCGACGCAGCGCGCGGTCCATGTGCGGCAGAGCGCGTTGGCCGAGCCGGGCGTGCGCTCATAGGGGCGGACGCGATAGAGACAGCGCATGAGCAGATCCCCGTATACCACCGCGCGGAAGGCCGCCAGAATCAGGGGCAGCGAAATCCGGAAGCCGCTGTTCTTCTCCATGCCGTTGGCGTTGAGCGAGATGACCGGAATGTGCGAAAGCCCGGCCTTCTCCAGCGCGCGGCGGATAAAGGCGACATAATTGCTGGCGCGGCAGCAGCCCCCGGTCTGGGTCATCAGAATGGCCAGCCGGTCGGTGTCGTAGCGCCCCGAAAGCACGGCCTCCATAATCTGCCCCACCACGGTAATGGAGGGGAAGCAGGCGTCGTTGTTGACGTATTTGAGGCCGGTGTCGATGGCCGTGCGGTTGTCGTTGTCCAGAATCACCACCCGGTAGCCGTAGCGGGCAAACACCGGCTCCAGCACGCCGAAGTGAATCGGGCTCATCTGGGGCGCGATGATGGTGTACCCCGCCTTCTGCATCTCGCGCGTAAACTCGGCGCGGCGGTAAACCGGGGACTGCCGGTGTGCCGCAATGCCGCGCTCACGGCGCTGCTGCATGGCCGAAATCAGGCTGCGGATGCGGATGCGCACCGCGCCGAGGTTGTTGACCTCGTCAATTTTGAGCACGGTGTAGAGCTTGTTGCTGTGCTCGAGAATTTCGCTGACCTGGTCCGACGTCACGGCGTCCAGCCCGCAGCCGAACGAGGTCAGCTGCACCAGCTCCAGGTCATCCCGTCCCGAGACGAACTCGGCGGCCGTATAAAGCCGGGAGTGGTATACCCACTGGTCCACCACCCGCAGCGGGCGGCCGGGGGTGAACGCCACCGGCAGGCTGTCCTCGGTAAACACCGAAAGCCCGTAGGAGGCAATCAGCTCGGGAATGCCGTGGTTGATTTCGGGATCCAGGTGATAGGGTCGGCCGGCCAGCACCACACCCTGCCGGCCCTCCTGCTCCATGCGTGCAAGCGCCGCGCGGCCGGCGGCCCGCACATCCTCCTTGGCGTGGAGCTGCTCGGCCCACGCCGCCCTGACGGCCTGCCGGACCTCGCGTGCGGGAATGTCCCACTCCTCGCGGCAGAGCCGCACCATGCGGTCGGCCACGGTTTTTTCATCGGTAAAGGCCAGAAACGGCCGGATGTAGCGCACCTTGCCCTCAAAAATCGCCTCAACGTTGTTTTTGAGGTTTTCGGGATAGGAAACCACAATCGGGCAGTTATAGTGGTTCTGCGCGCCGGGGGTCTCCTGATGCTCATAATAGACCGACGGATGAAAAATGGTCTGCACGCCGCGGTCAATCAGCCACTGCACATGCCCGTGCGCCAGCTTGGCCGGGTAGCATTCGGATTCCGAGGGGATCGACTCCATTCCCAGCTCGTAAATGCGGCGGTCCGAGAACGGGGAGAGCTCCACGCGGAAGCCCAGCCGCGCGAAAAAGGTTGCCCAGAACGGGTAATTCTCGTACAGATTGAGCACCCGCGGGATGCCGATGACCCCGCGCGGCGCTGCCTCGGGTGCGAGCGGCTCATAGCCGAACATCTGTTCCCGCTTATAGGCAAAGAGGTTGTCGGCCCGCTTCTTTCCGCCACCGCCGATCCCCTTTTCGCAGCGGTTGCCGGTGATGTGCGTGCGCCCGCCGGGGAATCGGAGCACCGTCAGCAGGCAGTTGTTGGAGCAGCCCCCGCAGCGCCGGCTGGCCGAGGTATAGGTCAGGCTCAGAATCTCATCCAGGGAGAGCATCGAGGAGGGCTGCCCCTGGTAATGTTTCCGGGCAATCAGCGCCGCGCCGAAGGCTCCCATCAGCCCCGCGATGTCCGGGCAGGTGACCTCCACGCCCGCAATCTGCTCAAAGGCGCGCAGCACCGCCTGGTTGTGAAAGGTGCCACCCTGTACCACAATGTGCTTTCCCAGCTCCTGGGCGCTGGCCAGCTTGATCACCTTGAACAGCGCGTTTTTGATGACCGAGAAGGCAAGGCCGGCCGAGATGTCGGAGACGTCGGCCCCCTCCTTCTGCGCCTGCTTGACGTTGGAATTCATAAACACGGTGCAGCGGGTGCCCAGGTCCACCGGGTGCCGGGCAAACAGCGCCAGCTTTGCAAACTCTGCCGCGCTGTAGCCCAGCGAGTTGGCAAAATTTTCGATGAACGAGCCGCAGCCCGAAGAACACGCCTCGTTGAGCAGGATGCTGTCCACCGACCCGTTTTTGAGACGAATGCACTTCATATCCTGTCCGCCGATATCCAGCACGCAGTCCACCTCCGGGTCGAAAAAGGAGGCTGCCGTGCAGTGGGCAATGGTCTCCACCTCGCCCTCGTCCAGGCAAAAGGCCGACTTGAGCATGGCCTCGCCGTAGCCGGTGGAGCAGGCGCGGGCAATCGTCGCTCCCTCGGGCATTTCGTCCTTCAGCCGGGCAATTGCGTGCATGGCGGTCTGAATCGGGTTGCCCTTGTTGTTGGCATAGTCCGAAAACAGCAGCTGTCCCTCGCTGCCAATCAGCGCCAGCTTTGTGGTTGTGGAGCCCGCGTCAATGCCGAGAA
Organism: uncultured Clostridia bacterium; assembly: GCA_944383705.1. GTDB lineage: Bacteria > Bacillota > Clostridia > Oscillospirales > CAG-272 > UMGS1865. Next base: position 8,070 of record CALWQR010000071.1, read on the forward strand.
AGCATTCCCCGCGGTAATCGGCCAGCAGCTGCCGGGGCAGCACCGCGCCGGCATGCCGCCGGCAAAAGGCGTCGTATTCGGCCCGGTCGGAAAACAGCGGGCTCAGCCGCGGCATCTCAAAGCTGACCTGTACGCCGCCCTCCAGCCGCCGCTGCAGCTCACCAACGGCAACCGGCTGCCCCTCGTCCGCCCCGGCGCCGGATTCCAGCGCCGCGCCCATGGCGGCAAACAGGTGCGAATGGGAGGGGTCCACCACATTATCGGGCGTCAGCCGCAGGGTGCGGATAAAGGCCTTTTTCAGCTCGGGCAGGAAGTGCAAGGGCCCGCCAAGGAAGGCCACCCGGCCCCGGATGGGTTTGCCGCAGGCCAGCCCCGAGATGGTCTGGTTGACCACCGCCTGAAAAATGGAGGCGGCCAGATCCGCCACGGTTGCCCCCTCGTTGATCAGAGGCTGGATGTCGGTCTTGGCGAACACGCCGCAGCGTGCGGCGATGGGATAGATCTGCCGGTAGTCCGCGGCGGCGGCGTTCAGCCCGGCCGCATCGGTTTGCAGCAGCGCCGCCATCTGGTCGATAAAGGACCCGGTGCCCCCGGCGCAGACGCCGTTCATGCGCTCCTCCAGACCGCCGGTGAAATAAATGATTTTTGCGTCCTCGCCTCCCAGCTCAATCGCAACGTCGGTTCCGGGCGCCTCGGTTTGCAGCGCGGTTGCCACCGCAACCACCTCCTGCACAAAGGGAACCCCCAGCGCGCGCGCCAGATTCAGCGCGCCCGAGCCGGTCATGCTGACCCGCAGACTGCAATCTCCCACCGTTTCGGCAGCCTCCCGCAGCAGCACAGCCACCGCCTCCTGCGTGTGCGCGCAGTGGCGGCGGTATTTTCCGTACAGAATCTTTCCGGCGTCATCCAGCACCACCAGCTTGACCGTGGTGGAGCCGACGTCAATTCCGGCCCTGTAGCAGTTCAATGCAAATCCCCCCAATCCTTCGTCCCGGTTTCAAACAAAAAGCGAGACCGCCCCGCCCCCCGGGCCAGCCCCAACCGGAAACCTCCGCAAAACGATTCCGGTCTCCGCCGCGCGGACACCGCCGGCCGCACCGGAAAAGGCCGCGCATCCCCGCGCATCTCCGCCCGGCCGCGGCATTCTTTCTTTATTATATCAGATTTTTGCGCGGTTTGCAAGAAAAATTCAAAAAATTCAAAAAATAAATATCTGTTCACACTGCCGCAAGCCCCCTGATGCGGGAAAATCCGGCAGTACTGCCGCCCCCGACAAGGGCAGACGGAAAATGGACGCACCGTGTCCCCGGCGTTGCCAACCATGTCCGGACCGTGAATTTTTACCTGCGGCGATTGACAAACCGGGCGGAAAAGTGTATAATGGGAGAATCGGAAGAAGCCGAGGAAACGGAGGAGCTGCCATGCGCACAGCCGGTATCATATGCGAGTGCAACCCGCTGCACGCGGGGCACCGGTATCTCATCGATCAGGTCAGGCAGTCCGGTGCGGACGCCGTTGTCTGCGTGATGAGCGGATGCTTTACCCAACGCGGGGAGCCCGCGGTACTCCCTCCCCGCTGCCGCGCGGAAATGCTGCTGCAGGCCGGCGCCGACGTGGTGCTGGAGCTGCCCTTTCCCTATGCGGCGGCGGGAGCCGAGCAATTCGCCGAGGCCGGCATCCGGATTCTGAGCCGGCTGGGAGTCGGGGCGCTCTGGTTCGGGAGCGAGTGCGGAGACGTGGAGCTGCTGCGCCGGGCCGCGCAGGTGGCCTCCGGCGACGATTTTGCCCGGATGTACCGGGAACGGTGCACCGAGGGCTCGCGCGGCACCGCCGCCGCCTATTTTGACTGCCTGCGCGAGCAGGGAGGCGACGAGATGCGCTTTTATCCCAACGACATCCTTGGGATTGCCTACCTGCGCATACTGGAAAGGCTCCACAGCCATATCCGGCCGGTCACGGTGCGCCGCACGGGCAGCGGTTTCCATGAGGAAGGGGAGCCGCAGGAGGGGGATTTCCCCTCGGCAACCGCGCTGCGCCGCCTGATGTTCCATGGGGGAGCCGATGCGCTGGCCCCCTGGATGCCGCAGAAGCAGCTGAAGCTTGTACGGCGGGAAATGGCCAACGGCACGGCGCCCGCCCGGCTGGAGCTGGCAGAGCGCGCACTGCTCGGCTCGCTGCGCCTGATGCCGCCCGAACGGCTGGAGCAAACGCCCGAGCTGACCGGGGGGCTTGGCAGACGCGTGCGCGCCGCCGCCTACCGGGCCGGTAACCTGGCCGAGCTGCTGGACTTCTCGGCCACCAAAAAATACCCCGAGTCCCGCATCCGCCGGGGAATCCTGTTCGCATTGACCGGCGTGCGCGCCGAGGACCTGCGCAGCGAGCCCGCCTACGCCGTTATGCTGGCGGCAAACCGCACGGGATGCCTGCTGATCGGACAGAACCGCGAGTACTCCGGCATTCCCGTGGTCACCGCACACGCCAGAATTCCGCAAACCCCACGCGCACGGCGCCAGGATGAGCTGACACAGGCCGCCTTCGCGCTCTACACGCTCTGCCTCCCGGCCCCGCACGCCGCCGATTCCTTCCTGCACTGTTCATCCCTGATTCAGAAATAACCCCGCCAGAGAAGCATCCCGCCAAAGGGGAAGACCTTGGATGGAGGGCCCCCCTTGAGGAGGCGGGCCCTCCCTCCAAGCCTCCCACCCCCGGGACCTTCCCCGGCGCAGGCCCCCTTGGTAAGAGTTTCGCCAGAGAGGAAGACCTTGGAGGGACCCGCCTTGGAAGGCTCCCCCGGGCGGTACAGGCCGGGCAACTTCTTGCATCTTTTCCGTCATGCATCGCAAACC
>CALWQR010000072.1 GCA_944383705.1 uncultured Clostridia bacterium
GTTCGCCCTGCCCAATCTCACAAAGCCTGGCTACACCTTCCTGGGCTGGACGCTGGCCGGCTACAATGAGGAGCCGACGACGGATTTTGAGCTCCCGGCCAACTGGTCGGCCGAGAACGATCTGGTATTTGTCGCCCATTGGTCGCCCAATTCGTACACCGTAACGCTGGACCCGGGCGCGGCCGATGCGCAGCCCGGCGACGCCACGGTGGATGTGATCTTTGACGCGCCGCTTCCCACGCTCTCGGCGCTGCCCACCCGGCAGGGCTACACCTTCCTCGGCTATTTCGGCGCGGACGGCAAGCAGTATTACAATGCCGACGGCACCTGCTGCGAGGGGGTGGTGTGGGACCAGGCCGCCGATGCCCCGGTGCTGACCGCCCGCTGGCAGCAGAACGAGTACACCGTGGATGTGGAGCTCACCCTGCCCGGGGACTGCACTGCAACCATTACGGTCAACGGCCTGCCGCTGACCGATTCGCCGCTCCCGTTTGGCTATGGCAGCGAGCTGACCGTGATTGTGGAGCTGTCGGGCGGCTGCAAGCTGGTGTCCTGGAACGGCGCCGGCATTTCGCACACCGCGCGCTTTGAATACACCTTTACACTGACCGACGACACGGTGCTCTCGGGCATTGCGCTGCCGGCGCTGGCGTCTCCCGCGCTGACGGTGGATTACCCGAACGAGCAGCTCACCGCGCCGGGCGGCATTCCCGCTGGCACCTATCGCCTGGTGTGCGGGGACGTCACCCTGACCTTTACGGTGGGGGAGGACGGGACCGTCCGTGTGGTCACCGGGGAGAGCACAACCCCGGTCGGCAGCCTGTCGGTGACCGACTACCTCGGCAAAACCGTCTACCTGACCGTCTGCGGCGACGGGCAGACCACTGCCGACAGCGACCCGCAGGTGCTGGAAATCCTCGGGCGTCCGGCCGCGCCGGTCTATAATGAGGACATCACGGGATTTGATGTGGGCGAGAACTCCATCGGTATCAATATGTCCGCCGGCAGCACCGGGTATGAATACGAGTTTGCCATCTCCAAGGATGTCCTGACCGACTTTTCCGGCCTGACCTGGCAGGATGCGTCGGTGTTCGAAAATCTCGAGCCGGGGACGGTTTACTATGTGTATATCCGCGTAAAATCCTCCGCCGCCTACCCGCACGGTGAGGTGTACCGCAGCGAACCGAAGGAAACCATTTCGCACGGGTATCTGGAGGAAATGAAGAACCGGGTGGAAAACAGCCGCGAGCCCGGCGACGGCGACAACGTCAAGGAGCTGATTGAGGCCACCACCGACCGGATGGACAAGCTGGAGCATTCCTCCGACTATGTGGAACAGATGGAAGCCATCCTGGCCGATTTTCAGGCAAAGCTCCCCCTGGCGCGCGTCAAGGACCACGCCATTGCGGCGCTGCGTGAGCGCTGCGAGGAGCTCCGGAACTCCGGGGCCTACAGCGAGGAGGTTGGCATTCCGGCCCTGGAGGATTACCTTGCGCAGGGCATTGCGGCCATCAACGGGGCGCAGTCCGAGGGCGAGGTGGAGCGCATCTCGGAGGATACCGAGCTGAACTTCCGCTCGGTGCTGATATCCTATCTGTTTTACGGCGAGGACATTCTGCTGAGCACGCCGGGCATTGCCTGGGATTTCCGCCTGATGGCCTCCCGCGTGACCGATCTGGGCGCCATTTCGGCGCAGATTCAGCAGGCCGTGCAGGCCGGCACCATTGTGGTGGGCGGCACCGAGATGACGCTGGCCGAGGCCAGCGAGGCGTTGCGCTCGCTGGATGTGCTGGGCTATTACCGGATGCAGCTTGCCAGACCCTCCGGCGGCAGCACCGCGGTCAACGGTCCGTTTACCGTCCGGTTGCTGATACCCGAGGACCTGCGCGGCGAGAGCGGCCTGCTGGTGGTTTACTACAACACCGCCACGCAGGAGCTGACCGTGCTGGACACCCACCGCGAGGGCAATTACCTGTATTTTACGGCCGACAGCGTTGCCGACTTTGTGATTCTCGGCGACCACGCCGTCAATCTCACCGGCGCGGTGCTGGCGCTGGGCGGTACGCTGCTCTGCCAGCTTGTGGCCCTTGCCATCCTGCTGGTGCGGCGGCACAAATTCGCCAAGGAGTACCGCAGCTATGCCATGCTGCTGCCCGCGGCGGCGCTGACCCTCCGCTTCTTCCCGGACTACGCCGTCAGCCTGACCCTGGTGCTGGGCGCGCTGGTGATTGTGATGCAGATCATTCTGCTGGCGCTCTTCCTGAGTACCGATGTGATTTACCGCAAAAAGAAAGACCCGCACGGAGACGACCCCTCCGCAGCACCTGCCGGACCGGCCGGGACTCCCCCGGCAGCCGGCGGCGCGGCAGCCGGCGGTACGGCGGCCGATGCGGCCGTCATTGCCACCCTGCTGGCCAACCATGCCGGCGAGGAGGAGCATTATGAGGATCTGGACGCCGAGGAGCCCCCGCTGACGTACCCGGATGCGGATGAACCGGATGCCGCCGCGCACACCGCGCCGACATCCGAGGCCTTCCCCGCACAAGCCGATCCGTTTGCCGCGGAATCCGAGGAGGATTGGTACGGGGACGACAGCTTCATTGAGCCCGCCGCCAATCCGAGCTATTCCCTGGAGAACGATCCCGGCGCTGACCCGTGGGATTCCCCGGACGACGCCGACGCCGGTTCGCGGTATTTCCCGGACGGTGAGACCGACATCGATTCGCGGTACTCATCAGAGGAAGAGCGCTCCGCCGACCCGTACGCGTTCCCGGAGGATGGGGCGGACGCTGACCCGTACGCATTCCCGGAGGATGAACCCCCGGCCGACCCGTACAGCTCCCCGGAAGACGCACCTTCGGAAAATGCGGAAAACGGCGCAGACGCTTGGGGCTATGACGACACTTCCTACGAAGAGGACGACACCGTCCGCTACGACGGCGAGAGCAATTGACCGAAGGAGAAGCCCTTGCAGGAGAAAAGACCTTGGAGGGCCCCGCCTCTTGAGGAGAGGCCGGTCCCTCCAAGCCTCCCCCGGCGAGACCTTCCCCAGCCGCCGCCCGCCTGTTTGGTATAAACGCGAATGACAGTGCCCCGCCGGCGGGCGGCAGCCGGGGAAGTCTTCTTTGGGAAGGTGCGCTAAAAAACAAAGGCATATCGCCATGAAATGCGATTTGCCCTGCATATCAGAAAACCGGACAGCCGCCATAGGTTGTCCGGTTTTTGATGGTACGGGTGTATTCATATGTAACATATCAACTTTTGCCCTTGCTTTTACGGGCCACTGACCACTGCCCCCTGTTTTCACTGCTCATTGCTCATTGCTAGTTGCCAATTGTCCATCCGCCCCAAAAAGAAATTCCCCGGCACAGGCCCCCGGGCATACCGTATTTGCAATACCGTATGCATTGATGGGGGCCTTGCGCCGGGGAAGGTCTCGCCGGGGGAGGCTTGGAGGGACCGGCCTCTCCTTAAGAGGCGGGTCCCTCCAAGGTCTTCACTCCTCGGCGAACTGGTCTTTGCCGACGCCGCAGAGGGGGCAAACGAAGTCTTCGGGGAGCTCGGAGAAGGGAGTGCCGGGGGCGATGCCCAGCTCGGGGTCGCCGGCTTCCTCGTCGTAGGTCCAGCCGCAGACCTCACAGACATACTTTTTCATATGGAATCCTCCTTTCGGAACAGTGAATATTGCATACCGCCTGGGGCGCCGTTGGGCACGGGGCGGGGTTTGCCGGTTTGGCGGAACGGGGGTCAGGAGATGGGCTCGAAATCGGCGGCGCCGTGCTTGCACAGCGGGCAGATGAAGTCCTCGGGCAGCTCGTCCCCCTCGTAGACATAGCCGCATACCTTGCAGACAAAGCCTTTTTTGCCCTCGGTTTTGGGCTTGGGCTTGACGTGGTTCTGATAATACGTGTAGGTCATGGTTTCGGTTTTGGAGAGCACGCGCGCCTCGGTGACGCTGCAGATGAACATTCCGTGCGTGCCGAGATCGACATACTGCTCAACCTTCAGCGACAGGAAGGAATTGATATACCGGGGCAGGAAAACCAAGCCGTTGTCCGAGCGCAGGGGCGTGCAGCCGGCGAATTTATCAACATTCCGTCCGCTGCGGAAGCCAAAGCACTCAAATACCGAAAAGGGAGCGTCGGTGGACAGGCAGTTGATGTTCATGATGCCGGTCTGCCGGATGATGTGGTGCGAGTAATTCTCCTTGTTGATGGTCACGGCCACCCGGTTGGGGGTGTTGGTGACCTGCGTCACGGTGTTTACAATCAGACCGTTGTCCTTTTTCCCGTCGTTGGAGGTGACCACATACAGGCCGTAGCCGATGTTGAACAGCGCCGTCAGGTCGTTTTTGTTGGCGGTTTTGTCCTGTCGCGCCAGGTAATCCCGGCAGAGCTCGTCGGCCAGCGCCTCCAGCTGCGCGGCGCTCTCGTCATTCAGCGCCGAGCGGATGCGCACCGTGTTCTCGGCAAAGGACAGCCCGGGGCAGCCCTCCAGCATGGCGCGCATGGTCTTGGCGGCCAGCGGGGCCCAGCTGCCGTTCTCTATCAGGGCCACCGTGCGGTTGCGGAAGCCGCGCTCGGTCAGGTGGTGGATGAATTCCTTCATAAACGGGAAGACGTCGGCGTTGTAGGTGGTGGTGGCCAGCACCAGGCGGCCGTAGCGGAAGGCGTCGGCCACGGCGGCCGACATGTCGCAGCGCGCCAGGTCGTACAGCGCAACGGCGGGAGCGCCCTTGGCCTTCAGCTTTTCGGCCAGCTGCTCGGCCGCGCGGCGGGTGTTGCCGTATACCGAGGTATAGGCAACGACAATGCCGTCCGACTCGACGGTGTAGGAGGACCAGGTGTTGTACAGGCCGATATAGTGCCCGAGGTTCTCGCGCAGCACCGGGCCGTGCAGCGGGCAGATGATGCGGATGTCCAGCCCCGCCGCCTTTTTCAGCAGCGCCTGCACCTGCGCGCCGTATTTGCCGACAATGCCGACATAATAGCGACGGGCCTCATCGTCCCAGGGCTCCTCCGCGTCCAGGGCCCCGAATTTGCCGAAGCCGTCGGCCGAGAAGAGCACCCCGTCCAGGCTGTCGTAGGTGACAATCACCTCGGGCCAGTGCACCATCGGCGCGGTGACAAAGGTCAGGGTGTGGCGGCCGAGGGACAGGGTGTCCCCCTCGCCCACCACCACGCGGCGGTCGGCGTAGTCGGCGCCGAAAAAGCTCTGCATCATGCCAAAGGCCTTGGCCGAGGCAACCACCTGTGCCTCGGGATACAGGCGCAGGAAATTGGCCACGTTGGCGGAGTGGTCCGGCTCCATGTGCTGCACAATCAGATAGTCGGGCTGCCGCCCGCCCAGCGCCGATTGCAGGTTGTCCAGCCATTCGTGCGTAAAGCGGATGTCCACCGTGTCCATCACGGCGGTTTTTTCGTCAAGAATCAGATACGAGTTGTAGGACATTCCCGAGGGAACCCGGTACTGCCCTTCAAACAGGTCTGTGATGTGGTCGTTGACTCCGATGTAGCGGATGTCTTTGGTAACGGTCATGGGTGCTCCTTTCCGTGGCGCCCTGCGGCGCGCAATTCGGTGTGATCTGGTACGCTGCTATTATTATACCCCCGTGCAGGGCAAATGTATGTTGTCAATCCAACATTCTCTCCGCTGCGCTCACCGGCCGGCGCTTCACGGCGCCTTTTCTTCGCGGCCCGGCGCTCCCTGCCGCCTCCCCTGTATGGGGGCGTGTCCGGTGTGCTTGCGGTAGGCGCGGTAAAAGGAGGAATAGTCGTGATATCCCACCAGCTCCGCGGTTTCGGTTGCCGGCCTGCCCTGCAGCAGCAGCTGCTGCGCCAGCGCCATGCGCTTGGTGTTGAGATAGGTCATCAGCGACATGCCGGTGTACTGCCGGAAGGTGCGGCAAAGGTAGAATTTGCTGATGTAAAATTCCTGCGCCAGCCGGTCCAGCGTGATGTCTTCCGCAATCCCGCGGTTGAGACGGTCAATCACGCCGGACACCAGGCCGTTGGTGCAGGCCTCGTCCTCGGCCGTTTCCTCCAGCGAGAGCAACGTCAGCAGCTGGGTGACCACCGTGCGCACCAGGGTTTCGCGCCGCGCGTCCTGCGCGGGCAGCTCGTCCAGCAGCTCCAGCAGCCGCAGGACCGGCGGCAGCCGCCGCATCAGACCGGGGGAAGAGAAGTAGATCCCGTGGCTTTTCACCTTTGCCGTGCTGAGCATGGCCAGGTTTGCGGCGGCGTCCACAGGCACCGATGCGTCAAAATTGATGACGTAGCGCTCGTACGGCGAGCCGGCCTGGGGGCGCACATAGTGGTATTCCCAGGGGCGCAGAAGCATCAGTGTGCCGCCGCGCAGCGGATACAGCGTGCCCTCCACAATGTAATCGCCCTCCCCGCGCAGCACAAACAGCAGCTCGTAGCCGTTGTGGCAGTGGCGCTCGAACAGCGAGGCGTCGGGCCGGGGCGACACCGAGTGCGCAACCGCCCCGTGGGGATATGAAAACGCCGTCATGGGTGCCTCCTTTCCGGCCGCTGCCTGCCTTTCGCCGGCCGTGCGTCAAATCTGCCGTCGGGCATGATCGTACTTTATTATATCACAAAAAAGCAAGATTTGCAATATCTTTTGCAAAAAGAACAATTGCTTTTTGCCGGGCGCGGCGGTATAATAAGGCCAAACCCAGCAAAAGAAAGAGAGAATTTGCAAATGAAACTCGGTGCACAGCTGTATTCGGTCCGGAATCACATTCAAAGCCCGGAGGATATCCGCGCCACATTCGCGAAAATCCGGGGAATCGGCTATGAAAACGTGCAGTTTTCCGGCGCGTCCACCCAGATGGCCGAGGCCATCCGCGACGCCGCAGCGGAGTACGGCCTGCCGGTGGTCTGCACGCATGTGCCGTATGGCCGCCTGGTAAACGAGACGGCGGCGCTGATCCGGGAGCACCGCATCATCGGCTGCCCGGTCATAGGACTTGGGGCCATGCCGGACGAATACCGTGGCTCGCGCGAGGGACTGGAGAAATTCCTGGCAGCGCTGCGGCGGCCGGTGGCGGAGATTCTGGACGCCGGCCTGCGCTTTGCCTACCACAACCACAATTTTGAGTTTGCCGAGGTGGCGCCCGGCGTCACCTGCTTCGACCTGATGCTGGAGGCCTGCCCCGACTGGCAATGGATTCCCGACTGCTACTGGATGGAGTACGCGGGGTATTGCGCGGCCGACTGCTTCCGCAGAATCGGAGCGGAGAGACTGACCAACGTGCACTTCAAGGACATGGCGGCCGACGAAAAGCGCAGCATCTGCGCCTGCGGCGCCGGGACGCTGGATTTTTCTGCACTGGCAAAGGTCTGCCGGGAGCTTGGCGTCTGCAATGTACTGGTGGAGCAGGACAACGCGGAGGACCAGAGCGACCCGTTTGTCCCGATGCAGGCAAGCTTTGCGCATCTGCGCCCCCTGATCTGAGAAAAAAGACACAGGGCCGGGCGCTGCCCCGGCCGAACGGGAGGAAACCATTATGGCACAATTCATCATTTCCGCATTTGCGGACGAGGTCTCGGACGACCTCGGCGCACAGATTGCGGCGCTGCGGCGCAACGGCCTGCGCTGCATCGAGCCCCGCAACATTGCCGGCGGTATCATTGAAAAGAGCGATGAGGAGCTGGCGCAGATTCACGAAGCGCTGGAGCGGGCCGGCGTCACGCTCTCGGCGCTGGGCTCCCCGATCGGGAAATTCAGCATCGACGGGGATTTTGACGCATATCTTGGCGTCTTTCGCCGTGCGCTTGCGGCCTGCAAAATCCTCGGCACCCCGCGGATGCGGATGTTCAGCTTTTTTGTGCCGCAGGAGCGGCTGCGCGAGTGCCGCCCCGAGGTGCTGCGCCGGCTGCGCGTGCTGCTGGAGGAGGCAGAAAAGCAGGACGTGCTGCTCTGCCACGAGAACGAGTCCAACATTTACGGGCAGAATCCGCGCGAGGTGGCCGACCTGTTCGGCGCGCTGCCGGGCCTGCGCGGGGTGTTTGACGCGGCCAATTATGTGATGAACGACCAGGATCCCATCGCCGGGCTGGAGGCCACGCTGCCGCATCTGGAATACCTGCACATGAAGGATGCGCTGCGGGAGGAGAAGGCCATTGTTCCGGTCGGGATGGGGGACGGCTGCTATGAGGAGGTGCTGCGCCGCGTGGACGCCGCCACCGACCGCACGCTGTTTTTGACGGTGGAGCCGCACCTGCACATCTTTCAGGCCTATCAGAAAATTGACAGCCATCACCTGAAAACCGGCGTCAGCTTTGACAATTCGGACGATGCGTTCGACTGCGCCGTAACGGCGGTGAAGGGGCTGCTTACGAAAATCGGATTTCACGAAGGAGAGAACCGGATATGGAAAAAGTAAGATTCGGCATCATCGGCGTGGGGAACATGGGCTCCGCGCACGCCAAAAATTTTCTTGCGGGGAAGGTGGAAAACGGTGTGCTCACCGCCATCTGCGACCTCAAGCCCCAAAAGCTGGAGGCCATCCGGCAGCTGGAGGGCGGAGAAGGACTTGCCCTGTTTGCCGACTACCATGAAATGCTGGCCAGCGGCCTGTGCGATGCGGTGATTGTGGCGGTTCCGCACTACTTCCACCCGCCCATGACCATCGACGCGCTGAAGGCTGGGCTGCATGTCGTCTGCGAAAAGCCGGCCGGCGTGTATACCAAGCAGGTCAAGCAGATGAACGCGGTGGCCGACCAATCGGACCGCCTTTTCGGCATGATGTTCAACCAGCGCACCAACTGCGTCTACCGCAAAATGCAGGAGATGATCCGGCAGGGAGAACTGGGGGAGATCAAGCGGGTCAACTGGATTATCACCAACTGGTACCGCTCCCAGAGCTATTACGATTCCGGCGACTGGCGCGGCACCTGGCGCGGGGAGGGCGGCGGCGTGCTGTTCAACCAGTGCCCGCATCAGCTGGACCTGCTGCAGTGGGTGGTTGGAATGATGCCGGTGCGCATCCGCTCCTTCTGCCACTTCGGCAAATGGCATGACATTGAGGTGGAGGACGACGTCACCGCCTACCTGGAGTACGAAAACGGCGCCACCGGTGTGTTTGTCACCTCTACCGGCGACACGCCCGGCACCAACCGGCTGGAAATTCTGGGGGATAAGGGCAAGCTGGTCTGCGAGGATAACAAGCTCACCTTTGTCCGCCTCAAGATGTCGGAGCGGGAATTCAACGCCACCTGCAAAACCGGCTTCGGCGAGCCCGAGAAGGAGGTTCTTGTGCCCGAGACCGACGGGAAGAACCCGCAGCATGTCGGCATCCTCAACAACTTCGCCAACGCCGTGCTGGGCCTGGAGCCCCTGTTTGTGCGCGGGCAGGAGGGCATTCACGGCGTGGAGCTGATGGACGCCATGCTGCTCTCGACCTGGCTGGACAAAACCGTCACGCTGCCGATTGACGACGACCTGTACCTTGCCGAGCTGAACAAGCGGGTTGCCACCGGGCGGGTAAAGAACGGCGGAGACCGTGTGCTGGATACCGAGGGAACCTACGGCTCCCGGCAGAAATAACCGCCCGGCGGACCGGCCGGGAGGCGGGAACGCTCCGCATCCGGCCGGGACCGGAGCCGTGAAACCAACAAAAAGGAGGCCATACCGATGAGAGTAGCCGTCATTGGCTGCGGCGCCATTGCGGGGACGCATGTTGCGGCGCTGCAGGCGGCCGGGCAGAGAATTTGCGCCCTGTGCGACATCGACCGGGAAAAGGCCGTGGCGCTTGCCGCAAAATTCGGTCTGGATGTGCCGGTATATACCGGCTTTGAGGAGCTGCTTGCGCGCGAGCGCCCCGAGGCGGTGCACATCTGTACGCCGCATGTTCTTCATGCGCCCATGTGCTGCGCGGCGCTGGAGCGGAACATTCATGTGCTGTGCGAAAAGCCGCTTTGCATCTCGCTGGGTCAGCTGTCCGACGTCCTTTGCGCCGTGCACGGCAGCCACGCGACGCTGGGCGTCTGCCTGCAAAACCGCTATGAGCCCAACATGCTGCGCCTGCGCGAGACGGCCGCCGCAGCGGGTGTGGCCGGCGGCATGGGGATTGTGGCCTGGAAGCGGGACGCCGACTACTACCGCTCGGGCGCCTGGCGCGGCCGGCGGGATACCGAGGGGGGCGGCGTGATGATCAACCAGGCCCTGCATACGCTGGACCTGCTGCAATGGATCTGCGGGATGCCGGTCTCTGTCACGGCGCACCTGGCCAACGACCATCTGCCCGGCGTCATTGAGGTGGAGGACACCGCCACGGCGCTGTTCGAGCTGCCCGGCGGCGCCCGGTTCTGCTTTTACGCCACCACCGCCGCGGGGACCGATTTCCCGGCGCAGGTGCAGCTCTCCACCGCCGACCACCGGACGCTGTATGCCGACTGCAGCCTGCTGACCGAGCAGGGGCGGCTGGTTGCTGCCCGCCGGCTGAGCGACCCTGCCGTTGGCAAACGGGAGTGGGGAACCGGGCACCGCGAGCTGGTAACCGATTTTTACCGCTGCCTGGACGCACACCGGCCCTTCCCGATTGACGCCGAGGAGGGCGGCAAGGTCGTCCGGCTGATTCTGGGCATGTATGCCTCGCAGGGCAACCGGATTCCCGTACCGGAGCTCCCGGGCGCCGGCGCGCAGACGCACTGAGCCCGGCTCCGCCGCACCGGCCATGCGGGGCCGGCACGGGGGAAAATCAAATAAGGAGAAGCATTCGTTATGAAAGCATTTTTCGGAGACGGGCTGCTGCTGAGCAGTCCCGCGGCGGAAACGCTCTACCGGGAGGTTGCCGACCTGCCGATTATCGATTATCACTGCCATCTGAGCGAAAAGGAGATCCGCGACGGGCACAAATTCGCCAACCTCGGCGA
>CALWQR010000073.1 GCA_944383705.1 uncultured Clostridia bacterium
CGCAGCCATCCAAACCGCATAGTCACCAAGAGCCCCTCCCCGGCCGGGCCCCGGGGTCTTCTCTTCCGGTGGAAATCGGCTCCGGCCGGGGCCCCGGGGCCTGTCAGGGTGTCCTGTCAGGCCTTCCCGTCAGGGCGTCCGGTCAGATTTCCGCTCTCAGCGCCTTTTTTCGGCGACCTCAAGCAGGGCGTCGGCCAGGAACTGGTCCACGGTTTTGCTGACGGTTTCGCCTGCGCGGTTGCGCACCGAGACGCTGTCGGTTTCGGTCTCCTTGGCGCCCACCACCAGCATATAGGGGAGCTTTTGCATCTGGGCGCTGCGGATTTTGTAGCCGATGGTGTTGGAGGAATCGTCCACCTCCACACGCAGGCCGGCCGCGCACAGGCGCTCCTTTACCTTCATGGCGTACTCGATGTGCTCGTCGCCGATGGGCAGCACACGGGCCTGCTCGGGAGCCAGCCACATCGGGAAGGCACCGGCGTAGGTCTCAATCAGGTAGGCCAGCGTCCGCTCATAGCAGCCCAGCGAGGTGCGGTGGATGATATAGGGCAGCTTCTTCTCGCCGTCCTTGTCGGTATAGTACATGCCAAAGCGCTCGGCCAGCAGCATGTCGATCTGAATCGTGACCAGCGTGTCCTCCTTGCCGTAGACGTTTTTGTACTGGATGTCCAGCTTGGGGCCGTAAAAGGCGGCCTCGTCGATGCCCACAGTGTACTCCACGCCCAGGTCGTCCAGAATCTGCGCCATGGTCGCCTGCGCAACCTCCCATTGCTCGGGCGTCCCCTCGTATTTGTTGTTCGGGTTGGCAGGGTCCCACTGCGAGAAGCGGAAGGTGCACTTTTCCAGAAGCCCCACCGTGCCAAGGCAGTATTTGGCCAGCTCCAGGCAGCCCTTGAACTCCTCCTCCAGCTGGTCGGGCCGCAGGATATAGTGCCCCTCGGAAATGGTGAACTGCCGCACGCGGATCAGGCCGTGCATCTCGCCGCTGTCCTCGTTGCGGAAGAGCGTGGAGGTCTCGGTCAGGCGCATGGGAAGCTCGCGGTAGGAGCGGTTGCGGCTGAGGTAAACCTGATACTGGAAGGGGCAGGTCATGGGGCGCAGCGCAAAGCATTCCTTGGTTTCGTCGTGCGGGTCGCCCAGCACAAACATGCCGTCCAGGTAATGGTCCCAGTGGCCCGAAATCTTGTACAGCTCGCGCTTGGCCAGCAGCGGGGTTTTGGTCAGCTGACAGCCCCGCTTCTGCTCCTCGTCCTCTACCCATCTCTGAAGCAGCTGCACCACGCGCGCGCCCTTGGGCATCAGGACCGGCAGCCCCTGACCGATGCAGTCCACCGTGGTAAAGTAGCCCAGCTCCCGCCCCAGCTTGTTGTGGTCGCGCTTGAGCGCCTCCTCCTGCTGGACCAGGTAGGCGTTCAGCTCCTCCTTGGTCGGGAAAGCCACGCCGTAAATGCGCTGCAGCATCTTGTTCTTCTGGTCGCCCTTCCAGTACGCCCCGGTGCACTGCGTCAGGCGGAAGGCCTTGACCGCCCCGGTGCTGAACAGGTGCGGCCCGGCGCACAGGTCGGTGAACTCGCCCTGCCGGTAAAAGCTGATGGCCTCGCCCTCAGGCAGCTCCTCAATCAGCTGCACCTTGTAGGGCTCCTGCCGCTCGGTCATCAGGCGCACGGCCTCGGCCCGGGGGAGCTCAAAGCGCTCAATCCGGAGATTTTCCTTGACAATCTTCTTCATCTCGGCCTCCAGCGCCCGCAGCACCTCGGGGGTAAAGGGAACCTCCGAATCGATGTCGTAATAAAAGCCGTTCTCAATGGCCGGACCGATCGCGAGCTTGGACTGCGGATAGAGCCGCTTGACGGCCTGTGCCAGAATGTGTGAAGCCGTGTGGCGGAACAGATGCCTGCCCGCCTCGTCGGCAAAGGTCAGCAGCCGCACCCGGTCGCCCTCGTGCAGCTCCTCGGTCAGCGCAACGGTGCGCCCGCCGATCTCGGCCCCCAGCACCTCGCGGGTCATCCGTCCCGCGGCGCGGGCCGCCTCGTATACCGTGAGCGGAGACTCTACCTCCAGCTCCTGTTCCTGCAGCATGATTTTCATTTGAAATTCCTTCCTTCCTCTGTTTTGTATGGTTGCTTTGGATATGGTTGTGATGCGCTGCGGGCGGCGAAAAAACACACCCCGGTCGCCAGACTGCCGACCGGGGTGTGGAAAATCCGCACGGTTCCACCCGATGCTTTCACTTCATTGGATATGCGATTGACGGGCGGAGCGGTACCCCGGCGGCCCGCAACGGAACCTCTCAGCGTGAAACATCACGGTTCCTTCTCTGTGGATGCGGCATCCGCCGGGACATATCTCCCCCGGCTGAGCCCCGGCGGGGCTCAGGCTTTTTTGGATTTGAGGCTCTGGTTGTACGCCGAGCGCGGATTGACAATCTCCCGCCAATCCAGGTCCCCGCGGTCCAGCGCCATAATCAGCACCTCGGCGGTGGCAATGTTAGTTGCCACCGGAATGTTGTACAGGTCGCACAGGCGCAGAATCTCGTTGCCGACGTCGTCGGAATCCGGATTCGGGCGCGTGTCCTTGAAGTAGAGCAGCAGGTCGATTTCGTTATAGGCGATGCGGGAGGCAATCTGCTGCTCCCCGCCCTGTACGCCCGAGAGCAGACGCTCTACCTCGAGCCCGGTGGCCTCCGCGATATATTTGGCAGTGATGCTTGTCGCACACAGATCATGCTTGCTCAGAATCCCGCAGTAGGCGATGCAGAACTGCGTCATCAGTTCCTTTTTCAGGTCATGTGCAATGAGGGCAATTTCCATTGATTGTTGTATCCTTCCTTTGTTTTTTCCCCGCTTTGAACAGCTGCGCACAGCAAATTTCCCCTGTGCCGGGCGCCGGAATGCCGCCGCGCGGACGGCTCCCGACATCTATTGGTACTATTATACCATTTCCCATGCGCAATTGTCAATAGTTTACTGTGAATTTTTCAGAATTATTACCGAAAAAATCTCACTGAAATCACAAATTCGGAGAAAAAACCGACTTTTGGCTGTTTTGGGGGTCATTCATAGTGGGCGCGGCTGCCTCCGATGAACCTGGGACGGGTGCGCGCGGCCAGCACAATGGCCTCCCCCACGCGCGCCTGCGCCAGACGGACCGGCACCGCCACATCCCGCAGGTGCATCCCGATCAGCGTGCCGCCGATGTCCAGCCCGGCGTGCGCCCGGATGTGCTCCACGGCCACCGGGCTTTGTGCGTGCCGCCAGGCCGCGGTGGCAAACGAGCCCCCCGCCTTGGGATAGGGCACCACGCAGACCGGCTCCAGGCCGTAGCGCCGGGCGCATTCGGCCTCCACAATCAGCGCGCGGTTGAGGTGCTCACAGCATTGCGCCGCCAGATAGACGCCCCGCTCGCGCAGCAGGGGCAGAACGGCCGCGCAGACCGCCTCGGCGGCCTCCACGCTGGAGCCGTGCCCGATGGTCTGCCCCACAATCTCCGAGGACGAGCAGCCCACCACAAGGATCTCCCCCTCGCGCAGCCCCGCGGCCTCCAGCAGCTCCTTTGCCGCACGCGCGGCCTGTGCTCCGATTTCTTCGGTTGTCATCCGGCATTCCTCCCTTTACCAGCGGTCGCTGCCGTCCTCCGGAATCACCGGGGTGACGGCCGCGATGGCGCATTCAATCATATCGTCGGTCGGCTCGAACACGGTCAGGTGCTGCAGCCACATGCCGGGAGCCGAGACGATGCGGGTGAGCAGATTGCTGTGCCGCCCCGCGTATTTGATGAGCTCGTATCCCAGCCCCACCACCAGCGGGATGAGCAGCAGGCGCACCAGGTAGCGCCAGACCGTGGGCAGCGTGTGCCCCGAGATGAGGATGGTGACCGGGTCGATGAAAAACGAGATGAAAATGCTGACCAGCACCATCAGAATCAGGAACGAGGTCCCGCAGCGGGGGTGAAACCGGCGCTGCCGGCGCACGTTCTCCACGGTCAGCTCCAGGCCGGCCTCGTAGCAGAAGATGGTTTTGTGCTCGGCCCCGTGGAACATGAAGGTGCGGCGGATGTCCTTCATCAGCGAGATGGCCGCCATATACCCCACCAGCAGCAGCACCTTGACAATTCCCTCAAACCCGGATTTGAACAGCGAATTCAGCGCGGCGCTGCCGGTGTCCTTCAGATACGGGAAGGCCATTGCCAGCAGGTCGAACAGCAGGCTGGGCAGGATGATGAACAGCCCCACCGCCAGCGCCACGGCAAGCACGCCGCTGCCAATCATCATCGCGGTCATCACCCAGGCGGGCAGCTTTTTCTCCCCTTCGGCGGCAGCGGCGGCGCGGGCCGCTGCCGAAGCCCCCCCCGCTGCGGTCCCGGCGCCGTCCTGCTGTGCGGATTCCGCCGCGCCGGACGTTACGTTCTCTTCCGCCGCGCCGGAGGGTTGGGCGTTCTCTGCCGCGCCGGCGGGCTGGGTGTTTTCCGCCGTTCCGGCGGGCTGGGCGTTCCCGGCTGCGCCGGTAGATTGGGTGTTTTCCGCCGTGCTGGCAGCTTGAGGAGCCCCGGCGCCGGTCTCCCCGGACGGGACGCTTGGGGCGGCGCCTGCCGCCGCGGCGGCTGCTGCCTCGCGCGCCTCCCGCTTTTTCTTTTTGCGCGGGCTCTCCTCCACCACGTCCTCCAGCCCGGCAATCTCGGCCGAGCGCATCAGGCAGCGGTAGCCCACGGCCATGGAGTCGATATACCCGAAAATGCCGCGGATGACCGGCCAGCGGCAGATGGCCGGGCGCTGGGCGCCCTTGGTTTCAAACTCCTCCACCACAATGCTGCCCTGCGGATTGCGCACAGCCATGGCCGACTTCCGGGGCCCCCGCATCATGATGCCCTCCATCAGCGCCTGCCCCCCGATGGAGGTCTTGCGCGCACAGACCTGCTTCTGCTTTTCCTGCTTCAATGCAATTTCCTTTCCGGCAGACGCCGTTGAATTACTGACCTCTTATTATACAACAGAATTGTGAACTCCGCAGGATTCTATTCGTGAACCGCGTATGAATAAAGCGGGATTTCGGCCTGCGGACGGCAGACAAACGCCGCGGCTCCCTGCGCCCGCAGCGCATCGCAGGCGGCTATGGCCGCCGCGCCGTCCCCGAACACCCCGTACACCGTCGGGCCGCTGCCGCTCATGCGGGCGGCCAGGGCGCCGTGCGAGAGCAGCGCCTCCCGCAGCAGCCCGACGTCGGGCAGCCGGGAGACCGCCAGGGGCTCGAACAGGTTGTACAGCCCCCGGCACACCCCGGAGAGATCCCCCGCCCGCAGGGACGCCAGCAGCGCGGGGAGCCCGGCGTCCGGCCGGGGAACCCCCGGCGCAAAGCCGCCGTAGCACGCGTCCAGCTGCGCATAGGCCCAGGGGGTGGAAATGCCCTCCCCGCGCCGGGCCAGCACCAAGCTGCACGCCGGCATGGGGGGGCAGGGCTCCAGCCGCTCGCCCACCCCGCGCGTGCGCCGGCAGCCGCCCGAGAGGCAAAAGGGCACGTCGGCCCCCAGCGTCAGGCCCAGCGCCCGCAGCTCCCCCGCCGTCAGCGCAAAGTCCGTGAGCCGGTTGAGCGCCCGCAGGACCGCAGCCGCGTCGGCGCTGCCGCCGGCCAGGCCGGCGGCCAGCGGAATGCGCTTTTCCAGAGCAATGCGCACCTCGCCCCCCAGCCCCGCCGCCTCCAGGAAGCGCGCGGCGGCGCGTGCGGCCAGATTTTCGGGCCCGGCGGGCAGGCCGGGGGTCTGCCCCGCGTCCAGGCTGACGGCGGCCGCGCCGCCGGGGGTGTAGGAAACCGTCAGGGTATCGCACAGGCTGACGGCCTGCATCACGCCGTCAATCTCGTGGTAGCCGTCCGCCCGGCGCGCGGTCACGTCCAGGCACAGGTTGATCTTGGCGTATGCCGCCTCGGTGGTCTGCATCATGTCATCGGCCTCTCTCTCTGAAAATGGAGGAACCGGATTCCCGGAACCGGCCGGGAACCCGTCTGCCCGGGCCGCCCTCGCCGCGCCGGCAGGGGCGCGCTGCCCGGATTCCACTTTATTTTAACACAGAACCCTGAAAAAAGCAAGATTTATCTGAAAAAACTGTGAACGCTATTGACGAACCCGGGAAAATAGAGTAAAATATATATACATGCGGAAGAAAGCCCGCCGCTCCGCCGGACGTCCGCCCGGACGGGGCCGGACAGAGCAGGACCAAAGCAAGGAAAAGGAGACGCCGCCATGCCGAACCAGACCGAGAGGCCGAAAATCAGCCGACGCACACTGATGTGGGTCGTCTTTTATGCCGTCCTGTTCTACGCGGTGCTGCTGGTCACCAACCTCACCGCCATCAACCAATGGATTGCCGGGCTGCTGGCCGTGCTCAACCCCCTGCTGGTCGGGCTGGTGCTGGCCTACCTGGCCAATCCCTTCTTCCGGTTTTTCGAGCGCCGGGTGCTCATCCGCATCCGCGCGCCCCGCGCGCGCCGGGCGCTGGCCCTGACCCTGACCTACCTGGTGCTGCTGACCATTGTGGCGGGGCTGCTGTTGCTGATTATCCCGCAGCTCATCGCCAGCATCCAGAATTTTGTGAAGAATTTTGACAGCTATCTTTCCACCGTCATCACCCAGATCAACGGCCTGATCGACCTGCTCAACGGCTCGCTCTCCCCGCACGAGGACGGCAGCCCCGCCATTGAGCACCTGGATTTTGCAGAGATCCAGGCCAAGGTGGCGGCCTTCTGGAAGGAGCTGGTCAAGGCCCTGGAGGAGAACCTGCGGCCCGAAAACCTCGGCTATCTCAAAAACATCTTCACCCAGACCACCGGCATTCTGACCAACCTGATATTCGCCATTTTCATCTCGCTGTATCTGCTGGCCTCCAAGGAAAAGCGCTACGCGCAGATCATGAAATTCCGCCGCGCGTACCTCAGCGACAGCGTCAACGCCAAGCTGACCCACCTGTGCACGGTGGCCGACCGCTCGTTCGGCGGCTTTCTGCGGGGCAAGCTGCTGGACTCCACCATTGTCGGCATTCTGGTGTATCTCTGCTGCCTGGTCTTCGACATTCCCTACGCCGTGCTGGTGGCAACCGTGGTGGGCGTCACCGACATCATCCCCATCATCGGCCCCTTCCTCGGGGTGGTCCCGACGGCCGTCATCATTCTGCTGACCGACCCGGTCAAGGTCATCATCTTCCTGCTGTGCATCCTGGTCATCCAGCAGATTGACGGCAACATCCTGGCCCCCAAGATTCTCGGGGAGAACACCGGGGTCAGCTCGCTGTGCGTGCTGGTCTCCATCATCGTCATGGGCGACCTGTGGGGGCTGGTGGGGATGCTTGTGGGCGTGCCGCTGTTTGCCACGGTGATTGAGCTGGTCAAGCTGTACCTGGAGC
The DNA here is from genome assembly GCA_944383705.1 of uncultured Clostridia bacterium. Taxonomy (GTDB): domain Bacteria; phylum Bacillota; class Clostridia; order Oscillospirales; family CAG-272; genus UMGS1865. The sequence continues at coordinate 7,388 of CALWQR010000073.1, forward strand.
AGCGGCTGGAGCAAAAGGGACTGCCCGGGAACACCGAGGACTACACCGCGCCCTCCGAGCGCCGCGAAAAGCCCCGGCGCAGGCAGAAGCAGCCCCTGCCCGGAGGCGCCGGCGACCTCTCGCCGATGGAGCAGCTGCAGCTGCGCACCTATGCGCTGGCAAGAAAGTACCGTATTTTTACCGACCAGTCCGACCGGGCGCTGAACGAATTTGCCGCCGAGGCCGCGGCGGTCTTTGCGGCGGCAGCCGCCGAACAGGAGGCAGCCGCCGAACAGGAGACAGCCGCCGGGCAGGAGGCGGCCGCCGAACAGAAGGCTTCCGCGCCCACCCCGCCGGAGGACGCCGGAACCGCCGCGGAAACCGGCGGCGGAACCGATAACGGAACCGACAGCAAAACCGACAGCAAAACCGGCGACGGAACCAATGGTGAGGCCGGCGACAAATCCGACAGCGGAACCGGCGGCGCCGGCGCGGAGCCCGGGGACGCCGCGCCGGCCGGAACGGAAGGAGGTGCGCACACATGAACCAGCAAAAACAAGGCCCCTCCCGCCGCAGCCTGCTCCGGGGCGCGGTGCTGTATGCCGTCCTGCTGCTGGCGCTGGTGCTGATTGCCCGCTTCGATCGGGTCAACGCCTGGCTCTCGGGCATCCTCTCGCTGCTGCGCCCCATTCTCTGGGGGCTGGTGATGGCCTATCTGCTCAATCCCTTTTTCCGGCTGTACGAGCGGCGCCTGCTGCGCCGGCTCAACCCCAAGGGGCTGCGCCGGGGGCTCTCGCTGCTGCTGACCTACCTGACCCTGCTGCTGATTATCGCGCTGATTTTTGCGCTGATTCTGCCGCGGCTCTACACCGCCATCACCGGCTTTGTGCGGAACTATGACAGCTATATCGCATCGTTTGCCTCGCAGTACAACCGCATTCTGGCGGGCCTGGACGAATTCCTCGCCGGCATCGGGCTGGAGCAGACCGTCCTGCACCCGCTGCAGCCAGAGGATATGAAGCTCTCGGCCCTGTTCCTGCACATCGACAAAATCATGGAGTGGGCCCAGGGGCTGTTTGCCGGCGAGGAGGACTTTTCGATTCTCGAGGCGACGCTCAACCTCTTCTCGGGCGCGGCGGACCTGCTGTTTGCCTTCTTCCTCTCGCTCTATCTGCTCAGCACCAAGGAGCAGCGCTATGCGCAGATCATGAAGTTCCGCCGGGCCATGTTCGGCGACCGCACCAACGCGCTGATTACCCAGGTCTGCACGGCGGCCGACCGGGCCTTTGGCGGCTTTATCCAGGGCAAGCTGCTCGACTCGCTGATCATCGGCCTGCTGACCTATGTCGCCGCGGCGCTCTCGGGCGTGCCCTATGCCGTGCTGGTGGCGGCCATTCTCGGCATTGCCAACGTCATCCCGTATGTCGGCCCCATCATCGGCGCCATTCCCACCGCCATCATCGTCCTGCTGACCGAGCCCGGCAAGGTGGTGCCGCTGCTGCTGATTGTCATTGTCGGGCAGGTGCTGGACAACAACATCATCGCCCCCAAAATTCTGGGGAACAACACCGGGGTCAGCTCGCTGTGCGTGCTGATTGCGGTCACGGTCATGGGCGCCCTGTGGGGCTTTGTCGGAATGCTGCTGGGCGTTCCGCTCTTCGCCATGGTCGTCTACCTGACCAGCGAGCACATGAGCAACCGCCTGCGGGCCCGGGGCTTTTCCTCCACCACCGAAAACTACTACCCCGCCGACAGCCTGGTGGACCCCGCCCGCGACATGCAGGGCAATACCGACACCCTGGTCAAGCAGTTTGAGCGGCACGTGCTGCGTCTGCAGCGCAAGCGGGAGCGGGGAGAGAGGCTGACCCGCCGCGAGCGCTTTCACCTGTGGCTGTACCGGCTCTGGCGCCGCTGCGGGATTCTGAGCGAAATGTCGGACGAAAACCTGACGCAGTTCACCGCCGAGGAAGCGGCGCACGCCGCCGAGGAGGAGGCGCGCCGGCTGATCCGCGAGGCACGCGGCGCCAATCTGCTGGACCGCCGGGAAACGACACAAAGAAAGGAAGTCTGAAATACCATGGAAAATCCAATCAAAAAGGGGGGCATCTCGGTACAGACCGAGCACATCTTCCCCGTCATCAAAAAATGGCTCTACTCCGAAAAGGATATCTTTCTGCGCGAGATTGTCTCCAACGCGGCCGACGCGGTGACCAAGCTGCGCCGGCTGGCCTCGCTCGGGCAGTATGACGCTGGCGAGGAAACCTACCGCATCGACGTGGTGCTGGACAAGGACGCCAGAACCCTGACCGTCTCGGACAACGGCATCGGCATGACCGAGGAGGAGGTTGAGCGCTATATCTGCCAGATCGCGCTTTCGGGCGCGCTGGAATTCGTCGAGAAATACGAGGGAGAGAACCGGCAGAACGGCATCATCGGCCACTTCGGCCTGGGCTTTTACTCGGCCTTCATGGTCAGCGACAAGGTAGAGGTGATAACCAGATCCTACACCGGCGCGCCGGCCGTGCACTGGGTCTGCTCCTCGGACGGCAGCTACGAGAGCGCCCCGGGCGAGCGCGAGGCGCACGGCACCTCGGTTGTCATGCACATCTCGGACGAGGAGTCCGAGTATCTGGACAAGTATAAAATTGAGGGCATTCTGGAGAAATACTGCGCCTTTATGCCGGTGGAAATCTACTTCCGCTCCGAGCAGGACGCCGAGGCCGCCGGCGCCGGGGCACAGGACAAGGACCAGAAGGAGCCCGAGCCCCCCAAGCCGGTCAATGACACCCACCCGCTCTGGCTGAAGAACCCCTCCGACTGCACGCCCGAGGAATACAAGGAATTTTACCGCAAGGTCTTTCACGACTACCGCGAGCCGCTGTTCTGGATTCACCTCAACGCCGACTATCCCCTCAACTTCCGCGGCATTCTCTACTTCCCCAAGATTACCAACGAGTACGAGTCGATCGAGGGGCAGGTCAAGCTCTACTACAACCAGGTCTTTGTGGCCGACAACATCAAGGAGGTCATCCCCGAGTATCTGCTGATGCTCAAGGGGGTGCTGGACTGCCCCGAGCTGCCCCTGAACGTCTCGCGCAGCTATCTGCAAAACAACACCTATGTCAGCAAGGTCTCGGCGCACATCGTCAAAAAGGTGGCCGACAAGCTCAACAGCCTGTGCA
>CALWQR010000074.1 GCA_944383705.1 uncultured Clostridia bacterium
GGTTTTCTTCTCCGGCGGAACGCTTAACATCGGGTGGGGTGGGCGATGCACTGTTACCAATCGATGTTCCGACAATCGCCATATGGGCGTGGCTGTTCACAAATACCGGGCTGCAATCCGCCGAATCTTCAAAAGAGGCGCGGACTTCTTTTCTTCCGTGTCCAGCCGCAAACATCATAACCCCAGCCGCCCCCAAAAGAAATTCCCCGGCGCAGACCCCCGGGCGTGCTGTATTTGCAATATAGTATGCATTTATGGGGGCCTGTGCCGGGGAAGGTCTCGCCGGGGAAGGCTTGGAGGGACCGGCCTCTCCTTAAGAGGCGGGTCCCTCCAAGGTCTTTCCCAATGGTAAGACTCTTATCAGGCGGGGCCCTTCAAGGTCTTGTCCATTGGTGGGAATCTACTTGACAATAGAAGGAAAATGGGATATAATATAGAAAAGGGAGGTGAGGAGCGATGGTATCGGCGGCATACAGTGCGGGGCTGTGCGGGATAGACGGCTTTCCGGTAACGGTAGAATGCAACCGCATGGAGAAGCTGGAAGGCTTTGAGCTGGTGGGTCTGCCGGACGCGGCGGTAAAGGAAGCGAAGGAGCGGGTATGGAACGCCTGCGCGAACAGCGGCTATCCGTTCCCCTACTCGCGCATCACGGTCAATCTTGCGCCGGCCGACCGCCGCAAGGAGGGCTCGGCGTTTGACGCGGCGATTCTGACCGCCATTTTTCACAGCTCGGGGACCATCCGCCGGGAGGTGGATCTGCGCGGGCGCTGCATTGTAGGGGAGCTGTCGCTCTCGGGCGAGCTGCGTGGGGTGCGCGGGGTGCTGAGCATGTGTCTTTCGGCCAGGGACGCGGGCTTCCGGGAATTTTACGCGCCGGCGGTCAACGCCGAGGAGGCGGCGGTGGTGGACGGCATTGCCGTGTACGCGGTCAGGGACATGAAAGCGCTGGTACGGCACCTGAACGGGGAGGCGCTGCTGGCGCCGGTTCCCTGCAACCGGGAGGCATACCGGGCGGCGTTTGCGGCCGGCGGGCCGGATTTTTGCGACGTCCGGGGGCAGGCGGTAGCCAAGCGGGCGATGGAGATTGCCGCGGCGGGCGGGCACAACCTGCTGCTCATCGGTCCGCCGGGCAGCGGAAAATCCATGCTGGCGCGCAGGCTGCCGTCGATTCTGCCGCCGCTGAGCTTTGCCGAGGCAATTGAAACCACACGCATCCACTCGGTGGCCGGCATTCTGCCCGAGGGCTGCCCGCTGGTCACCGCGCGGCCCTTCCGCGCGCCGCACCACACCACCAGCGCGGTCAGCCTGGTAGGCGGGGGAACCTCTCCCCGGCCGGGCGAGGTCTCGCTGGCGCACAACGGGGTCCTGTTTCTGGACGAGCTGCCCGAGTTCCCAAGCCTTGCCACCGATGCGCTCCGCCAGCCGCTGGAGGACCGGCGGGTCACGGTCACCCGCGCCAGCGGCCGCGCCACCTTCCCCTGCTCCTTTATGCTGGTGGCGGCAATGAACCCCTGCCGCTGCGGCTATTTCGGCAGCACGGTGCGCGCCTGCACCTGCAAGCCGGGGGAGGTCAAGCGCTACCTGTCGCATGTCAGCGGGCCGATTCTGGACCGGATGGACATCCAGATCGAGCTGCCGGCGGTGAGCTATAGCGAGCTCTCGGCCCCCGACCCGCAGGCCGAACCCTCGGCAACCGTCCGGGAGCGGGTCACCGCGGCCCGCGCGGCCGCGCGCGAGCGCCTGAAGGATTCGCCCGGCGCATTCTGCAACGCACAGCTGGACGCCGCCGGGGTGCAGACCTTCTGCCGCCCGGACAGCGAGGCCGAGCGACTGCTGGGCACGGCCTTTGAGCGGCTGGGGCTGAGCGCCCGCGGCTACCACCGCATCCTGCGGGTGGCCCGCACCATTGCCGACCTGGCCGGCAGCGAGTTGATCCGCGCCCCCCACGTGGCCGAGGCCATCCAGCTCCGCGCCCTGGACCGGAAGTACTGGGGATAGTACGCACGGGCAAACCCGCGCCGGAGCACCGGCGGCAACCCCCGGGGGAAAGCGCCGGGAGCGCTTCGGGAGCGCAATATCTGTCCGGCATCAGGCAAACGATCGGGTCGCTTCGGACACCCCGGAAACCGCTTGACGCCCCCGCATTCGGAAACCGCCGATTGAAAAAACGCCGCCGGCGCCGGCGGGCACGGCCATGCCGGACGTCAAATCCATCAAACGGAGATCGCAACATATGTCTGATACAATGCAAGCCCGGATTGCCGTTATCGGCGCCGGGCACGCCGGAATTGAGGCCGCTCTGGCCGCCGCCCGCATGGGGGTGGACACGGTGCTGTTCACCCTGTCGCTGGACGCGGTGGCAAACATGCCCTGCAATCCCTCGGTCGGCGGCACGGCCAAGGGGCACCTGGTGTATGAAATTGACGCGCTGGGGGGCGAGATGGGCTACGCGGCCGACCAGGTCACGCTGCAATCCCGCACGCTCAACGCGGGCAAAGGGGCCGCCGTGCAAAGCAAGCGGGTGCAGGCCGACCGGCGGGCCTACCAGGCGCTGATGAAGCACACGCTGGAGACCACCCCGCACCTGCGCCTGGTGCAGGCCGAAATTGTGGAGCTGCTCACCTGCCCGTGCCCGGGCCCGGCGGAGGGGTCTCCATGGCCTTCCGCGCATCCGACCGAAAATGACAATTCATTTATTATTTGTAAAAATGTGGAAGTCAAAACAGGCGGAGCGGACGGCCCCCGGGCGACCGTTTCCTGCAACGACGGGCCCGCGGCACAGGAACCTACGGTACAGAAATCCGGAACACCGGAGCCCGGGGCTCCTGCCCATGAATCTCCCCGGCCGACCGGAGCAGCCGCCGGAACCGGCGCGGACATCGCCGGAATCGGGGCAGAAATCACTGAAATCGGGGCAGAAATCGCCGGAACCGGGGCAGAAACCGGCACGGCCGGGGCAGGAATCGCTGAAATCGGGGCAGAACCCGACGTCCCCGCGGCGGGCACTTCCCTGCCCCGCCGGGTCTGCGGTGTGGTCACCCGGTTGGGCGAGCGCTGGGACTGCGACTGCGTGATTGTGGCCACCGGCACCTACCTGGACAGCGCGGTGTTTGTGGGCGACGTCAGCTACGCCGCCGGGCCGGACGGGCTGCTGCCCGCCCGCGGGCTTTCGGCCTCGCTGCGGGAGGCAGGCGTCCGCCTGCTGCGCTTCAAAACCGGCACGCCGGCCCGGGTCAGCCGCGCCAGCATCGACTTTTCGCAGCTGGAGGCGCAGCCCGGCGAGCCCGATGCCCTGCCCTTCAGCGTCCGCACCCCGCCCGAGGAGGCCGTCCCGGCGCGGCAGCTGCCCTGCCACATCGTCTACACCAACGCCGAGACCCACCGCGTCATCCGCGAAAATCTGACGCGCAGCGCCATGTATTCGGGCAAAATTCACGGCACCGGGCCGCGCTACTGCCCCTCGATTGAGGACAAGCTGGTGCGCTTTGCCGACAAGCCGCGGCATCAGCTGTTTGTCGAGCCGATGGGGCGCGAAACCGAGGAAATGTACCTGCAGGGCTTTTCCACCTCGCTGCCCACCGACGTCCAGCGCGCCATGCTGCGCACCCTGCCGGGCTTTGGGCAGGCGCAAATCATGCGCTACGCCTATGCGATTGAGTACGACTGCGCCGACCCCACCCAGATGGACGCCACACTGGAGTTCAAGGACCTGCGCGGGCTGTACGGAGCCGGGCAGTTCAACGGCACCTCGGGCTACGAGGAGGCCGCCGCGCAGGGCCTGGTGGCCGGAATCAACGCGGCGCTGCGCTGCCTGGGGCGGGAGCCGGTGGTGCTTGGCCGGTTTTCGGGCTACATCGGGACCCTGATCGACGACCTGGTGACCAAGGGCACCAACGAGCCCTACCGTATGATGACCTCGCGCTCGGAATACCGCCTGCTGCTGCGGCAGGACAATGCCGACCTGCGCCTGACCCCCATCGGGCACGCGGTCGGGCTGGTTCCGGAGGACCGCTGGGCAGCTTTTCTGGTCAAAAAGGCCCGGCAGGAGGCCGAGGTACAGCGGCTGGAGCGGACGGTCATCCCCCCCGCCGCCGCCAACCCGTTTTTGCTGGCGCACGGCGAAAGCGAGGTAAAGTCCGGCGTACCGCTGGCCGATCTGCTGCGCCGGCCCGGGCTTTCCTACGCCGCCCTGGCCGAAATCGACCCCGCGCGCCCCGCGCTGACCCCGGCCGAGCGCCTGACGGTCGAATCCGACGTCAAATATGCGGGCTACGCCGCGCGGCAGCTGGCCGATGTGGCCCGGCAGAGCCGGCTGGAGCAAAAAGCGCTGCCGCCCGGGCTGGATTACGCCCGCATCCGCGGACTGCGCATCGAGGCGGCGCAAAAGCTGGCGCACATCCGCCCCCGCACGCTGGGCCAGGCCTCCCGCATCAGCGGGGTCAACCCGGCCGACATCTCGGTGCTGATGATTTATCTTGGCATCCGCTGACAAACCAATCCGACCGACGCCGACAAAGCAACAGAAAGGAGCATTCATGGATTCCACATTTTCCGAACCCTTCCGCAGAATTTTCCGTCTCAACGGCCTGGACCGCCTGGCCGTCGGGCCCGCAGTGGCGCGCTTCCGGCACCTGACCGTGCTGCTGACCGAGGCCAACGCCCGCTTCAATCTCACCGCCATCCGGGATCTGCCCGGCATCATCGCCCGGCATTACGCCGACAGTCTGCTGGCCGAGCCGCTCTTTCCGCGCCGGGCACGGGTGCTGGACATCGGCTGCGGGGGCGGGTTCCCCTGTCTGCCGCTGGCCCTTGCCCGCCCGGACCTGCGCATCACCGCGCTGGACAGCACGCAAAAAAAGCTGGATTTTGTGCAGCACGCGGCCGAAGCGCTGGAGCTGAAGCATTTCCGCACCATCTGCGCGCGGGCAGAGAGCCGCACGCTGCGCGAGCTGTACGAGGAATTTGACGTGGTCACCGGCCGTGCGGTGGCCCGCCTGAACATTCTGGCCGAGCTGGCCATGCCATTCCTGCGCACCGGCGGGCTGCTGATTGCCTACAAGGGGGCGCAGGGCAGCGAGGAGCTGGCCGAGGCCGCCCACGCGCTACAGGTTCTGGGCGGCGGCGAGGCGCAGGACCTGCCGATGCGCCTGGTGCTGCCCCCGGAATGCCAGACCGCGCCCCCCGCAAAAGTTCCCGCCGCCGCGCAGGGTGGGGGCGCAAAAGCGCCTGCGACCGGGGAGGGCAGGGCAGCCACCGCAGAAAATTCCGCCGCGCAGGAGGGCACGGAAGCCCCCGGGGCGGCAGAGGCCACCGAAAGCCGGCACATTCTGGTGATTCCCAAAGAACGGCCCACCCCGCCGCAGTATCCCCGCGCCTATGCGGCCATTCTGAAGCAGCCGCTTTGAAACTGCGCCAAAAAAAGCAAACAGCGCGGTCGTCGGAATCCCCGGCGCCGCAAGCAAATGTTTCACGTGAAACCAACACCCGCCCCACCCAAGGCAGGGGATGTTTCACGTGAAACATTTTTTATTTTTTGTTGCCCGAAAAGGGGCGGGGCACAGACCAGTCCGATGCACCCCGGCAACCGTCCCCAGAACGCCAACCCCGCCGGGACTTATCGGGAGGCGGGGCTGCCGGGGGCCGTGATCCGGACGCTCCATGGAAAAGGGCAAAAGCATCCGACCGCCGGCCGAGCAGAACCGACAGGTGCAAAAAGAATGTTTCACGTGAAACATCCGACCAGGGACGGGATTGTCCGGACCGCCCCTCCGATTTGACAAACGCATCGCCCCGAGGGAAGTGCTGGGTATTGTTTCACGTGAAACATCCGCCAAGCAGCTGACCATCCAGGCAGGCTCACCGGTTTGACAAGCACATCGGCCCGACGGAGCGCAGGGAAGTGTTTCACGTGAAATATCTGCCAGGTTGATGCTTGTCCGCCCCCGGTTTGGCAAACGCCCATCTGAGAAGTTGTGGGAGGTTGTTTCACGTGAAACGATTCCCGTCCAAACGATTTTATAAGAGCGAGAGCAGTCGCAATATAACAACGGCGCAGGGAAGGCGCAGCAGAGAGTGCCGACGCGGAAGGCGGAGCAAAAAGAAGGGGTCGGGGCGTTTGCAGGCGCGGCAGGGAAGGGAAGCGCGGCGGGAAGTTGCAGGTGTGGCGGAAGATTGGCAGGTGCGGTAAAAAAGGAGGGGCACAGCAGGGCGCAGCAGAGATGCACTAGGGAAGAGAGGCGCGGCAGGGAAGGGAAGCGCGGCGCCCAAAGGTCCCGGCGGGCGCGCATGTGCCCTGGCTCAGTAAGCCCAGCAAAAATGAAAAATCTTCATGAACAGACAAAAAACCAGGGGTGAGGCCTTGCAATCCGGGGCAAAATGTGATATAATAGAGGAAGCAGACAGGCCGCAACAGCCGGGCGAACACCCCCGCCGCGGCCCGACACACAAGAAAGGACCAAACGATTCACTATGGGAAAAATCATTGCTTTCGCGAATCAGAAGGGCGGCGTGGGCAAGACCACCTCGGCGGTCAACATCGCCGCCGCACTCGGGGTGCTGGGATACCGGGTGCTGCTGATCGATCTGGACCCACAGGGCAACGCCACCAGCGGCGTGGGCGTGATGAAAAAGACGCTCAAGGCCACCGCCTTTGAAATGCTGACCACAGACGCCCCCGCCCGGGACGTGATTCTGGCAACGCAGTACGACAATCTCTCCATCATCCCCACCCACACCACGCTGGCCCGCGCTGAGTACGAGCTGGGCAACACCGAGCGCGGCGAGTACGTGATGCGCGAAAAAATGAAGGATGTGCGCGACGACTACGACTACATCATCATCGACTGCCCCCCCTCACTGGGAATGCTGACCGTCAACGCCATGACCGCCAGCGACGGGGTCATCATCCCGATGCAGTGCGAATTTTTCGCGCTGGAGGGCCTCTCCCAGCTGATGTTCACCATCAGCCGCATCAAGCAGCACTACAACCCGGCGCTCAACGTCACGGGCATTCTCATCACCATGCACAACAGCCGCCTGATGCTCTCGGTGCAGGTCATCAACGAGCTGCGCAAGCACTACGCCGACCGGCTGTTTGAAACCACCATCTCGCGCAACGTCCGCCTTTCGGAGGCGCCCGGCTACGGCGCGCCCATCTGCTATTATGACAAGCGCTCCAAGGGCGCCATGGAGTACATGAACGTGGCCAAGGAGCTGGTAGAGCGCATCTGAACGCGCCGGAACGCGAAAAACCGACACAGACCGCGCCCGACGGGGCCGGGGAAAGGATGTAGAAATGGCAAAACAGAAGAGCGGGCTGGGGCGGGATTTTTACTCGCTGCTGGACGACAATGTTCTGGCAGGGGACAAAGGCGCGGCCACGATGCTGCGTCTTTCCGACATTGAGCCCCGCCGCGATCAGCCCCGCAAAAATTTTGAGCAGCAGCCCCTGCAGCAGCTGGCCGACTCGATTGGTCAGTTCGGCGTGCTGCAGCCGATTGTGGTGCGCGAAAACCCGCTGATGCAGGGCACCTACGAGATTCTGGCCGGCGAGCGCCGCTGGCGGGCGGCCAAAATGGCCGGGCTGAACGAGATTCCGGCCGTGATTCTGGAGGGGGACGATCTGCGTGCCGCACAGGTGGCGGTGATTGAGAACGTCCAGCGCGAGGACCTCAACCCGATTGAGGAGGCGCTGGCGTACGAGACCCTGATCGACCGCTTCGGTCTGACGCAGGAGCAGGTGGCGTCACAGGTGGGTAAAAGCCGCACGGCGGTGACAAACCTGCTGCGTCTGCTGGACCTGCCCGACGAGGTGCTGGAGCTGGTGCGCGCCGGGTCACTCTCCGCCGGGCATGCGCGGGCGCTGCTGGGGCTGAAAAACCCCGAGCAGATGCTGTCGCTGGCGCAGAAAATTGCAGAAAAGGACCTCTCGGTACGGGATGTGGAAAAAACCGTCCGCCTGCTGAACTATCAGCCCGAGGAAGCTCCCGGGGACGAGCCCCGCGAGCAGACCCAGCGCCGGGTGTATATGAAGGAGCTGGAGCACCGCGCGGTCAGCGCGCTGGGGCGTAAGGTGCGCATCCTGCGCACGCCCAAGAAGAAAGTGGTGGAGCTCTCCTACAACGATGACGAAGACCTGGAATTTCTGCTCTCCGCCATCTGCGGCAGGGAAATCTTTCAGGAAAACTGAGCGCCGCACCGGGCCCGTCCCTGCATACGGGGGAGGGCCCGACGGCATCCAACGACAAGCGCCGGCCGGGGCCGGCAGGAAAGGGTTAGCATGATCGACATCAGATATATCAAGGAAAAGCCGGATGAGGTGGTCGCCCAGCTGGCAAAAAAAGGGAAGGACGCAGCGCAGGACGTTGAGCAAATCCTGCAGCTGGACGGCCGGCGGCGGGCGCTGATTGCCGAGACCGAGGCGCTGAAGGCCGAGCAGAACCGCACCAATCGCCTGATCCCGCAGTACAAAAAGGAGGGGAAGGACACCGCCGCGGTGTTTGCCGAGATGAAGGCGCTGGGCGCCAAGGTCAAGACCAACGACGACAGGCTGCGGGAGGTGGAAACCCAGCTGGAGGGCGTGCTGCTGGGCCTGCCCAACCTGCCCGACGACGACCTGCTGCCCGGGGGCAAGGAGAACAACCAGCCCCTGCGCTACTTCGGCGAGCCTCGCAAATTCGATTTTGAGCCCAAAAACCACGTGGACCTGTGCACCAACCTGGGGCTGATTGACTACAAGCGCGGGGCCAAGCTCTCGGGCAACGGCTTTTGGATTTACTCGGGCCTGGGCGCCCGGCTGGAGTGGGCGCTGATCAACTATTTCATCGATTTTCACCTGGCCAACGGCTACTGCCAGATGATGGTGCCCCACATGCTGGGCTACGAGTGCGGCCTGTGCGCCGGGCAGTTCCCCAAGTTCCGGGACGAGGTGTACTGGCTGGAGACCGCCGAGGACGAGCGCCGGCGCTTTATGCTCCCCACGGCCGAAACCGCGCTGGTCTCGCTGCACCGGGACGAGATTCTGCCCGAAGCTGAGCTGCCGAAAAAGTATTTCAGCTACACCCCCTGCTTCCGCCGCGAGGCCGGCTCCTACCGCACCGACGAGCGCGGTATGGTGCGCGGGCATCAGTTCAACAAGGTGGAAATGGTGCAGCTGACGCTGCCCGAAAAGAGCGACCAGGCCTTTGAGGAGCTGGTGGACAACGCCGAGCGCCTGGTCAAGGGTCTGGGCTTCCATTTCCGCACCGTCAAGCTGGCCGCCGGGGATTGCTCGGCCTCCATGGCCCGGACCTACGATATCGAAATCAACATCCCCTCGATGAACGGCTACAAAGAGGTTTCCTCGGTCTCCAACGCCCGCGACTACCAGGCCCGCCGGGGCATGATGCGCGTCAAGCGGGCCTCCGGCAAAACCGAGTACCTGCACACCCTCAACGGCTCTGGCCTGGCCACCAGCCGCATTTTCCCCGCCTTGGTGGAACAGAACCAGAACGCCGACGGCAGCGTGACCGTGCCCGAGGTGCTGCGGCGGTATATCGGGCTGGACTGCATCCGCAAATGATCCGCCCGCGCCCCCTCTCCCCCGGCCCGTCCCCTCTGCCGACCGCCCCGGCTGCGCGCCCCGCGGGGCAAGCGCGCCCGACCGACCGTGCCCCGCGTCCTGTGATGGAAAGGGAGGTTTTCTGATGTCCGTTTTTCAGATTTTATCGATTCAAAATGGCAATATCTGGGAGCAGTTACAGCTCTGGTACGCCAATTCTCTGCTGCGGGACTTTGTGCTGTGGCTGGATGCGGCCTTTACGCTGCAATTCCCGGGGTATGATAATTTCAGCGTAAGTCCGCAGGCGGCGTCCACGGTGCGCAGCGTCATCCTGGGGCTGCTGCTGGGGAGCATTGCCGCCTCGGTGCTGGCGCTGTACACACGCAAGGTGCAGGGGCGCTTCATCCGCGAGCTGCTGCGCCGGGAATGCTTTGCACCCGAGCGCGCGCTGACCCTGCACGAGGCCGGAATGTTTTGCAGTCTGGCCGTGCGGCGCGAGCTCTCCCAGCAGGGCGCGCTGGCCCGCCTGACCCGCTGCGTGGAGGCCGACGGCTACGACGCCCAGGCCGCAAAAAAGCCCTTCTCCCCGGATTTTACCACCGCCCATTTTTACATTCCGGAGGATCTGAAGTACCGCGCCGAGCTGCGCTACAGCCGCCGCGGCTTCGGCTGGCCCCACCTGCTGGCGGTTGTGGTGCTCGGCCTCCTCGCCGCCTTCCTGCTCTGCCGCTACCTGCCCGCCCTCCTCGGCTTTGCCGACTGGCTGATTTCTGCGCTGGGGTGAGAGGCTGAACCGAAGGAAAAGACTGACCGGTGGGAAAGACCTTGGAGAGACCCGCCTTGGAAGGCTCCCCCGGGCGGTACAGGCCGGGCAACTTCTTGCATCTTTTCCGTC
>CALWQR010000075.1 GCA_944383705.1 uncultured Clostridia bacterium
TGCCATTGACACCACAATGCTTTCCGGCGCAACCGCGCGCTTTACCGGCCGCGGGGTTCAGATCGGCGAGACCGTCAGCATCCTGTATGGAATTGACGCTTCCACGGTAAAGGAGACCGATGTTCTGGTCCTCCGGTATTACGACAATGGTGCGGTGGGAGACATTTACCGGACCATTGCGGTCAGCGATATGGAGCTGGTGGACGGTGTTTATACTGCCGAAATTACCATCAGTGCCTCCGACTGGAAGCAGATGTTTGCCGCAACCGTTTGCGACGGAGACGGAAACGCTTTGAGCAATACCAATTATTACAGTGTGTCGCTTTATGCGTCGAGATATATCACCGACGATATGGAGGATTCGCTGTCCAAGGTTCTGCGTGCTATGATGCAGGCGATTGCGGCATAAGCAGATCGGCCGCAACGGAAAAAAGGAGGATTTCAGTATGAAAAAGATTTATGAAGCATCCAAAATGGAGCTGATTGTGGTCAATCAGGATGTGATCGAAACGAGCAGCATTCCCAAGCTTGGCGGCTGGGACGATTCCGGGGATCCGTTATAACAAGCGGTCCTTTGGGGAGCAGCACAAACAAGCAAATGCAGCACGGGCGTCGTGCGGTCGATGCCCCGATGGGTAAGTCAGTCCCATGAAGCCCGGCTGCCTGCCTTTCTGCGGCGGGCGTCCTGCCCGCGTCAAAGGGCTCTGCGGCGGTCTCTTTTGAGGCCGCCGCAGTTGTTGTTGCCGGTTTCTTCAGCAATCCGTTGCTGTTTTTTAAAATCTTTCATTTTTTTGCAAAAAAGGCTTGCAATCCGGGCAGTTGTATGGTATAATATTCATGTTGTGCACATCTGCGCAAGATTTTAGGGTGGTCCTCTGCCATGCTCGCACGAACACCCGGTATTCGAGGAGGAGCCAAAATGGATTTGATTCAGGCTTTCACAAACGAGCAGTTGAAGAAGGAGATCCCGCTTGTGCGCATCGGTGACACCGTTCGCGTCCACAACAAAATCAAAGAGGGATCCCGCGAGAGAATTCAGATGTTCGAGGGCACCGTCATTGCCAAGCACGGGGGCGGCATTTCCGAGACCTTCACGGTCCGCCGCATTTCCTATGGCGTGGGCGTGGAGAAGACCTTCCCGATTCACTCTCCCAATGTGGAAAAGGTGGACATCATCCGCGTCGGTAAAATCAGACGCGCCAAGCTCTACTACCTGCGCGGCAGAGTGGGCAAGGCGTCCAAGGTCAAGGAACAGATCTGAACCAGAAAAGAGACCCGCCGTCTGTGCGGGTCTCTTTTTCGCGCAAAAAGGAGGAAACGGTATGGAACAGACAGAGCTGGAGCGCTGGCTTGCGGCGTTCCGGGAGGGGCTTTGCGGCCTGTTTGGCGACCGGCTGCGCTTTTTCGGCCTGCAGGGGAGCCATGCCCGCGGGGAGGCCACCGACGCGAGCGACCTGGACGTGGTTGTGATTCTGGACCGGGTGCGGTTTGCCGACCTGGAGGCCTACCGGCGCTTGCTGGATCGGACGGAGCGCCGGGAGCAGATTTGCGGCTTTGTCGCCGGACTGCCCGAGCTGGCGGGCTGGGAGCGCTCCGACCTGCTTGGCCTGCTGCTGGACACCCGCCCGCTGCTGGGCTCCCTGGAGGCGCTCTGCCCGCCCCTGGGGCGGGAGGAGGCGTGGGCGGCTTTGCGCATCGGCGCGTGCAATCTGTATCACGCATGTTCTCACAACTATCTGCACGGCAGGAGCGCGGCGGTCCTTGCCGGCCTGTACAAATCCGCGCGCTTTGCCGTGCGCATCAAATGGTATGCCCGCACCGGCGATTATATCCCCGCCATGCGGGACCTGGAGGCGGCCGTCCCCGAGCCGGACCGCGGGATCCTGCGCCTCTGCCGCGCGCTTCCGCCGACCGCAGAGCCGGAGTTTGACCGCCTCTGCCGCGCGCTGCTGGAGTGGTCCTCCGCACAGCTCACGGGAGCGGAACAGCCGGAGGGGGGCGCCTCCTGAAAGAGACGCCCCCCAAGCCTTCCCCTCCGCAAGCCCTCCCCGGCGCAGCCCGTTTGTTTGCAGACAGGTATGCAAACAAGCGAAAATGGGGCTGCGCCGGGGAAGCTCCGCCCGGAGCGGGGAGGGAGGAAATCCATTGTGTGCGCCGGCTGCTTCGGGCAGCCCGGGGTGCGGAAGGGCGCCGGACGGCCGCCCCGCGGGGAGCGTTTACTCCCCGTCGGTTTTTCCCAGACGGCGGACGGTCCACAGCATGGTGGCAAAGCAGGCGATGCCCGAGACGAAATTGGAGATTGGTTCGGCGAGGAATACGCCGCTCACGCCCAGCCCGCCGATGCGGGGCAGCAGCAGGGTCAGGGGAACGACCACCACAATTTTGCGCAGCAGCGAAAAACAGACCGCCTGCCGGGATTTTCCAAGCCCGACAAACACGCATTGACCGATCGAATGAAACGCCATCATAAAGAACCCGAAAAAGAAGATGTGCATGGCGGGCGCACCCTTTTGCAGCAGTTCGGGGTCGGAGTTGAACATCGCCATAATCGGCTCGGGAAAGAGAAAAATCAGCAGCCAGCAAAGCGCGGCATATACGACGCTGATCGGCGTGATGAAACGGATGGCCTCTCTGATGCGGTCGTGCTTCCGCGCGCCGAGGTTGTAGCCGATGACCGGCTGGGCGGCATTGCTCAGCCCCTGCATGGGGAGCAGAACCACCTCGCGCACCGAGTTGAGCACGGTCATCACGCCGATGTAAATGTCGCCGCCAAAGCTGCCCAGCGTGTTGTTGGCCGCAATCTGCACGGCGCCGTTGGAGGCCTGCATAATGAATCCGGCAACGCCCAGCCGCGCAATCTCCCATACGGTGCCCCCGTGCAGGCGGGCCCGGCGGATGCGCAGACGGCACAACGCGCGTCTGCCGGTCAGGAACAGCATGACCCATACGGCCGAGAGCAGCTGCGAGATGACCGTGGCAATCGCCGCGCCGGCAATGCCCATGTTGAAGCCGAAAATGAAAATCGGGTCCAGGATGATGTTGGCCACGGCGCCGAACAGAATGGTAAACATTCCGGTTTTGCCGAAGCCCTGTGCGTTGATAAACCCGTTCATGCCGGTGGAAATCATGACAAACGGGGTGCCCAGCAGATAGACGCGCAGGTATTCGGCGGCGTAGGGGTAGCTCTCGTCGCTGGCCCCGAACAGATAGAGCACCGGCTTCATAAACCCGTAGCAGAGCAGGGTAATGGCCACCGAGCTGATGCAGAGCATCAGAAAGGTGTTTTCCATGTACCGGTGCTCGGCCTCCTCGTTCTGCCGGCCGCGGGCAATGGAGAACAGCGGCGCCCCGCCGGTACCGAACAGGTTGGTAAAGGCCATGATGACGGTGACAATCGGAAAGGTCAGCCCCAGCCCGGTCAGCGCCATCGAGGAGGTCCCCTCCATGTGTCCGATGTATATGCGGTCCACCAGATTGTAGGCAATCTGCACCAGCTGTGCCAGGGTCATCGGAATGGCCAGCGTCAGGATGTGGCGGGGAATGCTCCCGGTTGAAAAATCGTTTTGTTCGGTCATAGCGGTTCGCTTTCTAAACGGAATGTTCCGGCTTTGCGCCGTGGATATCGCGGGAAGCGGAGGCGGATTCCGTCACGGGCAGTCGTGCCGGCGTCGGGTATGGCGCCGGGAATCCGGCTGCCGCCCGGAGCGCGGCAGGATGACGCGCTCCGGGCTACGGGCGCCCGCCGGTCAGCCCCCGGAACCATGCCGCCGCTTCCTCCGACGGCGCGTTCCTCTTGTCCATCACACGGCGGCCCTCTCTGCGGCCGCGTACCGGCTCTGCGCCGCGCAGGACCGCCAGGTGCCTGGAGCCCGCCGCGCCGCTGATGTCAAACCCCGCGCCGGTTTCCCCCGCCGCCCTGCAGCCCGGGCGCAGCGGGAGCGGAATCCGCCGCCGGGTGGGGGCGGCAACCGCCGCAGGCGTCTGCTGCAATGTCAATTCGCTACCGCTGTATCGTTTCACCTTCAGTTGAAATATATCATACCACACGGCCCTGCATTTGTCAAGAGGAGATGAAAATTTTTTTAACAAATATACATGCAGTCTATTGACATCCGGCGTTTTTTGTAGTATAATATAGGCAAGGCCGAAAGGGGATTCCCACGGTCAAATTCAGCAACCGAAAAGGAGAATTGTCATGAAATCCGTTCTGATGAAAATTGCCTGCGCAACGCTTGCCTGCCTGCTTCTGTTTGCCCTTGCGGGCTGTGCCGCCGATAAGTCGGAGGCCGTGGAAAAGGCCTTTACCGACGAGGGCTACAGTGTTTCCAAGGCCGAGGCCGACAACGAGACCGTCCAGGGCCTGCTGAGCCTGCTGCTGAACGAGGAGCAGCGGGAGAGCGTTTCGGAATACGAAATTATGCTCTGCGTGCCGGACGGCCTGCTGAATATCGCCAACAGTGCCATTGTCATCAAATTCCCGTCTGCAGGTGACCTGAAGGATTTCCTGACCGTCGAAAAGGACGGGGAAAAGGATACATCGATGTATGACGAGGCAAAGGACAACGGCACCATCAACGGCAACTGCCTGCTGATTACCGCCGGCAGCGAAGCCAAGGACATTTTCAAAAAGGCATAATCCGATGCATTCGCAGCGCAAAGCCCCGCGGCCACGGCCGCGGGGCTTTGCGTTTGTATTTGTATGCGGGCTGTATGCGGGCGTCTGACCGGGTTACTGCCCGTGCCTGTGCCTGCGGCGGATCCGGCGGACAATCAGGATGATTGCCACAGCCGCGGCGGCCATCAGCACCAGGACGGGGAGCGCCCCGACAAACCAGACCAGCACATCCTGCAGCCCGTACCAGAAGCCGCGCAGCCCCTTGACAAAGGCGCTGCCCAGCCGGCTGCCAAAGCTGCCGTTTGCCGCGGCCGTGTAGTCCAGCACCTCACGGATGCTCAGCCTGACCGTGGAGTAGGCCACCTGGCCGTCGTACCGGTTGAGCTGGCCCTGGTAGACCGCAATCTGCTGCCGCACCTCCGAGAGGCGCTGGCTGACGGTCAGCCACAGCGAGTAGTCCTGCTTGGTTTCGGTGGCGTTCAGGATGTCCATCAGCGAATCCCTTTCGGCCTGCAGCTCCTCCAGCCGCGCCTCAATCGAATAATAGGTTTCGCTGACGTCCTCGGCAGAGCTGCTGCTTGAGGTCACGTGGAGCAGCGTCCCCACCGAACCGACAAATTCCTCCGCCCGCTCCGCGGGAATGCGGATGGTATAATGCGCATACCGGCCGGAAGCATCGGCGGCGCCGGTCAGGCTGCTGTCCGAGGTAGAGGAGCTCTCCACATATCCGCCGCAGTCGATAACCAGCGTATGCAGCGAGGAAATGGCGTCGTCGTAGGCTTTGGTCTCGGAATTGACGTCGTAGGTCTTGATGATTTTGCGCACGGCGTCTGCCATGTCCACCGGTACGTCGGCCTCGCTGTCCGCCAGGCCCCCGCCGCTCTCCGCGCCGGGGGCAGGGGCCGCGTCGCCGGCGACGTTCTCCTTCGGGGAGCTGCTGCAGGAGGTGAGGGTGAGTGCGGCGGCCAGCGTCAGCGTGGCAAGCAGTGCCAGCAGCGCAAGCAGGCGGAAACTCGGGCGTGCGTTGGGTTGAGCGGTGCGTTTCATGGTTGTTCTCCTTTCGGCTTCTGTTTTCTTCCGGCAGATTCCGGACGGCTCCGGTTGCCTTCCTGTTTCTATAGTCGCTTTTCCTCCTGTCCCGGTTACGCGGGTTTGCAAAAAAATGCATGGGCGGGATCTTCCGCGGGAGAGCGCCTCTGCGGGGAAGGGGATTCCGATGCCCGGACCCCGGACGACGTTTTTCGGATGCGGTATTGACAAGGCCGATAAAAAATGATATAATATGAATATACGGCAGCCGCGCGGAGCGCGGAATCTGCCGCCGTTGCACAAATCCTTCCGCCTGAAAGGAACCCCCCGACATGGATCTCATATCAATCATTGTTCCATGCTACAACGAGCAGGAGTCTCTGCCGCTTTTTTACGCCGAGATGAACCGCGTCATGGAGCAGATGAAGGATACGGCCGCCTTTGAGTTGATGCTGGTGGACGACGGCTCCACCGACGGCACGTTGGCCGAGATGCGCGCGCTGGCCGCCAAGGACGCCCGTGTGCGCTATGTCTCCTTTTCCCGCAACTTTGGCAAGGAGGGGGCGCTGTACGCCGGGCTGCAAAAGGCCAGGGGGGATTACATCGCGGTGATGGACGCCGACCTGCAGGACCCGCCCGCCATGGTACCGCAGATGTACCAGATTCTCAAAACCACCGACTATGACTGTGTCGCCACCCGCCGCCGCAACCGGCACGGGGAGCCTCCGGTCCGCTCCTTTCTGGCGCGCTGCTTTTACGGGATTTTCAACCGGATGTCGCAGGTCCGGATGAAGGAGGCCACGCGGGATTTCCGCCTGATGAGGCGCCGGGTGCTGGACGCCATTCTTGCCATGCAGGAGTACAACCGGTTTTCCAAGGGCATTTTCGCCTGGGTCGGCTTCAAAATCAAGTGGCTGGAGTTTGAGAACGTGGAGCGGGTGGCCGGCAAAACCAAATGGTCGCTGGGCGCGCTGCTGCGCTATTCCATGGAGGCGTTCCTGTCCTTTACCACGCTGCCGCTGCTGTTCCCGCTGGTGCTGGGCGGCGCACTGTGCCTGTTCTTTGCCGTGCTGCTGATTGTGCTGCTGGTGACGGCGGCCTGCGGCAATCCGCTGGCCTGGTACTGGATTCTCATCGATGCACTGGCGTTCTTTGCCGGCCTGCAGCTGATTTGCCTGGGGGTGTTCGGCGCTTACTTTTCCAAGATGTACATGGAGATCAAGCACCGCCCGATTTATATCCTCAAGGAGGAGTCCGACGAGAAGGAGGACCGCTGAGCACGGCCGGCCGTGCAGGGGATTTTGAAATTTTCCGTAAAAATTTGAAATTCCTCTTGCAATCGGCGCAAATATCTGGTATAATAATAAGGCAGTGTCAGGCTGTAAAACGAGGCCATACCAGCCGGGGACATAGCGGAGCCCTGTACCTGAAATCCGCTACAGCAGGGGTGGATTCCCCTTTTGAGGAACGAACTTTTACGTATGAGCCGTAGCTTTTGTGTTGAGGAGCGGGTCTTGCGCAATCGGGAGCTGTGAACCATGTCAGGTGGGGAACCAAGCAGCATTAAGCGGCCTACCCGATGTGCCGCAAGGGCGCCTGTTCTGAGCAGAGGATACGGATATCGCGTGGGAGCGACTTTCGATCTTGGGGTGTATGGTCTTGTTTTGCAGTCAGGCACTGCTTTGCATTGCAATTCTGCCGACCGGATGAGCCGATCTTCCATTGGGAGGATTTGCGCAGTCCGGTACT
Organism: uncultured Clostridia bacterium; assembly: GCA_944383705.1. Lineage (GTDB taxonomy): Bacteria > Bacillota > Clostridia > Oscillospirales > CAG-272 > UMGS1865. Next base: position 7,394 of record CALWQR010000075.1, read on the forward strand.
TTTTTTGTCCGGAGGGGGCGCATGTATCAGGCATTTTACCGCAAATGGCGGCCGCGGCGCTTTGACGACGTCTGCGGCCAGGAGCACATCACCTCGGTGCTCCGATACGAGACCGAGCACGGCGCCTTCAGCCATGCCTATCTGTTCTGCGGCTCGCGCGGGACGGGCAAAACCACCTGCGCCAAAATTCTGGCGCGCGCGGTCAACTGCGAGCATCCCGAGGGGGGCAACCCCTGCGGGCAGTGCGCCGCCTGCCGGGCCATTGAGGAGGGAACCACCACCGATGTCATCGAGATGGACGCCGCCTCCAACAACGGCGTGGACAACATCCGGGACATCCGGGACGAGGTGGTCTACGCCCCCTCTGCGCTCAAAAAGCGGGTGTATATCATCGATGAGGTGCACATGCTGTCCGCCAGCGCCTTCAACGCCCTGCTCAAAACCCTGGAGGAGCCCCCCGCGCACGTGGTCTTCATCCTGGCCACCACCGAGCTGCACAAGCTGCCGGCCACCATCGTTTCGCGCTGCCAGCGGTTTGATTTCCGCCGCATTTCCATGGATGCGCTGATTTCCCGGCTCACCTATATCGCCGGACAGGAGGGGCTGGAGCTGGAGCCCGAGGCCGCCCGGATGCTGGCCCGGCTGGCACAGGGGGGAATGCGGGACGCCATCAGTCTGCTGGAGCTGTGCGCCGGCAGCCGGGGCGTCATTACCCCCGCGGCGGTCAACGAGGCGGTTGGCTCCGCCGGACGGGAAGCCCTGGAGCGGACCGTGCGGGCCATTGCCGGGCAGGACTGTGACACGCTGTTTGCCGTGGTGGACGAGGTGGTGCGCTCCTCAAAGGATCTGCTGGTCTTCTGGCAGGATCTCATTGCGTTTTACCGCGACCTGCTGGTGCTCCGCAGCACCTCGCACGCCGCGGATTACCTTGACCTGACCGACGCCGAGACCGAGCGCCTGACGGCCCTGGCAGGCCTGTTCCGCAAAGAGACGCTGCTGTACCACTGCAGCCTGCTGGAGGACGGTCTGTTTGCCATGCAAAAGGCCAATGCGGTCAAACGCATGGTGGCCGAGCTGACGTTGGTGCGCATGTGTGACGAATCGCTCAACAGCACGGGCGAGGCGCTGCTTTCCCGCATTGCCAGGCTGGAGGAGGCCATGGTGCTGGGTGGCTTCCCGGGCTCGGCCGCGGGCGCCGCGTCTCCGGGGACGGCAGCCCCTGCTCCGGACGCCGCCCCGGCTGCCGCGCCGCAGCCCGCCCCCCTGAAGGAGGCAGCCCCTGCCAGACGGGTGCTGCGGCCCCTGCGCTGCTGGATGGAGGCCGTGGAGCGCCTGGGGCAGAGCGACATGATGCAGGCCTCCTTCTGCCGGCAGGCCGAGGCGTATACCACCGAGACCGGCGAGGTGCTGGTGCGCTTTCCCTCGTCCTTTGCCCGGGATATGGTGAGCAAGGACGGGGGCGGGCGCCTGCGCGCGGCCCTGTCGGCAACCATGAAGCAGGAGCTGCCGGCCGACAGGCTGCTGCTGGAGATCCGCGCGCAGTCCCGGACCGCATCGGCAATGGACGAAATTATAGAAGCCGCGGAGGATGCCGCGGAACCGGACCGGCAGGAGCCGGAAGGAAAGGAGATACGGAAATGAGAGCCAATATCCCGAAGGGAATGGGGGGCGGCCCGCAGAACATGCAGGCGCTGCTCCGCCAGGTGCAGAAGACGCAGGAGGAGGTCGCGGCCAAGCAGGAGGAGTTGGATGCGCGCGAATACGAAATCTCGGCCGGAGGTGGGGTTGTCACGGTCAGAATCAACGGCAAAAAAGAAATTCTTTCCATTGATTTAAAGCCTGAAATTGTCGACCCGGACGACATCGAAACCCTGTCCGACATTCTGGTCGCGGCGGTCAACGAGGCGCTGCGGCGGGTAGAGGACACCAACACGGCAGAAATCAACAAAATCACCGGCTCCGTGAGTATGCCGGGGTTCCCCGGGCTGATGTAACCCATGGCAGAATACATTGAATCTCTCCAGCGCCTGGCCGAGGAGTTCGGCCGGCTGGAGGGGGTCGGCAAAAAAACCGCCATGCGCATGGCCTTTTCGGTGCTGGAGCTGGAGCAGGAGGACGCCGAGGCGTTTGCGTCGGCCATTCTGGAGGCCCGGCGGCGCATTCATCTCTGCCCGGTCTGCCAGAACCTGACCGACCGGGACATCTGCCCGATCTGCGCGGATCCCGACCGCGACCACGGCCTGATCTGTGTGGTCACCGATGCCCGCGCCGTGATGGCGATGGAGAAGGTGCGGGAATTCCGCGGGGTGTACCATGTGCTGCACGGGCTGATTTCCCCCATCAACGGCGTCACCCCCGAACAGCTCAAAATCCGGGAGCTGCTTGCCCGCGTGGAATCCGGCGAGGTGCAGGAAATCATTGTGGCCACCAACCCTACGGTCGAGGGCGAGGCCACGGCTATGTACCTATCCCGTCTGCTGCGGCCGCTGGGGGTGCGGGTTACGCGGTTGGCCTACGGCGTTCCGGTCGGGGCCGATCTCGAGTATGCCGACGAGGTCACGCTGTTCCGCGCGCTGGAGGGACGGCGGGATGTCTGATCCGTTTTTCCGGCGCCGTCACTCCTGATTTTTCGCCCGTTTGTTGCAGAAAACCGGGGACAGAAGGCCTTTTGGGCCCCCCGCCAAAGAAAAAACAGAAAAAAACTGCAAAAAGGGGAAAAAATTTTAGAAAAGGGGTTGACAAACGGGCCAGGAAGTGGTATAATAATCG
>CALWQR010000076.1 GCA_944383705.1 uncultured Clostridia bacterium
TGCAAATGTCCGAAAGAATTTTCCCGGCGGCCGGCTATGGATTCACGTCCATCCGCAAATCTGAAAACATACCGCCCCCCTAAAAGAAATTCCCCGGCGCGGGCCCCCGAGCGTGCTGTATTTGCAATACAGGATACGAAAATCGGGGGCCTGCGCCGGGGAAGGGCTGGGCGGGGGAGGCCCCCGAGGGACCGGCCTCTCCTTAAGAGGCGGGTCCCTCCAAGGTCTTCTCTAACGGTGAGAACCTTATCAGGCGGGGCCCTCCAAGGTCTTCTTCCCTGGCGTAACTATCCTGGGCTGCGGAGGATGACGAGGAGGCCGGGGGCGTTGGTCTGAATCTCGTAATCCTGGGCCAGGTAGGCGCGCATGGTATCCTGCCAGCCGCTGTAGCGCGCGTCAATCACCACATAATCGACATCCGGCCGATCCCCGTGGTAGCCAATCTCATAGATCTCGCTCCGGTCGGCCAGGTGGGGCAGCAGGAAGGTTGAGCAATTGACCGAGGCGTCCTCGGGGACGGTATCCAGCAGCTCCTCCATGCGCGCATAGGTCAGGCGGTCGTTCCGCCAGCGGGTCGCATAGCCGTTCAGCTTTGGCACCACAGCGCAGAGGTACAGGCAGAGACAGCAGGCGGCGGCAAGGCCGAGCAGCGAGCGCCGCCAGGTGTGCGAGAGCTCGGGCAGATTCAGCAGCACCGCATACACCAGGAAGGCGGCATTGCCGAAATGATACTGAAAGCCGGTGTCGTACAGATACTGATACCGCGTGAACAGATTGATGAGCATGGGCGCCAGGAGCAGCCAGCGCGAAAGCTTTTTGGTGCAAAAGGGCAGAAGCCCCAGGGGAAGCAGCATTTGCAGGAAATAGGCCACCTTGTCCCAGGTCCCGCCCGAGGTGGTGAACATTTGCGTCAGCAGAAAGCCGGGATTGACCAGCGCGGTTTTGATGACGCCCAGCAGCCCCATCTCGGGGTCGTAAATCAGATTGTCGATGCGGTTGGAGAGCACCCCGTCGCCGTAGGTGTTGATCAGGTGTGTGGCCAGCACGAACCAGCCGCCCGAGAGCACCAGCAGCAGGCAGCCGTGCAGATAGCTCCGGCGTGAGAGCAGCAGGTACAGCGCAAACACAATCAGATAGATGGCCGCGTCCTCCTTCACCCCCAGCACAAACAGGGCGGACAGATACATCGGGAGCGGCCGCCGCGCCTCATAAAAATAAAAGGTGAGCAGCAGGAACAGGGGCAGGAAGCAGTTCTCGTGAATGTCGTAAAAGCAGCCGGTACACAGCACCGGGAAAAAGGCGTACAGCAGCGAGACCGCAACGGTGGCCTTGCCCGAAAGCCCGAACCGCCGCGCCAGCAGCAGCACCGGGACAATGCCCAGCATCAGCGCCACGGCCTGCCCGATCTGCAGGGTCAGCGGGGACGGAAACAGCCAGTAAAAGGGCAGCAGCAGATAATAGGTGGGGGAGATGTGCACGGCAAAATGCGAAAGCAGTCCGTCCCGCTCGCTGGTCACCAGCGGCAGGCCGGTCTCCCGCATGTTGTGAAACATATTCACGAAAATGCCGAAATCAAAGTTCGGCGAGGAAAAGGTCAGGTAGCGCAGGCAGGTGACGGTTGATATCACGGCGCAGGACGCCACCGCCGCCACAACCGCCACCGCTATGACGGTGCGGCGGCCGGGCTGCCAGAGCCGGAGCAGGCCGTCGTTGGCCTGAAGGAAATACAGCACGAACAGGGTATAGGCCGCGCTGACCGCCAGCCAGAACAGGTAGCGCGCGTCGTCCTGCGGCCCGCCGACCAGCCAGAAGCAGACGCACACGGTTGCGCCGCCCAGCAAAAACCAGGAGTCGGTGTGCCAGGGGTACCCCGCCAGCGCCACCAGGGTCAGCAGGCAAACGCCGCCCAGCGTCCACAGCGCGGCCAGATAGATGCTGTACTGCTGACCAAAGGCCAGCTCGGTAAAATCCCCTCCCCGTGCCAGCACAAACACGGCAAACCAGCACCAGCCCGCCACCAGGCGGCAAAGCAGCCGGTCGCGCGCCCACAGGGCGCGGAATCTGTCATCGGATGGTTGCATATCCATTTCCTTTCTCTGTCGGAACCCGGCGTGGGCCGGGCGGCCGGGACCCGGCGCTCAGTCCGGCTCCTCCTGCCCGGGTTGGCTCAGCCCCACCACGCTGTCCACCGGCAGCGAAAAGGCAATGCCCTGCCCCGGGGTTTTCAGTCCCACGCTGCGGTACAGCGCGTGCAGGATGTTGTCGCGCAGCTCGCGGGGGACCAGAATCATCACCAGCTCCTTTTCGGGATGCACCGGAATTTTGAAAAAGCTCTCGGCCTCCTGCGGCGCGGTTCCGCGCGCGAAGAGCACGGTGCCGCCCCCGGCGCCAAACTCCTTGGCCGCATCCATTACGGCTTCCGAAAAGCCGTCATTGACAATGCAGACAATCATTTCATATGCGTAATCCATCTTATTTTTTCTCCTTTGCCATGCGGCGGTTGTTGCTCAGAAACTGGTAAATTGCCACGCCTGCCACGCCGGAAAGCGGCACCGTATAGGCAATTCCCTTGCCGCCGCGCAGGGTGCGGAACTTTTCGTCCAGCGCCTGCAGCGCGGGGGCGGCCTGGTCCTCGCGGATCAGGGCAAACAGCACCCGCTTTTCGGATTCCTCCAGCCCCAGGTAGTGCAGCAGCTCGGAGTTGGCGGTGCCGCGGGCGTTCATCTTCAGCTGCAGGTTGACCTCAAAGGACTGCAGAAAATCCGTGTAAAAGTCCGCCCGGTTCCGGTTGACCACCACAATCAGCAGCTTGAGCTTTTGCAGCGCGCCCGGCGGCTCGGGCAGCCGGGGCTTTTTTCTTCTGTTCTCTTCCATGCCGGCCTCCTTACAGGAAATTGATGATCTGCTCGTCGTCGGCGTCCAGAATGCGCCGCATTGCAATCCGTTCGCGCACATGCCGGGTGACCACCGACCGGAAGCCCAGCAGCTGGATGGTAATCAGCGGGGTCATGGCCACCATGGCCACCACGCCAAAGGCATCCTCCAGCACCCGGTCCACCCCCTGCAGGGTCACGCAGGCGCCCACAGCCAGGGGCAGGATGAAGCTGGAGGTCAGCGGCCCGCTGGCCACGCCACCCGAATCAAACGCAATGGCGGTGTAGATTTTGGGAACAAAGAAGGACAGCCCCAGCGAGAGCGCGTAGCCCGGGATGAGATACCAGAGAATGCTGAAATCCAGCCAGATGCGCAGCATGGAAAGGCCGATGGAAATCCCCACGCCGACCGAGAGCGCCGTCAGCATGGAGCGCCGGCTGACGCTGCCGTTGGTAATGCCCTCCACCTGCTGGTTGAGCACATGCACGGCGGGCTCGGCCAGCACCACCACCAGCCCCAGCACAAAGCCGGCGGCTATCATCAGCTGCGGGCTGGTTTGCGCCAGCTCCAGCCCCAGCCGGTAGCCAACGGGCACAAAGCCGACCGTCACCGCGGTCAGGAACAGCACCAGGCCCACATAGGTATACACAATGCCAACGGCAATCTGAATGATTTTCTTTTTGGGCAGCCGCAGAAAGACCAGCTGAATCACCGCAAAGAAAATCACCACCAGCCCCAGCGCCAGCGCGACCTCCTCCATCACCCCCAGCAGGGTGGGCAGAAAGGCGGCGCCCAGGTGCGCGTCCAGCGAATAATCCGGCAGGGCGTAGGAGAGCTCCCCTTTGGCTGCAATGCCCAGCGCCAGCACGGCCAGCACCGGCCCGACCGAGCAGAGCGCCACCAGGCCGAAGCTGTTTTCGCCGGCGTTGCGCCCGCCCAGCGTGGCGGCCACGCCCACGCCCAGCGCCATGATAAAGGGGACCGTAATCGGCCCGGTGGTCACCCCGCCCGAATCGAAGGCCAGGGGCAGGAAAAACCCGTTGCCGTTGATGACCACCAGCGACGCCAGCATGAACAGCACCATGTAAAAAAACATCAGCAGCGTGGAAAGGCCGACGCGGCAGACCACCCGCAGCACGGCCAGCAGCAAAAACAGTCCCACGCCAAGGCCCACAATCACCACCAGCAGGCTGCCGTCAATCAGGTCCCGGACCTGGGCCGCCAGCACCGAGAGATCGGGCTCGGCCACCGTAATGAATACCCCCATGACAAAGCAGACCGCCAGCAGCAGGCCGACGCTGCGGGACTTGGAAAGCCCCGAGCCGACCTGCTCGCCCATCGGGGTCATGGCGATGTCGGCCCCCAGGTTGAACAGCCCCATGCCGAGAATCAGCACCAGCGAGCAGACCAGAAACACCAGCGACTCACCGGCCGAAAAATCCACCAGCGGGGTCAGGTTGAGCAGAAGGACAATGGCCGTAACCGGCAGAACCGAGACCAGCGACTCCCGCAGCTTGAGCATCAGTGTACGCAGCAAATCCGAATCCTCCTGTTTTTCACAGCGTTTGCGTTATGACGGAATGCGCCGCACCGGGAACGGCAGGGGCCGCCCCGCGGCGTCGGCCGTGATGAGAGCCATCACCTCCTCCCGGCTCTCGGTGGTAAACAGATAGTGCCGGTTGGTCAGCCCGTAGCGCTCCAGCACGGCGGCACGGTCGGTCATGGCGGTGGGCAGGCTGTTGCAGACCACATTGCGGTGCTCCCATTCGCGCAGCACCGGGAAGGAAACCCCCATGCGGTCGGTCAGCGCAACCCGGTCGGAGCGGCAGGACTCGCAGGACGCCAGGTCGCGGATCACGCAGCGCTCCAGGGTCATCAGGGGCACCCGCCCGTACACCAGCACGGCGGTGCTGCCGCCGATGTCCCGCAGCTGGGGCAGGGTCAGCTCGGGCGAGAGCAGCAGCTCCTCAAAGCCGAGCGAGGCATACAGCGCGGCGCTCTCGCGATTGGTGACGTTCAGGCGGAAATCCCCCAGCGGAACCAGCCCGGCCTCGCGCACCAGCGCCAGGTGCCCCGGGTTGCCCACCGTGGCGTAGCGGACGCCGGCCTCCCGGGCGCGCGCCAGCATCCGGCGCACGGCGGGCAGAGCGGAATCGGTTATCACCGGGGGCAGCACCGCCCCGACAATGCGGAACACCCGCGCCTGGTCGGGCGAGACCCGCTCAAAGGCCGGGTCTGCGTCCTCCGGCCCGGCAAAGCAGGGCAGCGGCAGGCTGATGCGGTCAAAAAAGCAGACCGCCCCCGAGGGGATCTGCCCCGGACTGCGGAAGCGGGCGGTGCGGCAGACCCGCCGCGTGCCGGGCAGCTCGCGCAGGGGGGCGGCCGGGCGCTCCTCGGGCGCCGGGGCGGCGCAGGCGGCCTCCAGGGCGTCCAGCCCCTGCCGCCGCAGCGCATTGAGGCACGAGACCGGAAGCATCAGCCCGGGGGAGAGATCCACGTCGGCCTCGGAGGCTTCCGCCCGGTACACCGTCCCCCCCATCCGGCACAGGCTGTGCAGGACCTGCTGCGCGGTCAGGGGCGCGGTGCGCGCAGGCTGGGGGCAGTCGCCGGCCACGGTCACGCTGTGCCGCCCGTCCGACAGGGTCAGCAGAGCCGGCTCCCCTGCGCGCAGCACGGCGTGCAGGCGCAGCGGCATCCGCCGCTGAAGGCCGGCAAACGGCGCGGCCAGCCGCGAGGCGCGCTTGTCCGCGCTGCGGCGCGTCCCCAGCATTTCGGTCCCCAGGCGGCCGGTAAAATAGCCGTCGGTAAAGCCCCCGCGCGAGAAGACCGCGGCCAGCTGCTGCATCTCCGCGGGGGTGGCCGCCCGGCGCTCGTCCAGCAGGCGCCGCCAGATCCGGGCGGTGTCGCGGACGTATTCGGGGGACTTCATCCGCCCCTCAATCTTGAAGGAGGCAATGCCCATTTCCAGCAGCTCGGGCAGGTGCGCGGCCAGCGAGAGGTCGCGCAGCGACAGCGGGTGCGCCAGCCTGCCCTGCGGCGCGCGGCTCCCGGCCGGGCAGTAGGGCAGCCGGCAGGGCTGCGCGCACTCCCCGCGGTTGCCGCTGCGTCCCCCCACCAGGGAGGAAAACAGGCACTGCCCCGAATGGCTGACGCAGAGCGCGCCGTGTACAAAAATCTCGGTCTCAATCGGGGAGGAGGCAGTCAGGCTGCGCAGGTCGGCGGCCGAGAGCTCGCGGGCCGCCACCATACGGGAAAAGCCGAGCCTTTGCAGCTCGGCTCCCATCAGGGCATTGTGCCCCGACATCTGCGTGCTGGCGTGCAGTTCCATCCCGGGCAGGGCCCGGCGGATCAGCGCCGCCCCGCCGGGGTCGGCGACAATCAGCGCGTCGGCCCCCGCGCGCGCCGCCTCCCGGGCGGCGTCCAGAAAGGCGGGCAGCTCGCGGTCGGTTACCAGTGTGTTGAGCGTGATGTATACCCGCACGCCGAACCGGTGTGCCCGCCGCACCGCGTCCCGCAGCTGCTCCGGCGTGAAATTGCCGGCATGCAGCCGTGCGTTCATCACGGTGCCCCCCAGGTAGACCGCGTCGGCCCCGCCGTCAATGGCGGCGTCCAGCGCCGCGGGCGTCCCGGCCGGGCAGAGCAGCTCGGGCAGGCGGTCCCGCTCAGACATCGCTGAAGGTCAGCAGATCGAACATGGTGCCAACCCGGCTCTTGCTGCCCGGCTTGGCTGCTTTTTTGGCAGGCTCGGCCTTTTGCGGGGCGGCCGGGGCAGGCTCCGCTTCCCCGGCGGCGGGCTCGGCCGCCGGCGGGACCGGGGCCGTGGGCTGCGCCGGGGCGGCCGGAGCGGGACCGGCGGCGGGAACCGCGTCAAATGCCGAGAGCTGGTCGCCCGCCGGCACCGCCTCGTACTCGCGGCGGGTCTCGGCCCGGCCGGCCGAGCGGCGGGGCTCAAAGCGCCCCTTTCCGGCGGCGGGCTGCTGGGCCGCGGCCGGCTCGGCGGCCGGTACGGCTGCCGCGGCGGCACGGTCCAGAATCGAGCGCATCACGGCCGCGTCCTTGCGCAGGCGGTCAATTTCCTCCTGCATCTCCTCCATGGTCTTTTTCAGCTTTTCGTTTTCACCGGCAAAGCGGAAGGCGTCCTTTTCCACCTTTTTGAAGGCCTCCTGCATGGCAATCCGCTCCGAGCAGTAGGAAAGAGCACACAGAATGGCCGCCTCGTTCTTGGTGCAGCGCGGGCTTTTGAGATTGATATCCCGCATCCGCCTGTCCAGAATGCCGACGATGTTCTCCACCTCGTCGGGCGAGGCGTCGCTGATGATATTCAGCTCCATGTCCGCAACCGTAATCGTGTACTTCTGTTTCATTTTACATCCCTGGTCCTTTCTGAATTGGATTCCGCCGGAGCCATTGCCCGTCCGCCGGCAGTCCGCCCGCCCCGTACCGGAGCGGAGGAACTCATCTAACATCTATTATACAATAAAATTACGGGATTGAAAAGACCTTTTTTCAAAAAAAGTGAAAATTTACAGAAATTTTTTCGGTTTTCTGCGACAGGTTCGCCCCAAAGGCGGCAAAACCGCAAAAAAACGGCGGCAAATCACGCCTGACGGTCGGCCCGCTGCCGCCGTTCCATGCGCCGCCAGTTGAAAAAGCCGTAGCCGTCGTTGACCAGAAAAGCGGCAAAGCAGATCACCATGCCGGCGTAGGAGGGATTGTCCCGCGTGGCCAGCAGCCACAGCGCAATCAGCACCACGTCGTTGGCCGCGTAGGCCAGCGCGTAATACGGGCTGCGGCGCATGGAGAGCACCACCGCCGCAAAGCTGGTAAACACCGATACCGTGCTGAGAAGAAGATTGGCCGTGTGCAGCCGCTCCAGCACAAACCAGAACAGCAGCGTAACGGCCAGCCCCGCCGCCGCGATGACCGCATATTCCCGGGCCGGCAGCCGGTTGACCTGCACCTCGCTGCGCCGGCCGCGCCAGGGGTGGCGCAGCCAGGCAACCACAGAGGCCACCGCAATCGGCAGCGTCATGCCCAGGTAGGTTATCATCTCCCCGTAATAGCGGTAGGTCCAGGAAATAAAGCCGTAGAGCAGGCTGAACAGCACGGTCAGCACCTGCCCCGCCACATTGCCCTTGGAGACAAATATCAGCGCGGTTGCCCCCAGCAGAGAGGTGAACAGATACAGCCACTCCCCTCCCCGGCAAAGCAGATAGGCCAGCAGAATGGCGGCCAGCGACCCCAGCCACAGGGCAAGCTCAAACCGGCTGAAATAGCCGGCCGGGGTGTGTTTTCGGCGATGATTGCGCATACAGGCTCCTTTCTGTCCGGGCCGGCCGCCGGGCGTCTTCCGGCCGCCGGCCCGGGTCTTCCCCACAGTTATACCACATCCGGGCGGTTTTGTCAAGACGCCTGCCGGATTTTGCCGCCCGGGGCGTCCGCGGCCGTTTTTTTGCCGACGCCGGAACAAATCCCGCAAAACCGCTTGCAACCGGGCGCGCAATGTGGTATAATATATTTATTATGGAGTCCGCATCGCGGCCGCCGGGGCCTGTCGGCGCGGATTTCGGGAGTCATTCCGTCAGAAAGGAACACCATTCATGAACACCACCGAGCTGAAGGCCGCCCTGTCCGGCGGCAAATTTGACCAACGCCTGACCTACATCTACGGGGCCGACGCGCTGCCGGCGCAAAAGGCCCGCTATCTGGCCGCCGTGCAGGCCTTTGAGGAGCTGTACGGCGCCGGCCGCGAGGCCGCGCTCTACTCGGTTGCCGGGCGGAGCGAGCTCTCGGGCAACCACACCGACCACAACCACGGGCGGGTGATTGCCGCCTCGATTGACCTGGACATCATTGCGGTGGCCTCCCCCAACGCACAGGGGGTCATCCGCATCAAGAGCGAGGGCTTCCCGGAGGACCGGGTAGACCTGGAACGCTTTGCCGAGCCCGACCCTGCGCGCTACGGGCACTCCGACGCGCTGATTGCCGGCATGGCCGCCGGATTCCGCCGGGACGGACATGCGGTGGGGGGCTTTGACGCCTACACCACCTCCAACGTGCTCAAGGGCTCGGGCCTTTCGTCCTCGGCTGCCTTTGAGGACATGGTGGGCAACATTCTCAGCCACATCTACAACCGCGGGGAAATCGACAACGTGGAAATTGCCAAGCTGGCGCAGTTCGCCGAGAACCGCTTCTTCGGCAAGCCCTGCGGTCTGATGGACCAGATGGCCTGCGCGGTGGGGGGCATTATTGCCATCGACTTTGCCGACCCGGCCGCCCCCGTGATTGACCGGATGGACTTTGACATGTCGGCGGCCGGCTACAACCTGTGCATTGTGAACACCGGAGGCAACCACGCCGACCTGACCGACGATTACGCCGCGGTACCGGCCGAAATGAAGGCCGTGGCCGCCTATTACGGCAAGACGGTGCTGCGCGAGGTGGACGAGGCGCGCGTGCTGGCCGACATCCGGACCCTGCGCGAACGGGTGGGCGACCGCGCGGTGCTGCGCGCCCTGCACTTTTTTGACGAAAACCGCCGGGTGATCGGGCAGAAGGAGGCGCTGGAGGCCGGGGATCTTGACCGCTTCCTTGCCGGGGTCATCGCCTCGGGGCGCTCCTCATTCTGCTATCTGCAAAACGTATACGCGCCAAAGAACCCGCACGAGCAGGGACTCTCGCTGGCGCTTTGCCTGGCCGAGCGCACGCTTGCCGGCAAAAAGGCCGCCTGGCGGGTGCACGGCGGGGGCTTTGCCGGCACCATTCAGGCATTTGTCCCCACCGCCGAGGTGGAAAACTTCCGCCGGGTCATGGACGCCGCCTTCGGGCAGGGACGCTGCATGGTGCTGCGCATCCGCCCGGTGGGTGCGGTGCGCATCTGAGCCAGCGCTCCCGATGTGAAAAGCGGTCGGCCGCAAAAGCG
>CALWQR010000077.1 GCA_944383705.1 uncultured Clostridia bacterium
CCCGCCGGCGGGGCGCTATCGTTGGCGATTTTCCAAACAGGCGGGCGGTGGCCGGGGAAGGTCTCGCCGGGGGAGGCTTGGAGGGACCGGCCTCTCCTTAAGAGGCGGGTCTCTCCAAGGTCTTCTCCTTTGGCGGGGCTCTTCAAGGTCTTCTCCAACTGTGAAACCACTTTCTGAGGAAAATTTGCGTTCGCATCTTGACATTTGGGGCGGTTTGAATTATAATAGATGTAAATGCGAATGCATCCGAAACCATCAGGAGGACTGGAATGGAAACAGCAAAACTGCAACAGCTTCGTTCCGCCGCGCGGGCCATCCGTGTCGGCGTCATTGAGGGCACGCACGCCGCCAAGTCGGGACATCCGGGCGGCTCGCTCTCGATTGCGGATATCCTGGCATATCTGTACTTTTCCGAGATGAACATTGACCCTGCCAACCCGACCATGGCCGACCGCGACCGCTTTGTGCTCTCCAAGGGGCACTGCGCGCCGGCTCTTTACGCGGCGCTGGCCAACCGGGGCTACTTTCCGGTGGAGGAGCTGACCACCCTGCGCAAAATCGGTTCCCGCCTGCAGGGGCACCCCGACATGACCCTGACGCCTGGCGTGGACATGTCCACCGGCTCGCTGGGGCTGGGGGTCAGTGCGGCCGCCGGCATGGCGCTGGCGGGCAAGGCTGCGGGCAAGACCTGGCGCGTTTACACCGTGGTCGGGGACGGCGAGAGCGAGGAGGGGCAGGTGTGGGAGGCCTGCATGTTCGCCTCGCACTACAAGCTGGACAACCTCTGCCTGATTCTTGACTGGAACGGCCTGCAGATTGACGGGCCTGTGGCCGAGGTGATGAACCCCACCCCGCACGACAAAAAGCTGGAGGCCTTCGGCTTCCACGTGATTTCGATTGACGGGCACGATTTTGACGCGATTGCCGCCGCCTTTGCCGAGGCGAGAACCGTAAAGGGCCGCCCCACCGCCATCATTGCAAAAACCGTGAAGGGCAAGGGCGTTTCCTTCATGGAGAATCAGGTCGGCTGGCACGGAACGGCTCCGAACGACGAGCAGTACGCCGCGGCTCTGGCCGAGCTGACGAAATAAGGAGGAGAGAGACATGGCAGACAAAATTGCAACCCGGGAGGCCTACGGCAGCGCGCTGGCCGAGCTGGCCGACCGTTACGATTTTCTGGTTCTGGACGCCGACCTTGCCGAGGCCACCAAAACCGTCAAATTCAAAAAGGCGCACCCCGAGCGCTTCTTCGACTGCGGCATTGCCGAGGGGAACATGATGAGCGTGGCGGCGGGCATTGCCACCACCGGCAGGACCGTGTTTGCCTCCAGCTTTGCGATGTTCGCGGCAGGCCGCGCATTTGAGCAGGTGCGCAATTCGATCGGGTACCCGCACCTCAACGTCAAAATCGGCGCCACGCACGCCGGCGTTACGGTCGGGGAGGACGGCGCCACCCACCAGTGCAACGAGGACATCGCCCTGATGCGCACGATTCCGGGCATGACCATTGTCAATCCGAGCGACGCGGTGGAAGCCAGAGCCGCGGTCGAGGCGGCGCTGCGCACCAGCGGGCCGTTCTATCTGCGCTTCGGGAGATATGCCCTGCCGGTCATCAACGACCGTCCGGATTACCGGTTTGAGCTGGGCAAGGGTGTGCTGCTGGCCGACGGAGACGACGTGACGCTGGTCGCCACCGGCCTGTGCGTCTTGCTGGCGCTCGAGGCCCGGGAGCTGCTGGCTGCCGAGGGGATTTCGGCCCGCGTGGTGAACATTCACACCATCAAGCCGATTGACCGCGCGCTGCTGGTCGCCTCGGCGCAAAAGACCGGGGCCGTGGTGACGGCCGAGGAGCACAACATCATCGGGGGTCTGGGCGGCGCGGTCTGCGAGGTGCTGGCCGAGTCCTGCCCGGTGCCGGTGCGCCGCGTCGGCATGAACGACACCTACGGCCACTCGGGCACCGTTCCAGCCCTGCTGGAGGCCTACGGCCTGACCGCCGCGCACATCGCACAGGAGGCCAGGGCCGCCGTGGCCATGAAAAAATAAGACCGTCGGCCGGTGACCGACGCGCGTATTTGAAAAAAAGGAGACGCAAACCATGGTCAATCAGAACGAAAACCGCCGCATCGAGCACCTGCTCACCGGGGAACAGCTGGCCGGCAAGGTCCGCATGTTTGCTAAGGTGACGGTCTTCCCGGGCCGGGAGATTGCCTATCACGAGCACCACGGCGAGGCCGAGGCCTACCACATCCTCTCGGGCGCCGGTGAATACAGCGACAACGGCAACATCCGCCCGGTGGCGCCGGGGGAAACCACCTTCTGCGCCGACGGCTCCGGGCACGGCATCCGCTGCGTCGGAACCGATCCGCTGGTCTTCATCGCGCTGATCATCTGATTTATTGACAGCAAAGGAGAATTACAATAGCACTGATGAACAGATATATTCGGGAGAGTTTATTGAATAAATATGAATTTCAAAGTTACGGCCATGCCTTGGAAATATTAAGCGAAGCTTTTCCACATGAATGGAATGAAATTCAGGAATGTTTGGACAATCTTTTCATATCAATTGATGATATTAGAGCCGCTGGCGGTAACGAAACAGCAATTCCCAAAAAAATTGACGATATTTTATATCCATTTGGTTGGAGGGAAATCAGAATTACCGGAGACCTGTTGGTAAAGTTGTATCCAAGAAGATCAAATCAAAAGGGACGCTTTTCAGACCAGCCTTTCGACGAAAAAACAATAGAAGGCTATATTGACGGCCATAATATCGACTATATTAAAAACAAAATCGCATTCGACTTAGAGTGGAACAGCAAGGATCAAACATTTGATCGAGACTTGTTGGCAATGAGAACCTATTTTGATTGCGGTTTGATTGAAGTGGGAATTATTGCAACAAGATCAAAAGAATTGAATGATATATTCAAAACCATTACCGATCAGAACGGGAAACCCATTATTTCCAAATACGGCGCAAGCACAACATGGATGGGAAAATTAGAGTATCGCTTAAAATCACGCAGAAACGGCGGTTGTCCGATTCTCGCGATAGGAATTAGAAAACCTGTTGTTGAGGGATATTGAAAAATGACAAAAACAGATCTGGAAAAAACAATTGAGAATTTCAGACAATACACAGCTGGGAAGAAGTATAAAACTATATATGCAGATCCTCCATGGCAATTTCAGAACCGAACCGGTAAGGTTGCGCCCGAACATAAGCGGCTGACCAGATATGGCACAATGAAATTGGAGGAAATAAAAGCATTGCCAATTTCAGAGGTTACAGATGAAAAATGCCACCTCTATTTATGGGTACCCAACGCTTTGCTTCCGGAAGGTCTCGATGTCATGCAGACATGGGGGTTTGAATATAAAACCAATATTATCTGGGAAAAAATTCGAAAAGACGGAATGCCGGACGGCAGAGGCGTTGGATTTTATTTTAGAAATGTTACAGAAATTTTGTTGTTCGGTATCAAAGGCAACAACAACAGAACTTTAGATGCCGGTCGTTCTCAAATCAATCTGGTTCGTGCAATGAAACGGGAACATTCCAGAAAGCCGGACGAATTGATTCCTTTGATTGAGAGATGCTCATCCGCGCCTTATTTGGAGTTGTTTGCAAGAGGAAGCAGGAAAGGTTGGGATATGTGGGGAGATCAGGCCAATGAAGATTATCATCCAACATGGAACACATATCCCGCCGCCGCAAAATCAAGATAGCGGCATAGAGCCAGCCTGCTTCGGGCAATTTTAAAAGTTCTTTGAAAGAGAATATACTTGCCATGCGTGAATGTATTTTGGCCTCGGCCTCGCCCCGGCGGCGGGAGCTGCTGGAACGCCTCGGCGTGAAGTTTGAGGTGTTTGTACCCGACGTGGACGAGCGCAGCGACGAGCGCGACCCCGAGCGCCTCTCGGAGGAGCTCTCGGCCCGCAAGGGACAGGCCGCGCGGCGGCTGCTGACTGCCGCCGGGCGGGAGCTCTCGGGCCGGCTGCTCATTGCCTCGGACACGGTGGTGGCGGCGGACGGGGAAATTCTGGGCAAGCCGCGCGACCGCGCCGACGCGCTGCGGATGCTGCGCCTGCTCTCGGGCCGGCGGCACCGGGTGGTCAGTGGCATTTATCTCTGCCTGGACGGCGTCGAGGCACTCTCGCACGCGGTCACCGAGGTGGAGTTTGCCCCGATGAGCGAGCGTGAGATTGCCGCCTATGCGGACACCGGCGAGCCCTATGGCAAGGCGGGCGCCTATGCCATTCAGGGGCTGGCCGCGGTCTGGATCCGCGGCATCCGGGGGGACTACTGCAATGTGGTCGGCCTGCCGGTCAACCGCATGTGCGAGCTTTTTTCCGAAAAATTCGGTGAAAATTTTATCTGAGCTATAGAAAAATCCGCCGGAATATGGTATAATGAAGCAGACAGAGGCAGCCGACCCTGGCCCGCGGCCGCAGGCCGGCTGCCGGCGTCTGCCCGGGACGGCCTGCAGGGGCGCGGGGAGCTGTTCGGAGGCTTCCTCTGCGCCTTCCCATTCTCAAGCGAAAGGAGGAAGCATCGGTGGCAAAACAAATCGGCATGGATCTGGGCACCTCCAGCACCCTGATCTTCCTCAAGGAGAAGGGAATTGTGATGCACGCCCCCTCGGTTGTCAGCATTGACCGCGTAACGCACGAGGTCATTGCCAGCGGCTCGGGCGCCAAAAAAATGCTGGGCAAAACCCCCGGCAACATCCGGGCGCTGCGCCCGCTGAAGGACGGGGTGATCACCGATCTGGAGGTCACGTCCCTGATGATCCGCGATTTCTTTCGCAAGCTGGATATGGTGTCGCTGTTCAACCGCCCCTCGGTGCTCATTTCCATTCCGTACGGCGTGACCGAGGTCGAGAGCCGGGCGGTGGAGGACGCGCTGTTTGAGGCCGGAGCCAAGAACGTGGGCATGATCGACGAGCCGATTGCGGCTGCGGTGGGGGCCGGCATTCAGGTTTCCAAGGCCCGGGGGGCCATGCTGGTGGACCTGGGGGGCGGCGTTTCGGAGGCGGCGGTCATCAGCCTGGGGGGCATTGTGCACTCCAACTCGCTGCGCATTGCCGGGGATGAGCTGGACCAGGCCATTGTCAACCATCTCAAGCAGACCCGCAACATCCTGATCGGGGAGGTGACGGCCGAGCGGCTGAAAAAACGGATCGGCTCGGCCCTGCCCGACGTCGAACGGGGCAGCATGGAGGTCTGCGGGCGGGATCTGCACACCGGTCTGGCCGTAACCGCCGAGATCGGCTCGGCAGAGGTGCGGCAGGCCATCCGGGAGCCGCTGGACGAAATCATCGCCATGATCAAAACCACGCTGGAGGAGACCCCGCCCGAGCTTTCGGCCGATATTTTCGACTTCGGCATTGTTATGGTGGGGGGCGGCTCGCTGCTGCCCGGGCTGGACCAGGTTCTGCACAACCGCACCGGTGTGCGGGTACGGGTGGCCAAAAGGCCGATTGAGTGCGGCTGTCTTGGGCTGGGGCACATGCTGCGCAGTACCGGCGGCGATTTTTCGGAATTCGTACGATACAAGGTCAAGTAGCCGGAGCCCCCGGCTGGCCCCATGCGGGGCATATGCCTGCCGGGCGGACGGCCGCGGCAGGGAAAGGAGCGTTTGCCATGAATTTTGATCCCCGGGCCTTCGGCTTCGGCTTTGATTTCAATCCTGCACCGCCCCCCTGCGACGCGCGCGCCGAGCGCCGGCAGCTGGGCCGCCTGGCGCTTGCCGTGGCGGCGGTACCGGTGGTGTCCACCCTGGCGCAGCTGGTGCTTTTGCTGGTGCTCTCCCTGGCCCTGCCGCGCGGGACGGTTCTGCCGGAATGGTTCTCTTTGGTGGCCGGCTCGTGCTGCATGTATCTGGTTGCCATGCCGGTTGCATACCTGCTTCTGCGCCCCTGCCGGGTTGAGGCTGTCCGCCCGGCGAGGCTGGGCGCGGTGGGGCTGCTGGCTGCCATGTCGCTCAGCATGGCCCTGACCCTGGCCGGCAATCTGCTGGGGATGCTGGTCAATTTCATCCTGTCCATGCTGGGGCTGTCCGCCGGCAATCCGGTTGCCGATACCACCGCCGCCAACCCCATGTGGGCCATTGTGCTGTTCATGGTGATTCTGGCGCCGGTGCTGGAGGAGCTTTTTTTCCGCAAGCTGCTCATCGACCGGCTGCGCCGCTATGGCGACGTCCCGGCCATTCTGACCTCGGGCCTGGTGTTTGGTCTGATTCACGGCAACTTCAGCCAGTTCTTTTATGCCGCTCTCCTGGGGATGCTGTTCGGGCTGGTTTACTGCCGCACCGGGCGGCTGCGCTACTCGGTTTTTCTGCACATGTTCATCAATTTCTTTGGCAGCGTGTATGTCCTGCTGATGCAGGAGAGGCTGGGCGGGGTAGAGGAGCTGACGGTAATCACCCAGGAATACCTTGCGGAGCACGCATCGGGGGTGATGATGCTGTTTGGCCTGTACGGGCTGTACGGCATAGCCTTCCTCACCTGCATTCCGGCCGGCATCTGGCTGATTCGCAGCTTCCGCCCGCAAAAAGGCGTGGTGAGCCTGGACGCTTCCGACCGCCGGCAGGCCATCCTGTGCAACCCGGCCGTATGGCTGATGGCGGCGGTGCTGCTGCTCAACTTTGCGCTGTTTCTGTTCTGACGTCTGTGCCGGACCCCTTCGCCGCATCGCAAAAAACGAAAGGAGACTCCGCTTATGGCGGCAAAAAAACGCTATCTCTTCCGCTATCTGCTGATTGCGGCGGTCTTCTGCACGGTATGTGTCATCTATCTGGGCAGACTCTTTTATGTGCAGATTTCGGGCAGAGAGAACACCTATGACGCCGGCACCCCCGTCAGGGTCAAGGTGCAGGCCGTGCGGGGGGAAATTTACGACCGCAACGGTGTGGCGCTGGTATCCAACCGGTACACCTATGACCTGACGCTTTCCTATCTCGGGCTTTCGTCGGTCGGGACGTCTGAGGCCAACCGCACCTGTCTGCGCCTGCTGGAGGCGCTGGACGTCTGCGGAGCGCGGGACACGCACACCGAGCCCTATTTCCCGCTCAACGGCACCTATCCGGATTATGTGTATTCCCCCGAGTCCCAGAACCCGGACAGCACCGTGAATTATCGGCTGCAGCGGCTGCTGAAAGACAAGGGAATGGAGGAGGACACCTCGGCCGACGAACTGGTGGACGAGCTGATTGACAGCTACCGTCTGCTGGAAACCGACGGGCAGGGTGACCGCCTGTACACCGACTACGAGGTGGACCGCCTGCTGCGGCTGCGCTACGATATGGAGGTCCGGCAGTTTGGCGCCTCGAACGATTACACCTTTGCCGAGCAGGCCGACCTCTCGCTGATGACCTATGTCCAGGAGCTGGGGCTGCCCGGCGTGGAGTTCCGGGTGACGGCCGAGCGGGTGTACAACTATCCCGGCTATGCCTCGCACATTCTGGGCACGGTCGGCCCGATTTACGCCGAGGAGTGGGACTATTACAACGAGCAGGGCTACCAGATGAACGCAACTGTCGGCAAATCCGGCTGTGAGGCCGCGTTTGAGGAATATCTGCACGGCACCGACGGGGAGTGGCTGCTGACCCTGGACTCCGCGGGGAACATCCTGCGTACCGAGGTGATTACCGCGCCGGTCTCGGGCAACGACGTCTACCTGACCATCGATATCCGCCTGCAAATTGCCGCAGAGGACGCGCTGAAGGAAAACGTGGAATACGTGCAGCAGAACGACGGCGGCGCGGTCCACGAATTTCCCTGCGACGCCGGCGCGGCCGTGGCAATGGATCCCGATACCTTTGAAATTCTGGCCATCGCCTCCTATCCCACCTACGACCTGACCACCTACAACCGCGATTACAACAGTCTGCTGGCCGACTCCGCCCGTCCGCTCTCCAACCGCGCGCTGCGCGAGACCTACGCGCCGGGCTCCACCTTCAAGCTGGGGGTGGCCGTGGCCGGCCTGGCCTCCGGCACGATTGACGCGGGCTGGACCTACGACTGCACCGGGACCTACACCCGGTTTGACGACTACCGCCCGCGCTGCTCGACCTGGCCGCACGGGGTGACCCATGTGACCCTGACCAAGGCGATTGCGGATTCCTGCAACTGCTTCTTTTACGAGCTGGGCTATCAGCTGGGCATCAGCCGGCTGGACGAATACATGGCCGCCTTCGGCTTCGGGCGGGAGACCGGCATCGAGCTGGGGGAGGAGACCGGCGTGCTGGCTGGGGAGTCGGGCGCCTCGGTCTGGAACCCCGGCAATACCGTGCAGGCCGCCATCGGGCAGTCCGATACCCGCGCCACGCCGCTGCAGCTCTGCGCCTATATCTGTACGCTGGCCAACGGGGGCACCCGCCTGTCGGCGCATCTGCTGGACCGGGTGCAGGCCTATGACACCGGGGAGGTGATTTACTCGGACCAGGCGCTGCTGGGCACGCCTTTGAGCGAGCTGTCCATCCCGTCCGATGTGCGCGCCGAGGTGCTCGCCGGCATGAAGCAGATGGTGAACGATTCCAACACCGTGCGGCGCTTCCTTTCGCAGTCGGGGGTCTCCTATTCCGATGTGGGGGGCAAAACCGGCACCGCGCAGCTGGACCGCTACCTGACCGACGAGGCTACCGGCGAGTCCACCCGCTATCAGATTACCAACGCGCTGTTTGTGGGCGTCACGCCGGTCTCCAACCCCGAGCTGGTGGTCTCTGTGGTCATCGAAAAGGCCTCCTCCGGCTCCTATGCCTCCCTGACCGCCGCCCGCATCATCGGCGCATGGGAGGATCTGCGCGACGCCGCGGCGGAGCCCGACCCGACCGCTCCGTAAGGCGCGCCGCGCAGAACACCCCGGCGGCGGGCAAAACCGGCCGTCCCGCCAGGGGCTACGGCCCGGCGGCCGCCCCGCATCCCATGGAAAGGCAGAACGCATGAAACTCACACCCACCCATATGTTTGCCCGTTACGACGACATTACGCCGGCTTTTCTGCAATCCATCGGCATCCGGGCGCTGCTGATTGATATCGACAACACGTTGGCGCCCTACGAGCAGCCCGAGCCCGACGACCGGCTGCGCGCCTGGCTGGAGAGCCTGCGCCGGGCCGGCATCCTGGCCGCGCTGGTCTCCAACAACCATGCGCCGCGCGTGAAGACCTTCAATGCCAGTCTGGGCCTGCCGGCCTATGCCGACAGCCGCAAGCCCTTCAAAAAAAATATGCTGCGCGCCATGCAGGCGCTGGGCGTGACCCCGGGGGAGACCGCCGTGCTGGGCGACCAGCTCCTGACCGACGCCTACGCCGGCCTGCGCCTGGGTATGCCCGCGCTGATTGTGCCCCCGATCCGGGATAAAACTACCCCGTTCTTCCGCTTCAAGCGCCTGTGCGAGCGCCCCTTCATCCGGCGCTACGCCCGGCAGCACGGCTGGCAGGACTGGATGTCCTTCTGGCACGTCCACCCAGGGAAGTAGATCTCGCTGGGAAAGACCTTGGAGGGGCCGCCTCTTTCGGAGAGGCAGTCCCCTCCAAGCCTCCCCTTGCGAGAACTTCCCCAGCCGCCGCCCGCCCC
>CALWQR010000078.1 GCA_944383705.1 uncultured Clostridia bacterium
GTGATTGCCGACGCGGGAGAGCTGACGCTGCAAACCCCCGAGAGCTTCCGCAGGCGCTTCCACATCGATGTGCGCGTCCGGCATGAGGCGTTCTCGGTCGACCGCGCGGCGCATACCGTTGCCGTGCGGAATCTTGAAACCGGGGAGACCTATGCCGAATTCTATGACAGGCTGCTGCTTGCCCCCGGCGCGGAGCCGATCCGTCCGGCCTTGCCCGGAATCGATCTGCCCGGCGTGTTCACCCTGCGCACGGTGGAGGATACCCTGCGCATCAGCCATGCGCTGGAGGAGCAAAGACTCCGGTCGGCCGTGATTGTGGGGGGCGGTTTTATCGGTGTAGAGATGGCCGAAAACCTGCACAGGCGCGGTCTGGCGGTCACGATTCTCGAAAAGCAGCCCCAGCTGCTCGGTCAGCTGGACGCCGATATGGCCTGCTTTGTTCATGCCCATCTGCGGGAGAAGGGAATTTCGTTGGCGCTGGGGCAGGGATTGGCCGGCATCGAGGCGGCAGACGGCGGACGGCTGACCGTCCGCACCGAGGCGGGGGCGGCCCTGCCCGCCGACGCGGTGCTGCTGGCCCTGGGCGTGCGGCCCGAGAGCCGCCTGGCGGCAGAGGCCGGGCTGGCGCTGGGGGTGAAAAACAGCATTGCCGTCAACGACCGGATGCAGACCTCCGACCCCGACGTCTATGCGGTCGGGGACGCGGTGCAGGTCACACACACGGTCACCGGCGCGCCGGCGCTGGTATCGCTGGCCGGCCCTGCCAACCGGCAGGCGCGGATTGCCGCCGACAACATCTGCGGCCGTGAAAGCAGCTATCGGGGAGCCTGCGGAACATCGGTGCTCCAGGTGTTCGACCTGACCGTGGCCTCCACCGGCGTCGGCGAGCGTCAGGCACGGGCGGCCGAGCTGGATTATGACCGGGTGGTGCTCTCGCCGCTCTCGCACGCCGGCTATTATCCGGGCGGCAAGGTCATGACCGTCAAGCTGTTGTTCGCACGCGGAGACGCCCGGATTCTGGGCGCGCAGATTGTGGGGGGCGACGGGGTGGATAAGCGCATCGACGTGCTGGCCACCGCCATGCAGGCCGGTCTTCCGGTCACCGCGCTCGGAGAGCTGGAGCTTGCCTATGCGCCCCCCTTCTCGTCGGCCAAGGACCCGGTGAATATGGCCGGATATATTGCCGAAAACCTGCTGACCGGGGTGGTTAGACAGATCGGTTACGATGACCTCGCAGCGCTGCCGCGGGACGGCAGCGTCACACTGCTGGACACCCGGACCGACGCGGAATATGCCGCCGGCCATGCCGATGGATTTGACACCCATATCCCCGTGGATGCGCTGCGCGGGCGGTTGGGAGAGCTGGATCCCGCCAAGCCGGTGTACGTGATGTGCCAGTCCGGCCTGCGCAGCTACATTGCCTGCCGCATCCTCTCGCAAAGCGGCTTTACCTGCTACAATTTCTCGGGCGGCTACCGCTTCTACCGGACGGTGCACGAGGAGCGGGCGGGCAGCGCCGAGGCCTTCCCGTGCGGGATGGAGAAAACGCGATGAACATTCTGGAAACCGAGCGCCTGCGGCTGCGCACGCTGGAGCAGACCGATTATGACGGCCTGTGCGGCATTCTTCAGGACGCCGATGTGATGTATGCCTATGAGCACGCCTTTGACGACCGTGAGGTGCAGGACTGGCTGGACCGCCAGCTTGCCCGCTACCGGCAGGACGGCTTTGGGCTGTGGGCGGTGATTCTGAAGGAGACCCGGGAGCTGATCGGCCAGTGCGGCATCACCATGCAGGAGTGGCAGGGGCGGCGGGTGCCCGAGGTCGGGTACCTGTTTGCCAAACGCTACTGGCACCGGGGATACGCCACCGAGGCCGCCGTTGCCTGCCGGGAGTATGCCTTCCGGGAGCTGGGATTGCCCGAGGTGTACTCAATCATCCGGGAGAACAACCTCCCCTCGCAGAAGGTGGCCCGCCGCAACGGTATGGCGGTGGTCGGGCGACAGCTCAAGCACTATTATGGCATGGAGATGCCGCATCTGGTGTTCGCGGTCCGCGCCGGCACGGCGGGGCGGCAGGCCTGAGGCCGCCTGCCCGTACCGTATCCGGGAGAGCGCGGCTCCGCGCCGGATGCGCAGGCAACGCATTTGATCGGCCGGAGACAATCCAAAAGGGGTGGCATTCCGCCACCCCTTTATAACGGCTCGAGTTTTGTCCATGCTTGCAGATCGGTTGAATAAAAGCTCAGGAAGTGGTATTCGATGGCGCCGTACCGGACGGTCAGCACGTATCTCCCGCCTTCCCGCCTCAGGTCTTCCAGGTGCACCTCGGGATACCCTTCGTCAAATTCCGGAATCCGCGGCAGGCAGCTCCACGTCATTCCTCCGTCGGTTGTGACAAACGTCCGTTCGCAAAAATTGAAGTCGTTCGCAAAGCACCGGCCGGATAAAATTCCGACGTGCTCGTCGAGCATTTTCACAAGTTCCACAGACTCATGCCAATTGACCACGGGTGACCTCTGCACCGCTGTCTGCTCCCATGTCCGGCCTCCGTCCGCTGTTTTCAGCAATACGTCCAGTACAAAGCCGCTGTCGTATCCGCCGATGCGCTCGCCAATGCCAAACAGATATCCCACCTCTTCGCTGAGAAAGTAACAGAAGATATCTTCAAGATAGCCGGGCTCCACGCTGGTTTGAACGGTTGTATAATCCGGGCTCCCTTTTTGAAACAGGCGGACGGTCAGCAGCCCGCTGTCCTCATAGGAGACCAGCCAGGCTTTGTTTTCCAGCACGGCCGCGCAGAACAACTGACCGGACAGGTCCCCGGGCTCCTGATTCAGCAGGTGATATTCTTCCCATGCCCTGATATAGAAATATTCGCAGCCGGTTGGATCTTCCTCGTTATAGAGCAACCGGACTTCACCGGAGCCTGTTTTTCCGTTACAGGAATACAGCCCCTTGGAGAGAACCAGGCCCGGGTGGCCGGCCTCACCGTCGGCGGAGCCGGTTTCTGTGGCGGCGGTATCCGGAGCCGGCCCGCCCGCGTCTGCCGCGGGCTTGTCCGCATCGGCGCGGCCGGGGTCGGTCGCGCAGGCGTTCATACCGGCCAGGAATGCCACGGACAGCAGCAATGCAATGGCACGTCTTTTCACTGTATCCCTCCTGCATGAAAACGATTGGTCATTCCACACGTTCTGAATTTCCTTTAGATGATGTGAACGGCAATTCCGGTTTTCTCGATGATTTTTTTCACTTCTCTTTTTGTAAAAATTCCCACTTCCACACCGGTGAGGGCACCATGAACAAACACATCGTCATGGGTGTCCATTTTCATATATCCGAGATAATACCAATCAAAAGCCCCGCCGATCAGCCGAGGTTTATAATAATAAATGTCTACTTGATTCAGGTCATATGTTTTTTTCCCAATTTTGAGCTGGGTGGGTGTAAATACAGTTTTTCCGACCTTGTGAAGAAAAAACAGAATCACCTCCTGTAAAACAAACTGTATCAATAAACCGGAGCATATCATGCCGACGGCTATGAGCAGCATGTCGTTGCTGACTTCAATTCCAACAAGTTTCAGAATCAGAAACAGCGCACCTGCAAAATAGCAAAAAACACATAAACCATATATGAACATCCTTAAAGAGCCTGCAATCCGGCTGAATGTTACCGCTTGAGTATCCCGGTTCATTTTTCTTACCTCCGTATGGATTCGGCTGCCTGTCCGTCCCTATTTCTGCTTTTGCAGCAGGTTCAGCGTTTCATAAATGCCCTTGATGGGGATGAGCCGGATGCCGGGGATGTCCGGCTTCCGCTTTTCGAGATTGCGGAAGGGCACCACCGCCTGCGCAAAGCCCAGGCGGGCCGCCTCCTTGACCCTCTGCTCCAGGTTTGCAACCGCCCGGCATTCGCCGGCCAGCCCCAGCTCACCAATGGCAATCAGGTCGTCCGGTACCACGCGGTCGGTCATCGACGAGATCAGCGCCATGGCCACCGACACATCTGAGGCCGGCTCGTCCAGCCGCAGCCCGCCGATGACGTTCAGATAGACGTCGCTCTGCCAGAATTTCAACCCCAGCCGCTTTTCCAGCACCGCAATGATCAGGCACATCCGGTTGTAGTCGATGCCGTTGGTGGTGCGGCGGGGGGCAGGGAAGGCGGTTTGCGTCACCAGCGCCTGAATTTCGGCAATCAGCGGGCGGGTCCCCTCCAGCGTGCAGACCGCGCAGTTGCCCGATATGCCGCGGGGCCGGCCGGACATCAGCATTTCGGAGGGGTTTTCCACCTCCTCCAGCCCCCGGTCGGTCATCTCGAACACGCCGATCTCATTGGTCGGTCCGTACCGGTTCTTGATGGCGCGGATGATGCGGTAGGCCTGCTGGCGCTCGCCCTCAAAGTAGAGCACCGCGTCCACCATGTGCTCCAGCACCTTGGGGCCTGCAATGCTGCCCTCCTTGTTCACATGCCCCACAAGAATCACCGATATTCCCTCGCCCTTGGCCTTGTTGATGAGCGTCAGCGCCGCCTCCCGCACCTGTGTGACGCTGCCCGGGGCCGAGCTGACGCCGGTGGAGTATACGGTCTGAATCGAGTCGATGATGATGACCTCGGGCTTGGCTCTGTCGGCCTCGCGCAGAATGTTTTCGATGTTGGTTTCGGTCAGGATGTACAGGTTTTTCCCGACGATGCCCAGCCGCCGGGCCCGGAGCTTGAGCTGCCCGCCGGATTCCTCGCCCGAAACGTAGAGCACCCGGCGGGTGTCTCCCAGCGCGTCGCAGATCTGCATGAGCAGTGTGGATTTCCCGATGCCGGGCTCGCCCGAGAGCAGCACCACCGAGCCCCCGACAAGCCCTCCGCCCAGTACGCGGTCCAGCTCGCCCAGGCCCGTCCTCTGGCGCAGGTATTCGGGCATTTCCAGCTCCTCAAACCGCACCGTGCGGTGCTCGCCCGAGGGAATCATGCTTGCCCGCTTGGCCGCCGGGGCCGGTGCGGCCGGGGTCTCCTCCACATCCTCGGCAAAGGAGTTCCAGGCGCCGCAGTTGGGGCATTTTCCCATCCATTTCGGCGATTTGTATTGGCATTCGGCGCAGATATATACGGTTTTCGGTCCCTTCATGGCATTTCCCCCGCTTGCGGATTGGCTGCGGCTCCCCGTCCGGCGTGGGCGCGGGAGCCGGTTCTTCTGTCTATATGATACCACAAAACTCCGCAAAAATCAAGGCTCCGCCGCAAAATCCGGGGAGATTTTCCGCATCCCGTCGGTCAGCGCCAGAAAGAGCAGAAAGGCCAGCTGCTCGCGGTATTCTGCCGTGGCAAGCCGTTCGGCCTCCTGCGGGTTGGAGAGAAAGCCGCATTCCACCAGAATGGCCGGCATACGCAGGTGATGCAGCAGATAGATGGCCGAGGTGGCGGCCTTGACGCGGCGGTTGTTTTCGGGTTGCAGCTGGCTGCGCGTCAGCTCCTGCACGGCGTCTGCCAGTGTAGCCGAATCGGCGTGATTGGGGGAATACCATACCTGCAGCCCGTGATACTGCGTTTGCGGGAAGGCGTTCATGTGGATGCTGACAAAGATGCAGTTTTCGGTCTCCTCGGCAATTTTGCGCCGCGCCGCCAGATCCAGCGCCTTTTTGCGGCCGTGGTAATCCACGTCCCGGTCGTAAAGCAGCACATCGGTGGAGCGGGTGAGCACCACGGCGACGCCGTTGGCCTCCAGCAGGTCCCGCAGCCGGAGCGCAATGTCCAGGTTGATGTTCTTTTCCAGGACGCCGGAGGCGCTCCGTGCCCCGCCGTCCTCCCCGCCGTGTCCGGCGTCCAGCACTACGGTCAGCTGCGGCGCGCCGTATGCAACGGTGTCCCTGCGCGGCAGGGCGGCGCCGGTCAGCAGAGGCGCCGAGAGCAGCGAGGCGCTGACTG
Source organism: uncultured Clostridia bacterium (assembly GCA_944383705.1). GTDB lineage: Bacteria > Bacillota > Clostridia > Oscillospirales > CAG-272 > UMGS1865. Next base: position 5,919 of record CALWQR010000078.1, read on the forward strand.
TCAGCGCCAGCACAAACGAAAAAAAGTGCAGGACCGTGTGCTTCATTCTCTCACCCCCTTGGTTCATGTGTATGCGCGCCCGGCCGTTTTATGCCTGAGGCCGGGCGGTCTGCTATCGGGGGCAATCAAAAAATCCCCGCCGGAGCGGGGATGCGGGCGCGGAGCGGGGATGCGGGCGCGGAGCGGGGATGCGGGCGGCAGGGCAGCCGCCGGGGGTTCGGCCTGTCCGCCTCAGTTTGCCCGGCGGGGGGCGGCGTTGGCGCCGCTGCTTTTGCGCGGCCGTCCCTGGCTGTCTGCCCGCCGGCGCTGCGGGCCCTCGGCCTGCACCACGCACGCCGCGTACTGCCGCGCCAGCTCGGCCGGGGTCATCTCCAGCCGCCGGCAGAGCTCCCGGAAGAGCAGCATGGTGGCGTAGGCGTCCCCGTCGCTGCGGTGCCGGTTGGCGGGGGTGCACCCGCAGTAGGCCCGCACATAGCCGTCCAGCCCGTGCGCCTCGGGGTAATCCTTCCGTGCGCGGCAGAGCTGCTCCAGGTCCAGGCAGGGGAAGGAGAACGGCTTCAGCCCATAGCGTCCGCATACGTGATACAGTGCGTGCAGGTCATTCCCAACCGCAAAACCAACGGTCAGGTCCGCCTTCCGCAGCAGCCGGCGGATGCGCTTGTAGTAACGGGGGAAGGGGGCGGCCGACTCCACGGTTTTCATCGGATAGGCGAGAATGCGGTGCCGCACATATTCGTTCCACTCGCACTCGGGGTTCATCAGCAGGTCGGTCTGGGGTTCGGTCACGGCAAATTTTCCGTCGGTTTGCAGGTATCCGAAGGAGTAGACCGAGCCGGGGATTTTACCGTTGGCAAATTCCATATCAAAAAACACAAGCTTCATCGCGTTTCCTCCGGCGTTGAGATGCTTTTATTATACCGCGCAAGCTGTGAATAAGTCTTTGCTTTTTTGAATATTTTTGTCAGATGCTGTGACGCAGAAAAAAATATTTGCCAAATCTCTTTACAAATCCCGCAAAATAGAGTACAATATAGGCAGGAACGGGCAATTCCGCGCAGAAAGGAGCAAACAGACATGTACAAGTGCGAACGGGAGACCGAAATTCTCGCCTGGCTCAACGAAACCGAGTACGCCACCGTGGAATACCTTGCCAAAAAAATGAACATCAGCTCCTCCAGCATCCGCCGGGATCTGAAAAATTTGGAGGAGCGCGGTCTGGTCAGCCGCAGCTACGGGGGAGTGCGGCTGACCCAGACCTCCGGCAAGCACATCCCCTTTTCGCTGCGCAGTCATGAGAACAGCCAGCAGAAAAAGCAGATTGCCCGGTGTGCGGTTGGGCTGCTCTCGCCGGGGGATGTGGTTTTCCTGGACGGCAGCAGCTCGGCCTATTTTGTGGCGGAGCTGCTGCCGGCCGTCAGCGGCGTGACCGTCATTACCAATAACATTGACGCAATGAGCTGTTTTTCGGGCTTTGACATCCGCGCCTACTGCACCGGCGGCATGATTTCGGAGGAGAACAAGGCCGTGCTGGTGGGGGGCTACACCGAGAGCTTTGTGCGGCAGATCCGCGCCGACGCGGTGATTTTTTCGGTGCAGTCGGTGGCAGAGGACGGCAGCTTTTACGATTGCTACGCGCAGGAGGTGTCGGTGCGCAACGAGATGCTGCGGAATGCAAAGAAAAAGATTCTGCTTTGCGACAGCAGCAAGCTGGGCAAAACCTCCACCTTTTATCAGGGGTGCCTTGCCGACATCGATTACATCATCAGCGACCGCGACCTGAAGGGCTTTTTCCGCACTCCCGCGCCCGAAAAGTGCATTCTTGCCTGAGCATCATCGCGCGCCCGTGCGTTCCCGTCATTTCCGCGAATCGCAAATACGAACCGCAAAAGTAAGAGGAGAAACCGAGATGAAGCTGTTGCTTTCCGCCCGCTATCTGCTTCTTCCCGTCAGTCAGCAGGCTGCAACCAAAAAGCTCTGCCTGTATGAGGACGGCCGGCTGCTGGCCGATTATGACCTGCGCCTGGACGCCGTGGCTCCCACCACCCAGGCCTGCATTGACGTCCTGCGCTGGCAGGGCAAAACCGTGGAGTTGACCGTCACTCCTGCGATGGAGTATCCGGTCAGCCTTTCCGACAGCGTCTGTCTGCCCGGCCTGTGGCGGGAGCCCCTGCGTCCCCAGGTGCATCTGACCGTCCCTGCCGGCTGGAACAACGACCCCAACGGGCTGATTTTTCACCGCGGGGAATACCATCTGTTCTATCAGTTCAACCCCTGCGGCACCGAGTGGGGCAACATGCACTGGGGGCACGCGGTCAGCACCGACCTGCTGCATTGGCGGCACCTGGACATTGCGCTCTTCCCGGACGAAAGCGGCACCATGTACTCGGGCAGCGCTCTGGAGGACCGGGACAACCGCACGGGCCTTGGGGACGGCCGCCCGCCCCTGCTGCTGTATTACACGGCGGCGGCCGGCGGCCGGCACCTGCTGTCGGCCGGCCGGCAGCGCACCCAGTGCCTGGCCTATTCCACCGACGGCGGGCGGCACATCCGCAAATACCCCGGCAACCCGGTGGTGCCCTGGATGGAGAACGGCACCCGCGACCCCAAGGTGGTATGGGTGGAGGAGCTGGAGTGCTATGTTATGGCGCTGTATCATTCCGGCGACCGCTACGCGCTGCTGACCTCTTCGGACCTGCTGCACTGGCAGCCCCTGCAGGAGCTCTCCCTGCCCGGCGACAACGAGTGCCCCGACCTTTATCCGCTGTCCTGCGGCGGTGTGCGCCGCTGGGTGTTCTCGGGCGCGCGGGACTGGTATCTGGTGGGGCGGTTTGCCCCGGACGGCTTTCATCCGGACGGCCCGCCCCGGCGGCTCTGCCACACCGAGGTCTCCTATGCTGCCCAGAGCTTTTCCGGACTGCCGGACGGCCGGATTGTGCGCGTAGCCTGGAACCGGCTGCGCATCCCGTCCCCCCGGTTTTCCCAACAGATGGGCTTTCCGGTGGAAATGCGGCTGGAAGAGCAGGGCGGGGAATATCTGCTGGCCGCGCAGCCCATCCGTGAGATTGAAACTCTGTGGGAGGAGGACTGCGGCGGTCTGTCACACTGTACCCTTTCGCAGCCCCTCTGTCTGCACACCGGTTTTCGGGCGCTTGACCTGTCCCTGAATATGCCCGTGCGCCCCGGCGCCCGGCTGACCCTGCGGCTGCTTGGCTGTGAGCTGAAGCTGTACCCCGACCGGAACGAGCTGACCTGCGGCTCTCTGCGGATGCCCCTGTGGACCGGTGCCCCCGGCGCGGACAGCCGGCAGGGCAGGGAGGTGACGCTGCGCGCGCTGGTGGACCGCGCCAGCGTGGAGCTGTTCGCCGACGGCGGCCGGATCTGTGCCACGGTCGCCGCCCTCTGCGACCCCAACCTCCCCTGCGTGGAGCTGCTCCCCGAGGAATCCCCCTGCATCGAATCCCTGCAATGCCACCCGCTCCGGAGTACTTTGCCAGAGGAATGAAGACCTTGGAGGGACCCGCCTCTTATGGTTCCCACCGTTGGAGAAGACCTTGGAGGGACCCGCCTCTTAAGGAGAGGCCGGTCCCTCCAAGCCTCCCCCGGCGAGACCTTCCCCGGCGCA
>CALWQR010000079.1 GCA_944383705.1 uncultured Clostridia bacterium
GGAGGCTTGGAGGGGACTGCCTCTCCGAAAGAGGCGGCCCCTCCAAGGTCTTTCCCCCGCGGTATCTATCTCCCACCGGGGGCGGGCGGCGGCTGGGGAAGGTCTCGCCGGGGGAGGTTTGGAGGGGTGTGCCTCTCCGGGGGAGGCAAACCCCTCCAAGGCCTTTCCCCTGCGGTATCTATCTCCCACCGGGGGCGGGCGGCAGCTGGGGAAGGTCTCGCCGGGGGAGGCCCCCGAGGGGTGTGCCTCTCCGGGGGAGGCAAACCCCTCCAAGGTCTTCTTCTTCGGGCAGTCATTACCCGCGGGTTTTGCCGCCGGCTACGTTCAGGGTGACGCCGTGGATGTAGGAGGCCTTTTCGCTTGCCATAAAGGCCACGGCTGCGGCGACCTCGGAGAGTCTGCCGCTGCGGCCGAGCGGAGTGGTGCCGGTTTTGGCATAGCCGGCGCGCAGCTGCTCCACCGTAATTCCGCGGGTGTATGCCAGCGCGGTTTCATAGGCCGGGGTACGCAGACCGGTGGCCTCAAGGATGCCGGGGGCAATCCCCACCACACGGATATTCTTTTTGCCGAGCTCCTTGGCCCAGGAGCGTGTCAGCGCGTTGACGGCGCCTTTTGAGGCCGCATACACGCTCTGGCCCTCCGAGCCCTCCAACCCGCACTCCGAGGACATATTCACAATCACGCCTCCGCCCCGTGCCGCCATGGTTCGGGCGACCTCCTGCGAGCAGTAAAACAGCCCCTTCAGGTTGACCGCCATCACCCGGTCCCATACGGCGTCGTCCAGCTCGTACTGCCCGCCCTCGTCCACCAGCAGGCGGGGAATGTTGATGCCGGCATTGTTGACCAGCACATCGATGCGCCCGAAGCGCTCCAGAACCGCCCGCACCATGGCGCGCACGCTGCCCCGGTCGGTGACGTCGGTCTGTATATACAGCAGATGCCCGGGGGCGGCCTCCGGGAACTCGGGCGCGTGCGGGTTGATGTCGCATACCGCCACGTTTGCGCCGTCGGCCAGCAGCTCACGCACGGTTGCGCAGCCAATGCCGGACGCTCCGCCGGTGACAATCGCGGTTTTTCCTTCCAGTCCCAGCCAGTTGCCTGTCTTCATTACAATTTCCTCCTTTTTTGCCGCTGTTTGAATTTTGGGGTTGACATTGCGGCAATTGTGCTTTATAATATAAACAAAATTGCGCAAATAATCAAGCCCCGCCGCCAATATTGACAAATCATCACGATTTTCAATCAAATCGTCACACCGGGAAGCCGGGAATTCCCGCCGGGAGGCGCGGCAGGGCAGGGAATCGGGAGGAGATTGCTATGACCGTCAGCGAACGCCAGGAGAAAATACTTGCCCTGCTGCAGGAGCACCCGGACATCCGGGTGGCAGAGCTTGCCCGCTGCCTGTATGTCAGCGAGCCCACCGTCCGCCGGGACCTGACCGAAATGGACGCGGCCGGGCTGATTCACAAGGTATACGGGGGCGCGGTGCTGCCCGATCACGCCGACCGCAGCATTCCCTTTGTGCTGCGGGAGAACGAAAAAAGCCGCGCCAAGACGGTTATGGGGCGGCAGGCCGCCGGGCTTGTGGCCGACGGCATGGTGGTGCTGCTGGACGCCTCCACCAGCGCGTTTCATCTCATCCCCTATCTGACGGAGCGCAAGGAGCTGATTGTGGTCACCAGCGGGGCAAAAACCGCGCTGGCGCTGGCCGAGGCAGGCATCTGCACCTACAGCACCGGCGGGCGGATGCTGATTCATTCCTATTCCTATGTCGGCTCGCAGGCCGAGCGTTTTCTGGCCGATATCAACGCCGACCTGGCCTTTTTCTCCTGCCGCGGACTTTCGGACGACGGCGAGATTTCGGATTCCTCGGTGGAGGAGGTCAACCTGCGCCGCGTGATGATGAACCGCAGCCGCAAAAGCTACCTGCTGTGCGACGGGAGCAAGTTCGGCAAATCCTATTTTTATACGCTTTGCCGCACCGAGGAGCTGGCGGGCGTGATTTCGGACCGCCCGCTGCCCTGATTCCGGCCGCATTTGCACGGGTCATTCCGCCGTCAATGGCTCCCGCACCGCCTTATGCTCATTGCTTTTGACCATAATACCCAAAAAGTGAATGGAACATTTATAACTAATGACAAAGATATGGAAAACCACTTTACAAATGCATAATTATGCGGTATAATATACATATCATCAAAAACAGACGGAGGAAAACTGTCATGAAAAAACTGCTGTCCCTGGCGATGGCCGTAGTGCTGCTCTGCGGCTGTGTGTTCGCGTTCTCGTCCTGCAGCGACAAAAAGGTGAAAATCGGCGTACAGTCGGGCACCACCGGCGAATCCTTTCTGAAGGGCAACGCCGACATGGGCTTTGAGGGCTACGACAACATCGACACCCAATCCTACGACAACGCCTCGCTGGCCGTGACCGATATGGAAAACGGCAACATCAAGTACGTGGTCATCGACGCCGCGGTGGGCAAGTCCCTGGCGGCCGACAACGACGCCATCAAGGTCATTGACTACGCCCTGACCAAAGAGGACTTTGGCATTGGCGTGGATAAGAACCAGACCGAGCTGCTGGAGCAGATCAACGGGATCCTTGCCAGCAAACGGGCCGAGATTGACGCCATTTATGAAAAATACGCCGACGTGAACGAGGACAACGCCGCCAACTGGACCGGCGAGACCATCCCCGCCGGCACGGTGGACTCCAGTAAGAACCAGCTGGTGGTGGCAACCAACGCCGCCTTCCCGCCCTACGAGTTTACGGTGGGCAACAACTTTGCCGGCATCGATATGGAGATTGCCAAGCTGATTGCCGATGAGCTGGGCATGGAGCTGGTGATTATGGATATGGCGTTTGAGTCGGTGGTCACCTCCATCGGCAAAAACGGCGTGGACATCGCCGTCTCGGGCCTGACCATCAATCCCGCCCGCGCGCAGGTGGTCAATTTCAGCGATCCCTACGAGGAGGGATCCTACCAGGTGATTCTCGCGATGAAGGACGATACCACCTTTGATTCCTGCACCAGCGCGGAAGAAGTCCTGGCCAAGCTGGCCGAGCTGAAGTAAGCGTATGTCGCGCGTAGAATGGGAATTATTCTATAACAAATTCATTACCTACAAAGGCTACCAAGTCGCTCTCGAGGGCTTGGTAGTCACTTTGGAGATAGCGGTCTTCGGTCTGCTGATTGGTATCGTCATCGGAACGCTGATTGCACTGATCAAGATGATTCCCAAGGAGCACCGGGTTGCCCGGTTTTTTTCTGCCGTATGCGATGTGTATGTGGCCATCTTCCGCGGCACGCCGATGGTGGTGCAGCTGCTGATTGGGTGGTTCGTTCTGCTGCCCTCGCTGGGGCTGCAGCTCAACAGCGTTACGGTTGCCATTTGTGTGTTCGGGATGAACAGCGGCGCCTATGTGTCGGAAATTATGCGCAGCGGCATCCAGGCCGTGGACTCCGGACAGCTGGAGGCGGCCCGCGCCGTGGGGCTTGGCTACTGGCCCGCAATGATGCGGGTGGTGGTGCCGCAGGGGGTGAAAAACATTCTGCCTACGCTGGGCAACGAGTTCATCACGCTGATTAAGGAGACCTCCGTGGTCAGCTTTATCGCGGTGGTGGACGTGACCAAGGCCTTCCGGCAGATCGGCGACTCCAACTACAGCTACATCATCCCGTATCTGATGCTGGCGCTGGTGTACCTGGTGCTGGTGATGCTGATTTCTCTGCTGGTCCGTCTGATGGAAAGGAGGCTGCACAAGGGTGATCGACATTCGTGATCTGTACAAGAGCTTTGGCAGCCTTGCGGTGCTGCGGGGCGTGAGCACCACCATTCACAACGGCGAAAAGGTGGCGGTCATCGGCCCCTCGGGCAGCGGAAAGAGCACGCTGCTGCGCTGCATGAACCTGCTGGAGGAGCCCAGCGCCGGCGAGGTGTGGCTGGACGACCGGCTGCTCACCCGCCCGGATCCCTATTTTTATCCCGAGGTGATGCGGGCCTCCAGAACCTATGCCTCGATGATGGCGCAGACCACTGCGGCAACCGCCGACGAGCAGATTCTGCAGCGCATCCGCGGGGAGCGCCTTTTGCACCGGCACGAGGGCCGGGCCTTCCGCACGGCTCTGGCCGCCGTGGAGGAAAAGAGCCGGCTGGACATCAACCGCGCGCGGCAGCGCATGGGCATGGTGTTTCAGCATTTCAATCTGTTCAACAATATGACCGTGCTGCAAAACCTGACCTTGGCTCCGGTGCAGCTGAAGCTGAAAACCCGCGAGCAGGCCGAGCAGCGGGGCATGGAGCTGCTGGAGCGCATCGGTCTTGCCGACAAGCGGGATCAGTATCCCTCCACCCTCTCGGGCGGGCAGAAGCAGCGCATTGCCATTGTCCGTGCGCTGGCGATGAACCCCGAGGTCATGCTGTTCGACGAGCCGACCTCGGCGCTGGACCCCGAAATGGTGGGCGAGGTACTGGACCTGATCAAGCAGCTGGCCAATGACGGCATGACCATGGTGATTGTGACGCACGAGATGGGCTTTGCCCGGGAGGTTGCCGACCGCGTGCTGTTCATGGAGGACGGCAACATTGCCGAGGAGGGGACCCCCGCCGCGCTCTTCTCGTCCCCCAAAAACGCCCGGACGCAGGAGTTCCTGAGCAAGGTCCTGTAGCCCGGCGCCGCTCCGGAGCCCGGCGCCGCGCCGGCGTCAGAAAAACAGAATCCCGGCACAACCCAACAAGGGCTGTGCCGGGATTCTGTTTTCCGCGGCGGATGCTGCGCGGGGGTTATTGCAGCCGGGAGCGGAAGTAGGCGCCGATCTGCGCAATCAGTCCCAAAAACGCCGGAGTCAGTGCCAGCGGGAGGCGGGACTGGCGGATCTGGGCAAAGGTTTCAAAGCTGAGGTCGCCGCTGTAGCCGATGCCCTTCATCTCGCGCAGGAATTCCTCCCAGCAGATGTTGCCGGTGTAGGGCGCCAGGTGGCGGTCGTTGTCCTGCGAATTGTCATGGATGTGCAGCGCCACAATCCGCTTGCCCAGCACCGGCACATAGGTGCGGAAATCCCGGCGCAGCAGGTTGAGGTGCCCGGTGTCCAGGCAGAGCCCGAAGCAGGTCCGGCCGGCCTCGGCGTTGAGCGAATCAATCAGTCCGGCCGCCTCGTTCGGGTCAGAACAAATGCCGTCACGGAAGCCGTTGCCAAGCGTGTTGTAGCGCGAGAACAGGTTCTCCAGGCATACCGTGACATTCCCGGCCCTGTGCAGGGCGGGGATCAGGGAGGTGTAAAGCCGGCGGTTCAGCTCCAGGCAGTCCTCGTGCGTCCGGTCGGCCGGGTCATTCTGCCGCAGTGAGATGCCGTGAATCACCAAGCGTGGGCAGCCCACCTGCCCGCAGAACAGAATCAGATTGCTGTAGATGCGGATGGCATAATCCAGCACCTCCGGCCGGTGGGAAAAGTAGGGAGGGAAGGGGGCGTGCGCCTGCGTAATTGTCAGCCCGTGCTTGCGGATACAGGAGAGCTCCTCCCCGTAATGTGCGAGAACTTCGGGCAGAGGCCGCTCAAAAATGCACAGCCCCTCCAGAGCTTCGGCCGTTTCGAGCTGATTGGCCTTCCAGGCATGGTCCAGGTTCCAGTCAATCGCCTCAAAGCCGGCCTCCCGAATCATCCGGTAGCCCGCGTCATAGCCGACGTCGTCGATCAGATCCTGCGATTGTACGCTGAGTAACATTCCGTTTCCTTCTTTCTGGTATGTAGAATCCCCCGGCCACCCGCCGGCGGTGCGCCCCGGTGCGGCAAGCCGTGCCGCCGCGCTGCCAATATTATACACGAAAACCGCCGGAATGTCAAGGGGAAACGGCAGGACGGGGAGAAGATTTCCTGCCGGCGGCGCGCTTCCCCGTCATGTCCCCGCGCCGGCGCTGCTGCTCCCGGCTCCCGGGCGCGCGGCAGGCAAGGGAAGGGGCGGCCCTGCGCAGGTGCGCGGAGCCGCCCCGGGGGCTTTTATTCGGTTTGCACCTGCATCACCGGTCTGACCAGAATATCTACCATGCTGCCGGTTATCATATCGCCCTCCTGAAACGAATTGGAAACGGTGTAAAGGAAACCGCAGCTTCCGTCCTCCAGCCGCACCAGTGTTACACTGTTCACCTCATGATCCTTTTGCGCCGGAATACCGGAGTAGATGGCCGTCAGCTTGGTCTGGAGCGCGGCGTCCGCCAGTTCTTTGTTGTACACTGCGGCCTGCGGAGCGGCAAACGCCCCCGGCATGTACATGGTGAAAGAAGACAAAATGCCGTTTCCATCCAGGATAACATGTATCTGGTCGGATGTTTTGTATCCGTTCACCTCTCTGTAGTACATGTAGGAATACAACTTATTCTCATAATAGTCTTGTGCCGAGAGTGTTACCTGATAATCGCTCAGGGTGATATAGTCGTCCGCAATTGCATCGGCAATCTGCCGGCACGCGCTCTCACTGATGGTGGCCTGTGGCAACGATTCCCGCGCAAACATGATATAGGTCAGCTGTCCGGTTTCACCGTTCAGCTCGAAATACACGTTTGAGTCATTATATCTGTGCGAGATGAACACATTGGGCTGTTTCACGGCCGAATAGAGATAAGAACCAGAATATGTCTGCCGCTGAAATGTGACAACAGCCTCCTTCGGAGCTGTCGCGTCCTGATGATAGGAAAGCATCTCTGTGCTCCATAGTGGGTATTCTGAGGCATGTGCGCCGCCGTCAAGGCTGTCATAGCCTCCAAGCTCCAGGGCCTCGTATCCTGCAATGGTTGCCGTCTCCCCGGTTCCCTGCGCAGGGGCGGGATCGGTATTTTTGCAGCCGTATGCCGGTACTAACAATAGCGCCACAATGAGAAGAAATGATAGTTTTTTCATCTGTATGCCCTCCTAATTGATTCAATGAAATTGCCAGCGAAACAAAACAGCACACCCTTGCCGCGGGCAAACCGCCCCGCAATGGATGCGCTGATGTGCATGATTCGTTGCCGACCATTGTCTGTACAGCCAGTCTCAAAGGTACAGACGCCCTGCTCAACGGTTTCTGCTTGCGCATTCGTTGCCGGGAGATGTTGTCCGATGTCCGACGGCTATCTTGTTTCCAATCCCATTATACCATAAAAGGAACAGAATGTCAACCATAAAATAAAAAAATGTACAAAAAAATCAATCCGGCATGGGCAGTGCATCGGTATGCGCCGCGCCCCCCGAAAAACAGCGCTTTCCCGCCGCGGCTCCCGTCGCCTCCTTTTGCCCGGCGGCGCGCCGCGCTTTCGGGGAGCCGCAGCGGGGAAGATTCTGGAAAGAGGGAGGCTTGGAGGGGGAAAAGCCTCTTGCAAGAGGTTTTCCCCCTCCAAGGTCTTTCCTTCTCCAAGGTCTTTCCCCCTCCAAGGTCTTTCCCCCTACAGCTCCGAAATCACCTCGTCGATTTCCTCACGGTAACCCAGCGAATAGACGTACTGCTTGCCGAACTTGCTGCTGTCGCAGAGCAGCACGCGCACCCGCGCGCGCTGGAGCATCAGGCGGCGCAGGTTGATTTCCTCAATCGAGGGGTCGGTCATCTCGCCGGCGTCCGAAAGGCCGCGGCAGGAGAAAAAGACCACATCGGCCCGCATCCCGCGGATGCAGGCCTCGGCGTGGCTCCCGACCCAGGTAAAGGAGCGGGTAATCATCTGCCCGCCGGTGGCAATCACCCGCACGCCGCATTCGGCCAGCCGCAGGGCGGTCCGTGCGCCGCTGGTCACCACCAGCACGTCCTCCACCTCGCGCAGCGGCTCCACCATGTGGGCGGCCGAGGACGAGCCGTCCAGGAACACCACATCGCCCTTGTGCAGGAATTTTGCCGCGCGCCGCGCCATGATGACCTTGGCCTGCTCCTGCTCCCCTGCGCGCACGTCATAGGGAATCTCCCGGTCGGGCGCGCCGCCGATGACCGCGCCCCCGTGCACCCGCTTGAGGTAGCCCTGCGCCTCAAGCGCCGCCAGATCCCGCCGCACGGTCGGCTCGCTGGCGTACAGCCGCCTGGCCAGCGCTGCCACCGTGGCGGTCTGCTCCCGTTTCAGAATTTCCAGCAGCTCCTGCTGCCGGTTGATCATCAGTGCCATCCGTTCCTCCTGTTCCGCCGCCTTGGCGCCTCTGCACTTGGCCGACTTTGTGTGATTGAATGTGATTGAATCTGATTGATTTTTTTGCGGCCGGACGATTTTTTATCAATTTTGCCGCCGCATCTTGAAAGATTCTGCACGATATGATATGATTGTATCACAAAACGCATCCGATTGCAAGGGGGAAACCGAAAAAAATGAAAACAACAGCGGTTCGTTTGTACGGCGCGCGGGATTTGCGCGTGGAAAGCTTTGATCTGCCGGAGCCCGGCGCGCGCGAGGTACTGATGCGCGTGGTGACCGATTCGCTTTGCACCTCCACCTACAAGGCCGTCATTCAGGGCAGCGCGCACAAGCGGGTGCCGCCCGACGTGGCCGAGCACCCGGTGGTCATCGGGCACGAGATGTGCGGGGAGCTGGTGGCGGTTGGCAGCGCGCTGACCGACCGTTGGCAGGTGGGGCAGCGTGTGGTGATTCAGCCCGCGCTCAAGCTGGAGAACAACTATGACCCCGGCTACTCCTATCCCTATATTGGGGGCAATATGACCTACGCCCTGGTGCCCGAGATTGTGCTGGAGCGCGGGTGCCTGCTGCCATACGGCGGGGACAGCTTTTACAAGGGCTCGCTGGTGGAGCCCCTGGGCTGTGTGCTGCGCGCCTTTAAGGGCATGTACCATACCGATTATACCACCTATACCCGCACCGACGGCGCGCTGCGCGGCGGCCGGTTGGCCATTCTTGGCGGCGCCGGACCGATGGGGCTGGGCGCCGTGGAGCTGGCCGTGCATTACGCCGGCTGCCGGCAGGTGGTGGTGACCGACCTGAGCGAGGAGCGCCTGCAATATGCCGCCGGCAAGTGCAGCCCTGCCGAGGCCAAAAAGGCCGGGTGCGATCTGGTTTACTGCAACACCTCGGGGCTCTCCGATCCCACCGCCACGCTGCTGGAGCTCTCCGAGGGCGGCTTTGATGACGTTATGGTGATGGTCCCGGTGCCGGATCTGCTGACCATGGCCGAAAAAATTGCCCGGTTTGACGGCTGCATCAACTTCTTCGCCGGCCCCGCCGTGCACGACCTGCCCGGCAGCCTGAACCTGTACCGTGTGCACTATGACGGCATCCATCTGGTGGGCACCGCCGGCAGCATCCCCGAGGATACCGTGGAGACCATCTCTCTGATTGAACGCGGTGTCATCAACCCCGGCGTGATGGTGTCGCATATCCTGGGGCTGGACGCCGTCCCCGAGGCCATCCTCGCTATGGCTCACCCCGGCGGCGCCAAAAAGGTCTGCTATAACGAGCTGGATATCCCGCTGGTTGCTCTCTCGGATTTCGCCGAGCTCGGCAAAACCCAGCCCCTGTGGGCGGCGTTGGATGA
>CALWQR010000080.1 GCA_944383705.1 uncultured Clostridia bacterium
CCACCAGATCCTCCTGTGAGATATTGTAAGCTTCGTTTTCACTTGGCCGGGAGAGCGTGTGCACCACATTGTTCTGCACCTCTCCCAGCCGGTTCCGCTTGACGAGGAACAGCTCTCGCGCCCCCGATTCAATGCTGTAACCGTTGCCTGATAGCTGTCGTAGATGGCTCTTGCCAGCTTGGTGGCAAAGGTGGTCTTTCCGCTGCCGGGGGAGCCCCATACGGCAATGATCTTTGCGGAATCGCTCATATCATTCACCGTCTTTCTTTGTAAAATATGCCGCCTGCTCGTCCAGATACCGCTGTACCGTTCCGGCGTCCCCGCGGTATGCCAGGGCGAAGTGCATGGAGGCGGTCTGCTCGTACTGCACCAGCAGCTCGGCCTGTGCCTGATTGACCAGCAGGGTTACGGTCACAGGCTGGCTGCCGTCGGTCACATCGGCTTTGTCCACACCTTGATTGGTTGTAGATGTAATGACCATCAGGTATTGCAGCTCCGGCGGGGTAAAGGTGAGGCCGCCTTTTTGAGAATAAACGATGGCAGAGACTACGTCGCCGGTCTCGAGCTTGCCGGAGACTCCTTGCGCAAAGCTGCCGATGGTGACCGAGATGGCTTTCCTGTCTCCGACCAGATTCCCCAGCAAATCGGTCGCATCCGCAGCACGGGTAGTAGACAGCAGGTCGTGGCCAGTCAAAAGCAAGGGCAACCTCTGATATGTTACAATGAAACACCCATAGAATCAAAAACCGGGCAACCATTGCGGCTGTCCGGTTTCCTGATATGCGGGGCAATTTGCTTTGTATGGCGATATGTCCTGATTTTTACCTTCCCCGAAAAAGGCGTCCCCGGCTGCCGCCTGCCGGCGGGGCGCTGTCATGCACATGCGTCTGAGAAAAGCGTAGAACGGCGGGAAATATCTTCCGGCGTCCTGCTACTGAATCGCGTTTGTCCGCAAACTTCAAAAAGTCATCCAACCCCAAGAAAAATTCCCCGGCACGGGCCCCGGGCGTATCGTATTTGCAATACAGTACGCGAAAATCGGGGGGCTTGCGCCGGGGAAAGGTCCCGGGGGTAGGAGGCTTGGAGGGAGGGCCCGCCTCCTCAAGGGGGGCCCTCCCTCCAAGGTCTTCACCAATGGCGGGGCTATTCCTCACAAATCTCGGCGCCAAGGGAGCGGAATTTGGGGACGATATCGCAGTAGCCGCGGTGGATGCAGGCGGCGTTCAGGATTTCGGTTCTGCCCTCGGCAATCAGGCCGGCGATGACCAGGGCGGCGCCGGCGCGCAGGTCTGTGGCGCTGACCACGGCGCCGCGCAGGGGAGCTCCGCCGAAGAAGGTAGCCGTATCTCCGCTGACCATGATATTGGCGCCCATTTTGCGCAGCTCGGCCACATAGCGGAAGCGGCTTTCCCATATGCCCTCGGAAATGGTGCTCACGCCGTTGGTCATACACAGCAGCGGGGCGAACTGCGGGTGCATATCGGTGGGGAAGCCGGGGTAGGGGATGGTGGAGATGTTGATGTTTTTCAGCGGGCCGCCGCCGGTGACCTCCATGTAATCGTCGCCCTCCTCCACGTGCGCGCCCATTTCCAGCAGCTTTGCGGTGATGATATCGACGTGTTTGGGAATGACCGAGCGGATGCGCACCTGTCCGCCGGCGGCGGCCGCGGCCACCATATAGGTACCGGCCTCAATCATATCCGGGATGATGGCATAGCTGCAGCCGTGCAGACCGGACACGCCGCGGATTTTGATGACCGGGGTGCCCGCGCCGGTGATTTCGGCGCCGCAGGTATTCAGGAAGTTGGCCAGATCCACAATGTGGGGCTCGCGCGCGGCGTTGTCGATGACCGTTGTCCCGTTGGCCAGCACGGCCGCCAGCATCAGGTTTGCGGTTGCGCCGACCGAGGCGAGATCGAAATAGATGTAATTGCCGTTCAGGCCGTCCGGGGCCTCCAGCCGGATGCCGGCTCCGCTTTTTTGCAGCACCTCGGCGCCCAGCGCCCCGAAGCCCTTGAAATGCAGGTTCAGGGGCCGCACGCCGAAATCGCACCCTCCGGGCCAGCCCGACTGCGCCCGGCCGAAGCGGCCAAGCTCGGCCCCCAGCAGGTAAGAGGAGCCGCGGATGGCCGACACGAGCGCGGCGGGGGAGCTGCCCTGCCGCACCTGGGCGGTGTCAATGCGCACGGTGGTACGGTCGGGGCGCTCAATCTCCGCCCCCATCCGGCGCAGGATTTCCAGCGCGATGGCGATGTCGTTGACCGGCGGGATGTTCTCCAGCACGCAGGTGCCCCGGACCAGAATGGTAGCGAACAGGATGGGCAGCGCCGCGTTTTTCATACCGCTGACGGTCACCTCCCCCGCCAGGGGGTGTTTGCCCTGAATGATGATTTTGTCTGCCATGCCGTTACCATCCTTCCTGCTGTATTGGGGGACGCTCCGCGGGGGAGCGCCGGGGCCGCCGGGGGCCCGGCGGCGGGCATTTTCTGTCAGGATTCCTGCCGCGTGGCAGGCCTTTCTTATTATACCATAAGACGGGCAAAAAGAAAAGCGTTTTTTCGCTTTCCTGCAAAAAAATTTTGCGCGGGACACGCCCCTGTGGGGGAATGCCCCTGCGCGGGGCGTGCCGGTATGCCCGGCGGAACAAAAAGGCTCCCCGCCTGCTTTCAGTGTATGCGGGGAACCCTGCCATGGTGCCATGCCATGGGCGCTGCGCCGGGGGCGGCGTTACTCAAACAGCGGGCGGTAGTAGGCCACGGTCAGGTCCACCACCATGTTGTAGCTGCGGCTGCCCTCGGGTGCGCCCTGGGACTGGAGATAGCTGTTGTTGACGCTGCCGCTCACCTCGGCGGCCACGCTGTCGCGGTATTTTTCAAAAAACAGGTTGTAGGCGTGTTCCTCCTGCAACACCTCGGCGCTCAGGGTGCCGTACACGGCGGCGTACAGTTCGCGGTCGGCCGAATAGAGCGCCGAGGCCACGTATTCGTAGACATTCAGCAGCCCGCTGTAGCGGATATAGGGGTCGTCCGATTCCAGGCAGACCAGAAAGGCCACCATGTTGGCCTCGTCCTCCCGCGCCACGCCGCGCTGATGCGCCAGCTCGTGCGCGGCGGTGTAGGGCAGGGTATAGTCCGGGAAATTGACGTTCAGGTTGGCCTCGCCGGTGAAAAAGGAATACACTCCGGTGATGTGGGTATAGGACATCGGCCCGCTGAGCATCACCGGCTTGACGCGGCTCTGAAACTGGTCCGGGAAGCCGTGGGCGGCGGCGAAGCTGTCGTAGGCCTCCATCAGCAAATCGTTCATCTCTTCCAGCGAATGGGGCATGACCGAGGAGGCGTCCTCTCCCGGAAATACCAGCTCCTGCGAGAGTTCCTCCAGCTGCCCGGAGAGAATCAGCGCGGTCTGATAGAGCTCGTCGGCGCTGACCTCCCGCCGGTCCAGCCCCAGCTTGCGGTCCAGCGTGGAGCCGTAGTAGCCCGGGGCAAAGTTCCAGACAAACACCATCCACACGGCGCACAGCACGGCGGCCAGGCGTCCGGTAAAGACTCCGGCCGAGCGCCAGCTGTCGCTCCAGCGGCGGCAGGCCACAACAATCAGGGCTACCAGCAGCACGGGCAGACAGAGAATCAGCCATTCGGCAACCGAAAAGGGAATCCAGCCCGTGAGATAAGAGAGCAGCCTGCGTCCCCACAGGCTGATGTGGGTGTTGAACCAGTCGGCAAAGGCGGCGCTGCGGGTAAAGGCGAAATAGATGCCGGCGCTGACGGTCGCCAGCGCGTAGAGCACCAGGCAGACGCGGGGCAGCCGGCGGGCGGCGGGGGATGGATGCTGCATCATACAGGCTCCTTTCGCAGGTGCGGGAAGCACCGGTCAATCAGCCCGGCCATATCGGGGGGCAGGGGGGCGGTCAGCGTCAGGCGCGCACCGTCGCCCGGGCGGGGGAAGCTGAGGCTGTGGGCGTGCAGCGCCTGCCGGCCCAGCCGCCCGTTCGGAATGCCGTAGAGCGCGTCCCCGACAATCGGGTGGCCAATAGAGGCAAAATGCACCCGCAGCTGGTGCGTGCGCCCGGTCAGCGGCAGGGCCTCGGCCAGCGCGCAGCCCCCGCCCCGGGCCAGAATCCGGTATGCCGTGCGCGAGGGCGCGGCGTCCGGGGCATCCGGCGGGCAGACCTCCCGCAGGATGATGCTTTGCGCGGTCCGGTGCAGGGGGCGGTCAATCAGGCCGCTGTCGGGGCAGTCCTCCCCCTCCAGCACGGCCAGGTAGGTTTTATGAATTTCCCCGCGCTGCATCGCCCGGGTCAGGGTTCCGGCGGCCAGCTTGTTGCGCGCAATCAGCAGCAGCCCGCTGGTGTCGCGGTCCAGGCGGTTGACCGGGCGGAAGACGAACGGAATGCCCATCCCGGCGTAGCGGGCGGCCAGCGCGTTTGCCACCGTGTCGTCCCAGTGGTCGTGCGAGGGGTGCGTGGGCATCCCCGCAGGCTTGGCCGGCACCACCAGGTCGTCGTCCTCGTACAGAATGTCCAGCGGCAGCGCAACCGGCCGGATGGGGGCGGGGGTGCTGTCGGCCACGGCCAGCTCCAGCCGGTCGCCCGCCCGCAGCACCCGGCGCACGGTGACACGCTCCCCGTTGACCCGGATGCCGTCCTCCCGGTATTTGAGATATTTCAGCATCCGGCCCGAGAGCGGCAGCCGCCGGCGGATAAAATCCCGCACGCACAGGGCGTCTTCCTCCGGCGCGACCAGCCATTCCATGCGCGGCGACCTCCTTTTTTGGGGTTTCTTTTTTTGGGTTTCCGGTTTTATTATACCATTTCCGGCTCCGGATTACAAGGGCTTTTTTTACCGGGAAATTGAAATTATTATGAATTGTTGGGCAAAACGCTTGCACATGCGGCCGGAATGTGGTACAATAAACCCATCCCGGGGATACGACCTCCCGGAAAGGAGCTTTTGAATGAAACACAGGCATTTGCTTTTCTGGCTGCTCCCGGTGCTGCTGTCCGCGCTGCTGCTCTCCTGCGGCGCTCCGGAGCCCCAGCCTCCCGCCGACACCGGCGCCGACGCCGGCACGCAGCCGCCGGACTCCTCCGCCGAGCCCGAGCCCGAGGACACCACCGATTACGCCGCGCTGGCCGACGCGCCGTTTCTGGATCTGGCCCCCGCGCCCGAATCGGATTTTACCTGGACCGCGACGGCGGACGGCGTTACGGTTACGGGCTACACCGGGCAGGAGACCCGGCTGCGCATTCCGGACGCCATCGGCGGCCTGCCGGTGACGGGACTGGCCGACGGCGCGCTGAAGGGGCGGGACGAGCTGACCGTGCTCTGGATTCCCGACAGCGTCACCACATTTGGCAGCGGCATTCTTGCCGATTGCAGCGGCATTTACGCCCTGCACACCCCGCTGCCCACCGGGGCCGACCAGGCCTACCTCGGCTATCTCTACGGAGCCCTGAGCCACCAGACCAACAATGTGGCCGCGCTGCGGACGCTGGAGTTTTTGCAGATTGGCGGCAGTCCCGAATCGCTGCCCGCCTACGCGCTGTACGATTGCAACGATCTGGTCTGTGTGCGGCTGCCCGAAAGCGTTGCCACGCTGGAGGAGTTTTCGCTTTATCGCTGTGAATCGCTGAAATATCTGGACACCGCCGGGCTGCGCACCGTGGAGCGCTATGCCCTGGGGCACTGCGCCGCGCTGGAGGTGCTGGAGTTTGGCTCCTCGCTGAGCTCCCTTGGGCTGGGCGCGCTGGAGAACTGCACCTCTCTGCGCCGGCTGACCCTGCCCTTTGTGGGGGGCAGCGCCACCGAAAACCGCTACCTGGGCTATGTGTTCGGTGCGGCCGCCCCCGGCTTTTCGGGCGGGGTGTTCCCGTCCTCGCTGCGCGAGGTGACCCTGCTGCCGGGGTGCGACTCGCTGGGGGATTATGCGTTTTACGAGTGCCGGTCGCTGCGCAGCGTCTCGCTGTGCGATACGCTGGCCTCCATCGGCGTGCGCGCCTTTTCGGGCTGCACCGGCCTGCGGGAAATCGCCCTGCCGGACAGCCTGCAAACCCTGCGCGAGAGCGCCTTTTCGGGCTGCAGCTCGCTGGGCAAGGTGACCTTCGGCAGTGGGCTGACCTCGGTTGGCGTGCAGGCGTTTCTGGGCTGCACCGCCCTGACCGAGCTGACCCTGCCCGCCTCGCTGACATCTTTGCCGAATTCCTGCTTTTCGGGCTGCTCCTCGCTGCGTGAGGTGGACCTGGGCGGCGTGCGCAGCGTGGGCGCCAACGCCTTTTACGGCTGCACCGCCCTGACCGCTCTCTCGGCCTCCGGCCCGGTCGACTTCGCCTCCGGCAACTCCCCCGCCGCCGATTTGCTGGAGAAGGATTGAACCTGCCAGATAAGGTTTCCGCCAAAGGAAAAGACCTTGGAGGGACCCGCCTCCGCCCAGATCTCCCCGGCGCAGACCCCCAATATCGCATACTGTATTGCAAATGCGCTATGCTTTGGGGGCCAGCGCCGGGGATTTCCAACAGGCACTGTCTGACGGCCGGAATCCGTGTGCCATGCGGGAACCCATTTGGGGGCATTGTGGGCTTTTTGGCATTTTATCGCTGCACGATTCCGTTTTCCAGAATTGTGCGGCGTGGCCTGAAGGCAAAGATTTGTTCTTTACTCAAAAGGCAGTAGCAGGCATTTCCATGCTTGCTACTGCTGAATAACTATTTGGCGTACCAATTCAGTTCAATATTTGTATAGGGTGTAGACGTATGATAGATTTGGTAATATTGCAGATTAGCATCAGCCATCAAAACCACATGGGATTCTTACCTCCGCAAATTCAGATTTTCCAAAGCCGACGGATTGTGTTCCAGAATCGCGCCCACAGTCGGGCAGGCCCTCAATTCCGGACAGTCGCCGCATGTGGAAACGCCCTGATGGAACGCACATTTCCGGATTTCGCACAGATGCTCACAAAATACGGTTTTCGCTCCGTTCGCACGGCAGCCCTCGCAGTTGATGTGCTCCGGCAGAATAGGGGCGTTGTTCAGCTTTGCCCACAGCTCCGCCGTTTTTTTTCGCAAAGCCGGATCGTTATGGACGGTTGCGATATATGCGTCGCATTTTTCGCAGTCCAGCCCGCAGCATCCAATCATATCCTTCATAGGGGACCCTCCTTTTTTATGTCACGATGAAACGGATTCCTTCGGAATGAAATATAAAGAATAGCCACCAATATTGATTGGCAGCGTCGGGGTTTCCGATCCGCCATAGGATTCCGTAGGCGCTACGGTGGCATACCCGGTCACCCCGTCTATGCAGATCTCATAATCCGTTCCCTTTGGCGTTTTCTGCAGGACCTCATAGGTTCCGCTGTAGGCTCTGCCGTGGGTGGCGTCGGTCAGCGTGATTGCCCCGTCCTTGGCGGTCAGGGTCAAATCCACAATTGCAGCGTCGGGATACAGCTCGTCGGCCTCCCCTACGGCGATGATGAGCGTATCCGGAGCCTGAGCGGATTCCATATCGTTGCTCGCAACCGTTCTCATTTTCCACTCGTAATCCTCCATCGCTACAACGTCTGCCTGACAGGCAGAGAGAGAAAATACGATGAGCGACACGAAAAACGCGGATAAAATTTGTTTCATTTCAAAACCTCTCAAAACCTCCGTTTGGGGTCACAGCTTCTCTGCATCTTCCACATAAATGGAGACCTCGCCGCACCTCGGGCAGATGGCCACCTTCGGCTTGCCAATCCTGCCGCCGAACAGCCTGCTTTCGTCCGTTGACATGACAATCCCGTAGCCTGCGCCTTCCACTTTGATGGCGCAGTTTTCTTTCATTTCGGTTCCGCATCTGAGACACATTCTCATCCCGATAGCCTTCCTTTCTTCTGACGGCTCCCCGTCCTGTTCTTGCGTTCCTGATTGGATATGGGGCAGAATCCCCCGGGCTGTCCCCGTGCCCGCCCGGGCAATGGGGTTGCCCCGGGGACCGGCAGCCGGTCCCCCGCCGCTGCGGGCGAATCACGTGCTGCCGGTCCCCGGGGCGAAATCAGAATCTGCCGGCGGGGTCAGCCCAGCTTTTGCAGGGCGGCGCGGACGCCCTCAAGGTTTTCGCGGTAGCGGGCCAGCTTGGCGCGCTCGCCCTCAACCACGGCGGCCGGGGCTTTGGAGACAAACCCCTCGTTGGCCAGCTTGCCGGTGAGCCGGCCGATTTCTCCCGAGAGCCGCTTTTCCTCGGCCTGCAGGCGCGCGCGTTCTTTTTCGGCGTCCACCAGGTCGGACATGGGCAGGTAGACCGTGGCGGAATCGGTGATGATTTGCACGGCGTTGTCGGCGGAGACCACCTCCGGCGCAAAGCGCTCGGCCACCTCCACGCCGGAGGCCGAGGCCAGCCGCGCGAAGAAGGCGTGGGTTGCCGGCCCGAAGGATTCGGGATACCGGGTCTCCAGGTACACCTTCGCCCGGCGGGAGGGCTGCACGTTCATCTCGTTCCGCCGCATCCGGATGGCGCGGATGGCCGTAATCACGCGCGAGAAGGAGAGCGATTCCTCCGGGAACTCCAGCGCCGGGTCGGCCTTCGGATATTCGGCAATCATAATGCTTTCCACGGCCGGGTCGTGCGGCAGAGCCTGATAAATCTCCTCGGTGATAAAGGGCATAAAGGGGTGCAGCAGGCGCAGGACGCCGTTGAGCACCCAGCACAGCACGTTCTGCGCGGTCAGGTTGCCCTCGGTCCCTTTTTCGGCCAGGCGGCTTTTGGTCAGCTCAATGTACCAGTCGCAGAAGACGTCCCAGACAAAATCGTAGATGGTGGAAAGCGCCACGCCAATTTCAAAGTTGTCCAGCGCGCCGACCACCGCCGCGACGGTTTTGTTGTACTGGGTGAGAATCCAGCGGTCCTCCGCGGCAAGCTGTCCGGCCTCGGGCAGCTCCGCCCGTTCGATGGTCAGGTTCATGCGGACAAAGCGGGAGGCGTTCCAGAGCTTGTTGGCAAAGTTGCGCGCGGCCTCCATCTTCTCCTCCGAAAAGCGCATGTCGTTCCCGGGGGAATTGCCGGTGGAGAGCGCAAAGCGCAGCGCGTCCGCGCCGTATTGCTCGATAACCTCAAGCGGATCGATGCCGTTGCCCAGCGATTTGGACATTTTGCGCCCCTGCGCGTCCCGCACAAGGCCGTGCATAAAGACGGTATGGAACGGAACCTCCCCCATCTGCTCCAGCCCCGAGAAGATCATGCGGGCCACCCAGAAGAAGATGATGTCATACCCGGTCACCAGCACGCTGGTGGGGTAATAGCGGGCAAGGTCGGCGGTTTTGTCGGGCCAGCCGAGCGTGGAGAAGGGCCAGAGCGCCGAGGAAAACCAGGTGTCCAGCACGTCGCTGTCCTGCTCGACATGGCTGCTGCCGCA
>CALWQR010000081.1 GCA_944383705.1 uncultured Clostridia bacterium
CCGGGGGCCTGCGCCGGGGAATTTCTTTTGGGGGCGGATGGAACAATTTGCAATGTGCAATTAGCAATGAGCAATGAGCAGTGAACAACGGGCAGTGGGAAGTGAACAGCGGGCAATGGTCGGTGGCCCGTAAAAACAAGGGCAAAAGCTGATATGTTACATAGAAATACATCTATACCATCAAAAACCGGGCAACCCATAGCGGCTGTCCGGTTTTCTGATATGCAGGGCAGATTGTTTTGTATGGCGGTAAGCCCTTATTTTTTGCGCACCTCCCCAAAGAAGACTTCCCCGGCTGCCGCCCGCCGGCGTGGCGCTGTCATTGCGATTTTCCAAATAGGCGGGCGGCGGCTGGGGAAGTTCTCGCAAGGGGAGGTTTGGAGGGGACTGCCTCTCCGAAAGAGGCGGCCCCTCCAAGGTCTTTCCTTACGGCAAAGAATTTTGAAAAAATTGAAAAAAAGTATTGCAATGTGAGGGGAAACGTGGTATAATGATGTTATCAATGCAATGATGAAGTCGGCAGTGCTGCAAAACGGTATTTCAGAGAGCGTCCCCGCGGCTGCAAGGGGTGCATATCGGGCAGTGTCTGCATTTCCCTTCGGAGCAGACCGGGTCAACGCCAGGCGGCCATTAGCCCGGTACGGCAGGCGCCGTTATCGCCGTCAAAGTGTTGGCTTTGGGCCGGAAACCGGGTGGTACCGCGGGGTGCATTGCGTCTCGTCCTGATGTGCAGGGCGGGGCTTTTTTGTTTGTTTGGAAATACGGAGGAAGGATTGAAATGAGAGAAACACTGGAAAAAATCCGGGAGAGCGCCTTACAGCAGATTCAGTCTGTGGGCGAGATCCTGGGGCTGGAGCAAATCCGCATCAGATACCTTGGAAAGAAGGGGGAGCTGACCGCCGTGCTGCGCGGTATGGGCGCGCTGCCGGCCGAGGAGCGGCCGAAAATCGGCGAGCTGGCCAACCGGGTCCGTGCGGACATTGAGGAGGCCATTGCCGCCCGGCAGCGGCGGGAGCAGGCGGCGGCGCTGGAGAAACGCCTGAAGGAGGAGCGGCTGGACGTTACCATGCCGGGGACGCCCGTGCCCGCGGGGCATCTGCATCCGCTCACGCGGGTACAGCGGCAGCTGGAGGACATTTTCATCGGCATGGGCTTTTCAATTGAGGAGGGGCCGGAGGTCGAGCTGGACTACTACAATTTCCAGGCCCTCAACATTCCCGAAAATCACCCGGCGCGCGACACGCAGGATACCTTTTATATCACCGACAACATTCTGCTGCGCTCCCAGACCTCTGCGGTGCAGGCCCGTGCGATGGAGCGCAGCAAGCCCCCCATCCGCATCATCTCGCCCGGCCGGGTTTACCGTTCGGACGCGCTGGACGCTACCCACTCCCCGCTGTTCCACCAGCTGGAGGGACTGGTAGTGGACCGTGGCATTACCATGGGCGATCTCAAGGGGACGCTGGAGATATTTGCCGGCAAGATGTTTGGCGAGGGAACCCGCATCCGCTTCCGCCCGCACCATTTCCCGTTTACCGAGCCCTCCGCCGAGGTGGACATTTCCTGCTATGTGTGCGGGGGCAAGGGCTGCAGCCTGTGCAAGGGCGAGGGATGGATAGAGATTCTGGGCGCCGGCATGGTGCACCCGTTTGTGCTTTCCAACTGCGGCATCGACCCCGAGGTCTACTCGGGCTTTGCGTTCGGCATGGGCATCGAGCGCATTGCCATGAAGGTCTACAGCATTGATGATATCCGCCTGTTCTACGAAAACGACGGGCGCTTTTTGGAACAATTCTGATCGGAGGGGAACTATGAATCTTTCAAGAAACTGGCTGGCGGATTTTGTTGACACCGCCGGAATCGACAATGCCGCTTTCTGCGACCGCATGACCGCCACCGGCTCCAAGGTGGAAACCTGCGAGGAGCTGGGCGCGGATATCGAGAATGTTGTGGTGGCGCGGGTTACGCACCTGGAGCGGCACCCGAACTCCGATCACCTCTGGATCTGCCGTCTCGACGCCGGCGCGCGCGGGCAGGATATCCAGATTGTAACCGGCGCGCAGAACCTGTTTGAGGGCGCGCTGGTGCCGGCTGCGCTGCCGGTGGCCAGGCTGCCGGGCGGGGTGGTCATCCGCGCAGGCAAGCTGCGGGGTGTGGAATCGAACGGGATGCTTTGCTCGATGGGCGAGCTGAAGCTGACCGCCCACGATATGCCCGGAAAGGCCGAGGACGGCATCCTGATTCTGGACGACGACTGCGCGGATCGGCTGGGCGAGGACATCCGCGATGTCCTGCTGCTGCGTGACTCGGTTGTGGATTTTGAAATCACCTCCAACCGTCCCGATTGCCTCTCGGTCCTGGGACTGGCGCGGGAGGCGGCGGTTTCCTTCGGCCGGGAGCTGCGTGTGCCTGCGCCCGCGGTCCGCGGCTGCGGGGATGGGGACCGCGTGGAGAATCATCTGAGCGTGCGCATTGATGCGCCCGACCTGTGCTACCGGTATGCGGCCCGCATTGTGAAAAACGTGAAAATTGCGCCCTCGCCGCTCTGGATGCGGATGCGTCTGCGCGCCTCTGGCGTGCGCCCGATCAACAACATCGTGGACATCACCAACTACGTCATGCTGGAGTACGGCCAGCCCATGCACGCCTTTGACTACCGGTGCCTGGACGGCTCGGCCATTGTGGTGCGGCGTGCAGGCAAAGACGAGGCCTTCCGCTCGCTGGACAGCACCGACCATGTGCTGGACGAGAACATGCTGGTGATTGCCGACCGGAAAAAGGCCGTGGCTCTGGCCGGCGTGATGGGGGGAGAGAACTCCGAAATCACCGACGGCACCGCCACCGTGGTGTTTGAGTCGGCCTGCTTCAACGGCGCTTCGGTGCGGGTGACCGCCCGCAAGAACGGGATGCGGACCGAATCCTCCACCCGCTTTGAAAAGGGACTGGACCCCGAAAACTGCCTGCCCAGCCTGGAGCGCGCCTGCGAGCTGGTCGAGCTGCTGGGGGCCGGGGATGTGGTGGACGGTGTGCTGGATATTTATCCCGCGCCGCGTCCCCGCACGGTGCTCCCGTTTACACCCGAGCGCTACAATCGGTTCCTTGGCACGCACATTCCCACCGAGCACATGCTTCAGACCCTGCGGGGGCTGGGCTGCCGCCTGGAGAATGACCGGATTGAGGTGCCGTCCTTCCGCGCCGACCTTGCCTGCATGAACGACATTGCCGAAGAGGTGGTGCGCATTTACGGGTACGACCGGATTGAATCCTCCCGGATGAATGCCGAAACCACGCTGGGCGGCCGGAGCGAAAAGCAGCGCTTCCAGCTGGATATCGAAAACGCGCTGGTTGGCATGGGCCTTTCGCAGATTCACACCTTCTCCTTCATCAGTCCGAAGGATTACGACAAAATCCGGCTGCCCGCCGACAGCCCAGCCCGCCGCTCGGTGGTCATTTCCAATCCGCTCGGGGAGGACACCGGCGTCATGCGCACCACGGCGCTGCCGTCGATGATGTCGGTGCTGGCGCGCAACCGCAACTTCAATAACGCCGATGTGCGTCTGTTTGAAATGGCCAGCGTGTACCTGCCGCACGAATCGGCGGGCGAGCTGCCGGACGAGCCCCGGGTGCTGACGCTGGGAATGTACGGCAAGGCCGATTTTTACACGGTCAAGGGGATTTGCGAGGGACTGCTGAGGCGTGCCGGCATCTGCGCCGAATTTACCGCCTGCACCGACAACCCCTCCTATCATCCCGGCCGCTGCGCCCGCGTCCTTGCGCCGGACGGCGCCGTGCTGGGTGTGCTCGGTCAGGCCGACCCGCGCATGGCCGAAAACTACGGCTTTGAGGAGCCGGTGCTGCTGGCCGAGCTGAATTTTGAGCAGCTGTTCGCCCACGCCGCCCTCCAGCGTGTGTACCGCCCGCTGCCCAAATACCCGGCAACCACCCGCGATTTCTCCTTTGTCTGCGATGAGGAAACCGAGGTGGGTACCATCGCCCGCGTGATGAAGCAGGCCGGCGGAAAGCTGGTTGAGGACGTGGAGCTGTTTGATATTTACCGCGGCCCGCAGGTGGGCAAGGGCAAAAAGTCGGTCTCGATGCGCGCCAGACTGCGCGCCGCCGATCGTACCCTGACCGTCGAAGAAGCCGATTCCGTCAGCCGGAAAATCCTGAACGATCTCGAACTCCGCCTCGGTCTTACCCTGCGCAGTTGAGGAGAGTTTCACCGGGGGGGGGGAAAAAGACCTTGGAGGGACCCGCCTTGGAAGGCTCCCCCGGGCGGTACAGGCCGGGCAACTTCTTGCATCTTTTCCATCATGCATCGCAAGCCGTCTCGGCAATAGGGTCAACTATTGCCATCAACGGTTTGCTCGCCTGACGAAAAATCTGCTTCGGATTTACCCGGCCCGCCCCACCCGGTGAAGCCTTTCGGAGAGGCCGGTCCCTCGGGGGCCTCCCCCGGCGAGACCTTCCCCGGCGTAAGGCCCCCACAATTGCATACTGTATTGTAAATACGGTATGCTCGGGGGCCTGCGCCGGGGAATTTCTTTTGGGGGCGGATGGAGCAATTTGCAATACGCAATTAGCAATTAGCAATGACCGGTGAACAGTGGGCAGTGGCCAGTAAAAAGGGAATGGCACCGGCTGATATGTTATATTACATATTACATATGAATACAACTATATCATTAAAAAACCGGGCAACCTATGGCGGCTGTCCGGTTTTCTGATATGCAGGGCAAATCGCATTGGATGGCGGTATGCTCTTGTTTTTTGCGCACCTCCCCAAAGAAGACTTCCCCGGCTGCCGCCCGCCGGCGTGGCGTTTTCATTGGCGATTCTCTCAATAGGCGGGCGGCGGCCGGGGAAGGTCTCGCTGGAGGAGGCCCCCGAGGGACCGGCCTCTCCTTAAGAGGCGGGTCTCTCCAAGGTCTTCTCCTATGGCAAGATTTTTATCCGGTCTGCGAAGGCTTCGGCGTCCTCGCGTTGGTGGGTGACGAGGATGGCAGAGGAGCCGGTTTGCTTCAGTCTGGCCTTCAGGCGGTGCAGCAGCTGTGTTCGCAGCTCTTCGTTGAGGGCGGCAAAGGGTTCGTCCAACAGCATCAGGTCGCCGCCGTAAACCAGCGCGCGGGCCAATGAGACCCGGGTTTTCATTCCGCCGGAGAGCGCGGCGGGGAAAAGCCTGCCGGCGTCGGGCAGCTCGACCAGCGCCAGCGCATCGGCAATGACGGCCGGGTCTGCCTTTGGGGGCAGGACGGCGCGCAGGTTCTGCTCCACTGTCAGCCAGGGGAAGAGGCGCGGCTCCTGGAACACGTAGGCCGGGCGGAGACTGTCGGAGCGCAGCGTGCCGGAGGTTGGCCGGAGCAGTCCGGCAATCAGGTTCAGCAGGGTGCTTTTTCCGCAGCCGGAGGGGCCCATTACGGCCAGCAGCTCGCCGTCGGCCAGCTCCAGGCACAGGTCCTGCAGCACGGGCTTGCCGGGGGTGTAGGAAAAGCAAAGGCGGTCCAGCTTCAGCATGGCGGCTCCTCCTCTCCTCCCGGGCGGCGGTCCAGCCTGCGCAGGATGGCCACAAAGCCGAATTCAAACAGGAGACTCAGCAGAATGACGGTCAGCGTCCAGGCAAACATCTCCTCGGTATTGAGGTAATTTTTGGCGTCGCCGATCATGGTGCCGATCGAGCCGCGGGGCCGCGCGATGATCTCGGCGGCAATGCCTGCCTTCCACGCCAGGCCCAGAGAGGTCCGGCAGGCCGAAACAAAGTAGGGCCGGACGCTGGGCAGCGTCAGCAGACGCAGCCGGCGCAGCGGGGGCATCCGGTATACGCGGGCCACCTCGCGCAGCTGGGGGCTCTGCCGCTGCAGGCCCTCGTCCAGGTTGGTCCATACCACCGGCAGCACAATCAGCAGCGTGATGATGGCGGGCACCCGCGCCGCACCGATGAAAATCAGCAGCAGCACGATGAAGGAGGCCACCGGCGTGGCCTTGACCAGCGTCATCAGGGGCAGGAACAAATCCCGCAAAAGCCTCACCCGGTAGGTCAGGGCGGCCAGCAGGATGCCGATGAGCAGCGCCAGGAGAATGCCCGAGAGCACGTTCCAGAGAGAGAGCCCGGTGGCATGCCAGAACTGCGGGGTGCCCATCAGCTCCCACAGGGTCTGCAAAACGATGCGCGGCGTGGGGAACAGCAGGCTGTTCCCCACGCCGAGGGCTGCCGCCTCCCAGACCAGCACCCAAAAGGCGATGGAGAGCAGCAGGCGGAGCGCTTTTTTCCAGGATTTCATTGCGCGATGTGGTAAAAGTCGTCCTCGGGTACCTGTCCGCCGATGGAGTTGGCGTTCACTTCGCTCAGAATTTCCAGATACGTGCCGACAGCGGATTTCATCTCGCCCCCGTCGATATACCGGACGTTGCACTTCGGAATGGCTTTTTCCGCCACTGCGGCGTTTTCAAAAATGCCGTAGGTCTGAACCAGCGCGGCGGCCTCTGCGGGATTGTCGTTCAGATAATCGATCGAGGCTTCGTATGCCGTAAGGAAATTTGCCACGGCCTCGGGGTGCTCCTCCAGGAACGCGGTGCGCACCACCACGCAGCCCTGCACCAGCGTGCCGGCCTTGCCGGGCAGCTTATCCCACTCGGCGGTCAGGTCCAGGGCCACCTTCACATCCACAGCGGGGGTGGCGGTCTTTCCCTTGCTCACGGCAATGGTCACCATCGGCTCGGGCAGCACGGCCAGCTTCACGCTGCCGCTGGCTACCGCGTCCCGCAGGTTGGCCGGCGCGGCGTAGGAGGTCGAATCAATCAGCACCTGTCCCTCGCCCGGCGTACCGTCCGTAATCACCTCCAGGTCGTTCTGCTGGCAGAGGTATGTGAAAATGAAGGTGGGGTTCTGCGCGGGGCAGTAAACGGTTTTGCCCGAGAGACCGGACAGCGAGGTGACGGCGTCGTCCCCGGTGTTGAGCAGGAACAGGCAGCCCAGCGTGTTGATGGCGAGAATTTTCACCCCGCCCTTGGTTTTGTTGTAGACCGTGGAGGCCGCGTTGGTGGGCAGGGCGGCAATGTCCACGTCGCCGCTGACCAGAGCCGTCAGCACCTCGGAGGCGTCGGTTTTTACGTCAAACGTATAGTTCTCGGTCGAAAAGGCGCCCTTGGCGGCGTCGTCCATCAGCTTGGCCATGCCAAAGCCGGTGGTGCCGTTGAGGGTGTACACCCGGACGTCGGTGGCCGTGGGGGTCTGGCCTTCGCCGGTGCCCTCGGCCGACCCGGTGCCGGCGTCTGGGCCCGGATCCTGCGTACAGGACGCAAACGAGAAGAGCATCAGCAGTGCAAGCAGCAGTGTCAAAATACGGAATTTCATGGTACGATCCTTTCTGAAGGAAAATAAGAATTACTGGTAGGCGTTCAGCATGGCCGCCGGGTCGGGAATGGTCAGGTTTCTGCCGTTCCGTATCAGGTAGCCGTCTGCGCACAGCCGGTCGAACGCCCGGTAAAGGGAGGCTCTGCCGAGATTGAGCAAATCCGAAAGCGAGGTGATGGATTCGGTCAGGCGTACCTCCCCCTGCCCGAGCGAGGCCAGGTAGAGCGCCAGCCTGCGCTCGGCGCTCCCGGCGGTCAGGTACCCGATTTTGCGGTTGAGAAAGCGGATCCGGTCGCTCAGAAAGCCGATATAGCCTGCCCGGAAGGCCGGACTTTCGTCCAGCAGCTGCGCCACGGCCGCCTCGGCAAACACCACGCAGCGGCAGGGACCGTCGGCCCGGATGAGGCTGACATAGGGCTCCTCCGAGAACAGGTTGGCCACCCCGAACAGGCTGCCCGGCGTGAGCACCTGCAGCAGCACCGTGCGGGCGGCGTCCGGCGTGGTGACCGTTGCCCGGCCCGACAGCACCAGCCCGGCCTTGCGGCAGTGGTTTTCCGGGCAGCAGATGCGCTCGCCGGGCGCGTACTCCCGCACCCCTTCGCCCCAGCGCTCCAGCACTCCGCGCAGCAGTGCCGGCGGCACCTCCCGGAACAGGGGATGCCCGCAGAGCCGGCTGCGGTCCTTTTCCGATAGCTCCATATCTCCTCCGAATTTGTCTCATCTGGTACAATTATAGCAGACCAAGTCCGATTTGTCAATGCTTTTTTCAAATTTGGTCCGGCGGATCCGAAAAAAAGCTCCTTCTGCTTGGCAAACGGAGAAATTTACGGAAATTTTTATCCAAACCCCTTTACATTCCCGGCAACATCGTGTATAATTAGAGAAGAAAACTGAAAAGGAGAATTTGCTATGACCTTGGTAATTCTGGCGGCCGGAATGGGCTCGCGCTACGGCGGACTGAAGCAGCTGGATCCCATGACCGATGCGGGCAATTTCATCATCGATTTTTCGGTGTATGACGCCATCCGCGCGGGCTTTGACCATGTGGTATTCATCATCAAAAAGGAGAATTACGAGCAGTTCCGGGAGACCATCGGCCACCGGATTGAACGGCGGATCCGTGTTTCCTATGTCTATCAGGAGCTGGGCGAGCTGCCCGAGGGACTGACGCTGCCCCAGGGGCGGACCAAGCCCTGGGGTACCGGACACGCGGTGTACTGCGCCCGGTACGCGGTCAACGACAATTTTGCCGTGATCAACGCCGACGATTTTTACGGCCGGGATACCTTCCGGCAGCTGGCGCGTCACCTCTCCCGCCCGGGCCTGAGCGGCAGGCCGGCGCACCACTGCATGGTGGGCTTCCGGCTGGGCAACACCCTGACCGAAAACGGCACGGTCTCGCGCGGGGTGTGCGACGTGGACGCGCAGGGAATGCTGATACGGGTGACCGAGCGCACCAAAATTGAAAAGCGCGCGGACTGCGCCGCATATCTGGACGAGGACGGCAGCACCTGGCGCCCCCTGCCGTTTGACACGATTGTCTCCATGAACTGCTGGGGCTTTACGCCGGATATCTTCGGGAATCTGGAGGACGAGTTCCGCGGCTTTTACGCCGGGTGCGGCGACAACCCCCTGAAGGCCGAGTTTTATCTGCCCTTTGCCGTGCAGGCGCAAAAGGACCGCGGGCTGTGCGACATCCGCGTCTATCCCACCACGGCACTGTGGCAGGGCGTGACGTATGCCGAGGATAAGCCGCGCGTCAAGGCGGCCATCCGTGAGATGACCGGGCGCGGCGAGTACCCGGCCGATCTCTGGGCAGACTGAGGGGCGCCCGTAGGTTGTAGACAAAAGGCGTATCAAATAAAAATTGTACAAAAGCGTTTATCCGCTTTTTCTTTGAGCATGTAGGCGCAAAGAAAAAGCTTGGCAAAAAGAAAGCGCCGTATAGGAATTTCGCCCTCTGCGGAGGGCGACGAGGGCTCCGCGCCCTCGACCCCGCAAACTTTTGAAAAAGT
>CALWQR010000082.1 GCA_944383705.1 uncultured Clostridia bacterium
CATTGATGGGGGCCTGTGTCGGGGAAAGGTCTCGCCGGGGGAGGCTTGGAGGGACCGGCCTCTCCTCAAGAGGCGGGGCCCTCCAAGGTCTTCTCCAATGGTATGAACCTTATCAGGCGGGGCCTTCCAAGGTCTTCTCAGGGGATTATCCTTTATTTCACGGTAGTGCTTTTTTCTTTGGGGATGACGTCATGGGCGCCGCCCTCGACGATGCTGGTAGCGGACACCAGGGTCAGCACCGCCTTTTGCTGCAGCTCGGGGATGGTGAGCGCGCCGCAGTTGCACATAGTGGAGCGCACCTTGGCCAACGACATGGCCACGTTGTCCTTCAGGCTGCCGGCATACGGGACATACGAATCCACGCCCTCCTCGAACGAAAGCTTTTTATCGCCGCCCAGGTCATAGCGCTGCCAGTTGCGCGCGCGGGCCGAGCCCTCGCCCCAATACTCCTTGTAATACGTACCGCCGATGCTGACGCGGTTGGAGGGGCTTTCGTCGAACCGGGCGAAGTATCTGCCCAGCATTACGAAATCCGCGCCCATGGCCAGGGCCAGCGTGATGTGATGGTCATACACGATGCCTCCGTCCGAGCAGACCGGCACATAGATTCCGGTCTCCTCAAAGTACCGGTCTCTCTCCCGGCAGACGTCAATCAGAGCCGTGGCCTGTCCGCGGCCGATGCCCTTGGTCTCACGGGTGATGCAGATCGAGCCGCCGCCGATGCCGACCTTGACAAAATCGGCACCACACTCGGCCAGGAAGCGGAAGCCCTTGCCGTCCACCACGTTGCCGGCGCCCACCTTCACCGAGTCGCCGTACTCCCGGCGGATCCACTCCAGGGTCAGTTTCTGCCATTCCGAAAATCCCTCGGAGGAATCGATGCACAGCACGTCGGCCCCGGCCTCCACCAGCGCGGGGACCCGCTCGGCATAATCCCGGGTGTTGATGCCGGCGCCCACCACATAGCGCTTGGAGACGTCCAGCAGCTCGTTCGGGTTGCTCTTGTGGGTTTCGTAGTCCTTGCGGAAGACCATGTAGCACAGGTTGCCCTCCTCGCTGATAATCGGCAGCGAGTTGAGCTTGTTGTCCCAGATGATGTCGTTGGCCTCCTTGAGCGTAGTTCCCTCCCGGGCCCAGACCAGCTTTTCAAACGGAGTCATGAACTCCGAGACCTTGGTGGCGGGGTCCATGCGGCTGATGCGGTAATCCCGCCCGGTGACAATGCCCAGCAGCCGGCCGGTGGCGCTGCCGTCCTCGGTCACGGCCACGGTGGAATGCCCGGTGCGCGCCTTGAGCGCGATGATATCGGCCAGGGTCTCATCCGGGGTGATATTGGAATCGCTGATGACAAAGCCGGCCTTGTGGTTTTTGGCGCGCTTGACCATGGCCGCCTCATCCTCTACCGACTGCGAGCCGTAAATGAAGGCCACGCCCCCCTCGGTGGCCAGCGCAACCGCCAGGCGGTCGCCGGATACCGACTGCATGATGGCCGACACCATGGGAATGTTCATGGCAATCGCCGGCTCCTCCCCCCGGCGGTACTTGACCAGAGGCGTCCGGAGGCTGACATTCGCCGGGATGCACTGGCTGGAGGAATACCCCGGAATCAGAAGGTATTCATTGAAGGTGTGGGAAGGTTCGTTCAGAAAAACAGCCATATTCATTCTCCTTTTTTAGCAAAAAAGCCCTGCCGGCAGCGACAAGACCCGTTCTCCGCAAATGCGGCAATTGCCCGGCCGGTCTGCACCCCGCCGGGGGCGTGCACGGACAAGCACGTTCATTCGTTTTATTATAGCACAACCGGCCGGATTTTGTCAAGAGCCGTTTTCAAAATTCCCCGCAATTTCCGTATTTTTTTGCGGAAAATTCCGACATGTCCGCTCCTGAGGGGCCTGCGGCGGCGGATTTTGCGTCCGGCTATTGACAGTGCCCGCATTTTGTACTATACTATAGGCAACCATAGGCAGCGCCGCGCAGGCCGGAGCCTGCGCAGGCGAAACCCGCCCGGGCCCTTCCGGCCGCGGGACGGGGCGCTGCAACCTGCGGAAGGGGTACACCATGATTGATCACATCTGCATCCGCGGGGCAAGGGTCCACAATCTGAAAAACATCGATGTGGACATCCCCCTGCACAAAATCGTCGGAATTGCCGGGGTATCCGGCTCGGGCAAATCCTCGCTGGCCCTGGGCGTGCTGTACGCCGAGGGCTCGCGGCGCTATCTGGACGCGCTTTCCACCTACACCCGCCGGCGGATGACACAGGCCGCCAAGGCGACGGTAGACGAGGTGCTGTACGTACCGGCGGCGCTGGCACTGCACCAGCGGCCGGGGGTTCCGGGCATCCGCAGCACCTTCGGCACCGGCACCGAGCTGCTGAACAGCCTGCGCCTGATGTACTCGCGCCTGGCCTGCCACCGCTGCCCGAACGGCCACTATCTGCCCCCCTCGCTGGCGGTTGCCGCCGGAAAGGAGTTGGTGTGCCCGGAGTGCGGAGCGCACTTTTACGCGCCCACGGCCGAAGAGCTGGCCTTCAACTCACAGGGCGCCTGCCCCACCTGCGGGGGGACCGGCAGCGTGCGCACGGTCAATCCCGATTCGCTGGTGCCGGACGAATCGCTGACCATCGACCAGGGCGCCGTGGCTCCATGGAACAGCCTGATGTGGTCGCTGATGACCGATGTCTGCCGGGAAATGGGGGTGCGCACCGACGTCCCCTTCCGGGATCTGACCCCGCGCGAGAAGGACATTGTGTTTCACGGCCCGGCCGTCAAAAAGCACATCCTGTACAAGGCCAAAAACACCAACCAGGCCGGAGAGCTGGACTTTACCTAC
The DNA here is from genome assembly GCA_944383705.1 of uncultured Clostridia bacterium. Lineage (GTDB taxonomy): Bacteria > Bacillota > Clostridia > Oscillospirales > CAG-272 > UMGS1865. The sequence continues at coordinate 2,833 of CALWQR010000082.1, forward strand.
TACAACGCCATCTACACCGTGGAAAACGCCCTGGCAAAGGTCCGGGATGAGAAGGGCATGAAGCGGGTGGAAAAATTCCTGCGGGAGGACGTCTGCCCCGACTGCGGGGGAACACGCCTCTCAGCGGCGGCGCGGGCGCCGCTGCTGCGCGGGATTGCGCTGGACGCGGCCTGCGCCATGACGCTCTCCGACCTGCTGGACTGGGTGCGCGGCGTGCCGGATTCTCTGCCCGCGCCCATGCGGGCGATGGCCGGGAGCATTTGCGCCTCGTTCACCGAAACTGCCGCGCGGCTGATGGAGCTGGGGCTGGGATACCTGGCGCTGGACCGCGCCGCCTCCACCCTTTCCACCGGCGAGCGGCAGCGGATGCAGCTGGCCCGCGCGGTGCGCAACCGCACCACCGGCGTGCTGTATGTGCTGGACGAGCCCTCCATCGGTCTGCATCCCTCCAACATCGTGGGGCTGACCGGCGTGGTGCGCGACCTGATTGCCGACGGAAATTCGGTGATTCTGGTCGATCACGATACGCAGATCCTGCGCGAGGCCGACTGGCTGATTGAAATGGGCCCGGAAGCCGGAGCGCGGGGAGGACACGTGACGGCCGAGGGGAGCGTGGCGGACCTGGCGGCCAACCCGGCCTCGCAAATCGGCCCGTTCCTGGCAGGCCGGGCCGCGCCGTGCCTGCCCCGGTGCGCCCCGGAAGCCCTGTTCGACCAGGGCTGCATCCGGCTTTCCACCAACCGCATCCACACCGTCAAGCCACTGGAGATCACCCTGCCCAAGGGACGGCTGACCGCCGTTACCGGCGTGTCGGGCTCCGGCAAGACCACCCTGGTGCTGGAAAGTCTGGTGCCCGCGCTGCGGGCGGCCATCCGGCAGGAAAAGCTGCCCCCGCACGTGCGGGAGATCCGCGCCGACGGCATCCGGCAGGTCAAGCTGATCGACGCCACCCCCATCGGCATCAACGTGCGCTCCACCGTGGCCACCTATGCCGACGTGCACGACGAGCTGCGCAAGCGCTACGCCGCCCTTCCCGAGGCAAAGGCACGGGGGCTGCGGGCAGGCGATTTCTCCTACAACACCGGCAGCCTGCGCTGCCCGGGCTGCGACGGCACCGGCACGGTCAGCCTGGACGTGCAGTTTCTGCCCGACGTCACCATTCCCTGCCCCGACTGCCGCGGCTCGCGCTACGCCAGGGGAGCCTATGAGCTCCGCCTGCCCGGTGCGGACGGAACGCTCCGCTCGCTGCCCGAGCTGATGGAGATGGACGTCGGCTCGGCCCTGGACTTCTGCGCCGGGATGAAGACCGTCAGCCAGCGCCTGCAGGTGCTGCGGCAGCTGGGGCTGGGGTACCTGACACTGGGGGAGGAAACGCCCGGCCTTTCGGGCGGCGAGGCCCAGCGGCTGAAGCTGGCCGGGGAAATGAGCCGGGCGCAGGACGATTCGGTGTTTGTGTTTGACGAACCCTCCATCGGCCTGCACCCGCTGGACGTGCAGGTGCTGCTGGAGGTCTTCCGTACCCTGATTGACAGCGGCGCCACGGTGGTGGTGATTGAGCATGACACCGACATCATCCGCAACGCCGACTACGTCATCGATATGGGGCCGGGGGGCGGAGAGGCCGGAGGCAGGATTGTGGCCGCCGGCACCCCGGAGCAGATCCGGGAAAACCCGGACAGCATCACGGGCAGATATCTCTGAGCACACCGCAGGAATCCCGCAAGTATACCGCAGCGGGGGAGCCGCCCCGGCAGGGCTGCCAGTTCTGGCAAAGCCCTGCCGGGGCGGCTCTCTCTTCTTTCTCCGCTTCTTCAGCTCCGGACCAGCCTGCCGTCCTCCAGCCGCACGATGCGCCGGCAGCACCCGGCCACATGCATATCGTGCGTAACAATCAGCACGCAAACGCCCCCCTCGGCGATTTTGCGGAAAACCTCCAGAACTTTTTCGGTATTCTCGCCGTCCAGGGCGCCGGTCGGCTCATCCGCGAACAGATAGCGCGGCGAGTTGACAATCGCCCGGGCAATGGCAACCCGCTGCATCTGCCCGCCCGAGAGCGTATCCACCGGCCGCCCGGTCAGCTCCTCAATGCCCACGGTGCGCACGGCCTGCTTGGCCAGCTCGAGCCGTTCGCTCCTGGGACAGCGCTTTTCCGAAAAGGTCAGAGGCAGCCAGACATTTTCCAGAACCGAAAAATCCGGAATCAGCGAATACTGCTGCATCACCATTCCGATATTCCGGTTGCGGAAGGCCGCCATCTCTTTTTCAGACAGTCCGGCAATGGGGACGTCGTCAATCGTCACACTGCCGCGCTCAAACGGCTCCATGCCCGAGAGCACATGCAAAAGCGTGCTCTTCCCTGCCCCCGAGGTTCCCACAATCGCGGTCATTCCCTCCCCAAGGGTGAGCGTCACATCCTTCAGGGCAGCAATCCGGCTTCTGCCCTGCACATATTCCTTGGTCAGATTTTTGATTTCAATCATCTCTCGCCTTTCCGCAGCGCTCACGCTTCCGCTTTCAACAGTTGAAGATTAGTTTTGTTTTTGAACAGCAGGACGGTAACCAGCCAGCCCAGCAGCGGCACGCACGCCCCAAGCCCCAGCGAGATGCAGACATTGGCGGCAGTCACCTGATACCAGCCGTCAAACACGCCGGCATTGATGAACAAGCCGGTGACAAACAGCGTAATCAGCAGGCCGAACAGCGCAATCCAGCACAGGTTGAACACCGAGAGCCGGATGCAGTCGCTTCTGGTCCCCCCGCAAAGCAAAAAGCAACTGTAATATACGGTATTGTTTTTGACCGAGAGCACGGTAAAGCTGATGACGCCGACAATGCTCAACAGCGCCAGGCAAAGCACCAGCGGCAGGAAAAAGGTGTAGCCCTGCCGGAGCTGCTCACGGCAGGCCTCCATCAGCGCATCGTATGTATAAACAAAACCCTGGTCCCGGCAATACCGGTAGCACTCCATGTAGTCCTCCTCCGAGAGATTTTCATCGAAAAACACGAATTTTGGGCCGGTTTCCGACACATACATCCCATGCGTGACCTCGGAGGGATACAGCTCCTCGATGCCGAACAGCGACACGGTGTTGCGGTCACACTCCCCCACCAGATAATCCGCGTTGACCGCGTTGGTCACGGCACTCAGATTGACAAACCGCTGCTCCCGGTTGAGCACACCGCAGATATAAATATGAACAGTGGTCCCGTTCAATAACTGTATCCGATGACGGCTGCCCATTTTGTAGGGTGACGTCTCCCGGCTGACCACCATCGGGTAGTAAACCGTTTCCCCCACCGTTTGCGGCTCGCTCTGCCAAGAGCCTTTGGAAAGCGGAATGGTAATATGCTCCGGCAGGGCCTTGGCATAAAAATAAACCCGTAACTGGTCCGAAACGATCGCTCTGCGCATGCCTCCCTCGGAGTGCGGAATCTCCAGCCCCGAGAAGTCAAGGTCGTATCCCATGCACAGCAGCGTTTTTTCATGCTTCAAAGACGCTATGATGCGGTAATTTTCACCAATTTCCCTCGCCTGATACCATGCGTAGTTGCAGGACAGGACGCACACAAAAACCAGCAGGCACAATACCAAATTGATGAATAAGTTTTTGATGAGCAGCCGAAAAGCGATACCTGACTGACTGAACAGCCTGCTTGCACTCATTTCATGTTTCCCCCTTTCTCGGCAGGAACACATGCCTGCGGAACTGAACCCATACCAAAGGGAGAAACAGCAGCACCACTCCAATCAGATAGCAAACGGCAATGAGTCCCACGCTTTTCCAGTACAACTGCGGCAAAAAATCAGGATTGAGCAGCGAAATGCCGCGGGCAACCAACGTCTGAAAGAGGAGAATCCCAAAGGCAAGGCTGCCAAAGCTGACCAGCAGAATTTCCTTCATGCTGATGCGCACGGCGTTTTGCAGCGTACACCCCAGCAGGCGGAACACCCGGAACGGGGTGCGGTCCTCCTTCAGGATATACAGGAACAGAGCCGCGAAATTGACAAAAATAATCAGCAGAATGATCACGAACAGAATCAGCTCCAGTATGCCGACTTCACCCCATGTACCGGAGGTGTCCCGCACCAGCTCGACCTTGCCCGAGGAAAACAGTCGCTCCGCTTCTATTTGGCATTCTTTTTGCGCGAGGTGTGAAACTCCCTCCGCAAATCTCACCTCCACACCATCGGCCTGTGGAAGTAAAGGAATGGATTCCCTGTCCACCTCCCAATCGTCCCCGAAGGAAATGCCGATGACCTCGTGCGGTTCCCCGAACACCTCCACGGTAGAACCGACCGGATAGGACGCCGCTTCCCCTACCATGGGCGAACCGGTAATGCACTGCGGCAGCGTGTGCCCGTTGGCCGGCTCGAAAAAGCGGCCGGCTCGCAGAAAAACATCATCCACCTCGTGATACAGACAGTGCGCTTTGACCGACGCGCCGTTATAGCTGCTCCGGAGCCACGCCCGGTCGATGGCGTCCGGCATGGCGGCGCACAGCTCATCCACCCGCGCCAGCGTCTCTTCGGGTGATTCCCCGGAGGAAAACGAAACAATCAAACGCGGTTCCACCATATTGTAGGCCTGAATCGAATCAAAATACAGAAACAAAAAACAAAACGCGAAAACGGCGCAGATCTGGCATGCAATCAGAATACAGAAAATCGCGCGATTGCGCTTAAAATGCCGTTTGATCATTTTGAATGTTGACATTTCTCGCCCCCCGTCAGTGTCCCCTATTTGATCTTTTTCAGAACGCCGTCCTCCATATGATAAATCGTATCTTTTAGGATGAATCCGATCTCTGTTATTTTGAATTGGCAATTCTCGGTTGTATAGCAAAATATCCGTGTCCAATCCTATTATACCACACCTTTGTGTGGATTGCAACGGATTATCAAAATATTCTACAAAAAAGTGCTTCATGCGGTATTCAAAAAAGTGTGCTCCTGAGCGCAAATTGACACACCATGGTCTACTGACCATTTGCGTTCCGGCCGGGACCGCACGGCAACCCCAACGCCCCCGGCGAAAGAAAACCTTTCGCCGGGGGCGTTGGGGTTGCCGCATCCGCGGGGATATTGGTTCCTGCTGTGCGGGAGCCATTACACGGCCTCGCGCGCTTGGTAGATGACAACCGAAAGCAGCCAGGAGCCGGCAAACAGCAGCATTGCGGCGCCGAAGAACACGCCGGGTCCGGCCCACCCGGGCAGAGAGGGCTGCCCTTGTCCGCTCCGCAGGAAAAACAGCCCCCCGGCGCACAGGCCGCCAACCAGAATCAGGTAGGCGATTCTCCCCTTTTCCGAGCCGAACCGGAAGACAAACGGCAGCAACAGCGCCGGAACAAGAAGAGTCACCGTGCCGGCCACAGCCAGCAATGCCAGCAGCTTGGGGAGCGAGAAGGCCGGCGCCGAAGACAGCACAAACAACACCGTGGTCAGCAGCACAACCGCCCCGCCGAGCAGGAGGGCGAACAGATACTTGACCGACACCAACTGCGCGCGGGTATAGGGGAGCGTACCGCTGAAATGGCACCAGCCCGATCGCTCGTCGTAAGCCTGCAGCGTCATGGGCAGAATTCCGGCAAACAGACAGGGAAAAAACAGAAAGACGGTGTTCTGCTCGATCGCCGTTCCCGCCACCAGAAACACCAGCATCAGCAGCAAAAAAACCTTGCCATAGTAAATCAGCATATAAAAATCCTTGAGCAGCAAGCCCTTCATCTCACATATCCCCCTTTGTCATCCAAACAAACAGATCCTCTATGCTCACCGGGCTGACCGGCGTGCCGTGCGGAATCTGGCTCCGGCACACCAGCGCCTCCACGCCATAAGCCGACTCCCGCTTGCCCAGCACGGCCGATGGCTCCAGCCCCGCCACAAACGCGGCGGTCTCGTGTATCACGCCGTAGCGCTCCAGCAAAGCGTCCTTTTCCTCACAGAGCATCAGCCGGCCCCGGTGCAGAAACGCGATATAATCGCAGAGCCGCTCCAGATCACTGACAATGTGCGAGGAAATCAGCACCGCGTGACTCTCGTCCCGGGTAAATTCTCCGAACAGCTCCACCACCTCGCTGCGCACAACCGGGTCCAGCCCGGAGGTCGGCTCGTCGAGAATGAGCAGCTTTGGGTGGTGCGAAAGCGCCACCGCAATGGCGAGCTTCATCTTCATCCCCCGCGAGAAGGAGCGGAAAGGCTTGCGGACAGGCAGAGCCAGACGGCTCAGATACCCTTCAAACTGTGCCTCATCCCAGTTCCGATAGCTGTTTTGCAGCACGCGGCCGATCTGCATCGCATTCAGGCACTCGGGAAAGCCCGCCTCGTCCAGCACCACGCCCAAATCCTCCTTGATGCCGCA
>CALWQR010000083.1 GCA_944383705.1 uncultured Clostridia bacterium
GGGCAGGCGGAAGATCCCACCATTTTAATGCCAAAAGTGCCGCAATATCTTCATCTGAAAAACGCTTTCGTATCGGTTTTGCAGGAACGCCGCCAACAATGGTATAAGGCGGGACATCCTTTGTTACAACCGCACGCGCTCCGATAATTGCGCCGTCGCCAATGGTAACACCGGCAAGGATAACGGCCTCAAAGCCGATCCACACATCGTTGCCGATTACGATATCGCCCTTGTTGTCCCAAGCCTTGTCAGCCCAGAGTCTATGTTCCCATTCATCATAGAAGATGGGGAACGGATAGGTCGAGAGCGAGCGCATCGTGTGATTGGCACTATTGAACAGAAACTTAGTCCCATAGGCGATCGAACAGAACTTTCCGATTTTCAGTTTGTCATGATTGATAGGATAATGATAGAGAACATTGTTCTTTTCAAAGTCCCTCGGATCGTTCACGAAGTCGTTGTAAAAAGTAAAATCACCGACTTCAATGTTCGGGTTTGTGATTACGTTTTTCAGATACACGATCGTATCGTCCCCTTCACGGGGATATATTTTTTTGCTATCCGGAATAGCCATAAATAGTCATCTCCTTTTGAATTATTTTTTAGACTATTCCGGTATATCCAATGCAAAGTTTCACCGAGTTTTCCTCCTTGTTCGTTATTTCATTGCGACAATGATTTCCTGTACGTCTGCAAAGAAACACGACAGATGCCGAGGGGGATGTCTCCGTTTCCGTGCCATGCGGTCTGTTCCAATTCCAGAATTCTGCCGGCAAGCAGCGGGTCGCACCCTTCCTGCGGGAATTGTATCAGCTCCATCTTTGTTCTGCTCCGTTCCGTTTTCCGTAGTCCCTGCCGTCCGTCATGCCCACACGGGCCGCGGGGAGCACCCGGCGCGCACCCGTGGGGCTCACTCGGGCGCTCCCGCCGTCTGCCCGCTGATGCTTTGCAGCTCGCCCAGCGTGGTTTCCGCCCAGCTGTAATTGAGCAGGTACAGGCCGTTGAACAGATGCTCATACTGCGGGTCGCGCGAGAGATAGTCGTACAGGTCGCAGCGCACCCGTTCGGTGACCACCCGCCGCTTGCCGTCTACCGACTCCACAATGTCGGCAATGCCGTGCTCATCGAGAAAATTCTTCAGCCGCAGCGCCACCTTGCGGTAGCGCGAAAGCGTTACCTTGTTGGCCGGCTCGTTCTCCCACAGATATCCGATGGCCTCGCCCGAGGAGACATAACCCCCGCGGCGGTCCACCAGAATGGCGAACAGCTCCTTGGTTTTCTCGTTTTTGAAGGCAATCGGCTTGCCGTCCACAAACACGTCGAAATACCCGAAGGTCCGGATAAACACCTCCGGCCGCCGGGGCTCCTCCGCCTCCGCCCGGGCGCTCTCGCCGGCCGGGGTTGGCTGCGCCGGCGCGGGACGGTCATCGGTGATGTCGCGCAGCAGAATATAGTATGCGGTGCTCCGCTCGCCCGGGGCCGAGATGCAGCGGGCGCGCATCCGGCGCTCGGCGTCGTTGGAAACCTCGATATAGTTGACCTCGATTTCTCCCTCGCGCAGCAGCCGTTCGTAATCCTCATAGCTGAAGCAGCTGTTGGCCAGAAACTCGTCAATCGGACCGCCGGATTTCATAAATCGGAACCAGTCCTCGCGGCTGACGCCGAAAAAGTCGCAGATGGTCTCGTTGATGGTAAAGGGCTTGACAATGCCGTTTTCCACCCGGAACACCAGCAGCTCTCCCGAGTAGATGCGCAGCACCTCCAGCACCTGCTGCTTTTCCTGCGAGAGCAGGCGGTATTCCCGGCGCAGGCGCTCGTTTTCGCGCTGACCGGTGACGTCCGAGCAGCAGAACAGATAGGTGTTCTCCCCGGTGGTCAGAAACACGCCCATGCAGGATTTGATGACGCCGCCCGCGAATATCCGGAACTCAATGCGGAAGGGCGCCTCCAGCCCGGCCCGGCCGGCGGAGTGATTGGAGAAGCGGTCGAACACCGCCAGCAGCAGCCCCCGGTCCTCGGGCAGCAGATTGCCCGAGATCCGGGCAACGGCCTCCTGCATCGGATAGGCCTTTTCCCCACCGAACGGCCGGCCGCGCCGCAGACGTTTGACCGTCATCCACCGGGAATCAAATTCAAATACCTCGTCATATACCAGCAAAAGCGCGTTGAGATAGCCTGCGGCCTGTTCGCGCAGCGCCTCCACGCTTTCGGTCTCTCCGGAAGTATACTCTTCTATTCTCATGCACTCCCTTCGCGTTCAGTTTTCGTCCTGTAATATTATAACACAGATCGGCCCGCATTGCAAGAGCTTTTTTCGCACAACTCGGCGCGAATGGAGTGGGGCGGGTTGGCAACAGACAAAGAACGTCTGTTCTGCGGCATTGGCCGCAGAATGGACGCCTCTCCGGATCCAAAGCTGAATATGGTAGAAGCCTTGAAAAAAGATGGAACGTGCATTTATCGAAAAAAGCAACCTCATAAACACGGAAAGGTCAATATGGATACTTTTTATCCGCAATATGCAAAATAAGCAGGCGGCTTCCTTTCAAAACAATCTGTGCAACACGGAAAACGCATCCCGCATACATGGGTAAAGTGAATGATAAAACCGATATGCCTCCTCATAGCGCGCCGTAACCTCCGGGCGTGGCAGAAACACGCGCCGGGGAGCCGGCCGGCTCGCAACCGCCGCGGGAAGATCCGGATATTCCCCACAGCCAACGGCTGCCAGAAGCGCTCCTCCAAGTGAGGGCCCTTCCTCGTTTTCGGGCAGGCGAAGCTCCAGATTGAGAATGTCGGCAATCATCTGCGGCCAAAAGCCCGACCTTGCACCTCCGCCGCACAGCACGGCAGACGCCGGACGGATTCCACGCGCCCGCACCAGCTCGAGAATATCCCGAAAAGCAAACGTCACGCCCTCGTATACCGCCTGGGTCATCTCGACGCGTCCGGTATCCTGACGCAGCCCGAAGAACACACCCCGCGCATACGGGTCATTGTAGGGCGCGCGTTCCCCTGCCAGATAGGGCAGAAAGTATAAGCCGCTCGGCTGTTCCGTGCGAACGCCGGCCTGTTCCCCGTCATAATCCTTGGTGTGCAGAATCCGCTCAATCCACCATTTCCCGCAGGACGAGGCCGAGAGGATACAGCCCAGCTGCATATATCCGCCGTCGGCCTGCGCAAAGGAATGCACGGCTGCCGACGGGTCGGCAATACAGCTCCCGGTCGGGATGAGCACGGTTCCCGAGGTTCCGGCCGAAATGCTGCAATCCCCCAGCGCAAGAACGCCGTTGCCAACCGCCGCCGCGGCATTGTCGCCGGCTCCGGCCACCAGCACCGCATTCGGCAGGTCCAGCGCCTCGGCCAGCTCGGGCAGCAGTCCGCCGACCACCACATGGCTCGCCACAGGCTCGGGCAGCCACTCCGGCCGGATGCCGCACAACTCCAGCATTTCCTCCGACCATCGGCCGTTCCGGACGTTCCAATACAGTGTGCCCGAGGCGTCGCTCGGATCGGTATAAAAACCGCCGCTCAAGCGGTAAAGCAGGTAATCCTTCGGCAGCAGCACCTTTGCAATTCTGGCGTAATTTTCCGGCTCATTTTCCCGCACCCACAGCAGCTTGGGGGCGGTAAAACCGGTAAAGGCAAAGTTTGCGGTCCACTCGGTCAGCTTCTGCTTGCCCGGCTCCCGGTTCAGGCGTTCGGTCTGTGCGGCACTTCTGCCGTCGTTCCACAGAATGGCAGGCCGGATCACCTGCCCCTGACGGTCCAGCAGCACCAGGCCGTGCATCTGACCGGCAATTCCAATGCCTTGAACGTCGCGCCGGGATACGCCCCGCAGCAGTTCCCCCAGCCCCTCCACCGTTTGTTCATACCAATCCTCCGGATTCTGTTCGGAATATCCGGGCAGCGGGCAGGAAACGGCGTAATCCCGTCTAGCAGTCCGCAAAATCGCGCCGTCCGCCCGCATGAGCAGCAGCTTGACCGAGGAGGTTCCAAGGTCAATTCCAATATAGGTATTCATATCAACCACACTTCCTTTCCGCCGCGCCGCACTTCGGACCATCTGAGCGCGGCAGCCTGTATTGTTTCGGTTCATCCCATCCGACGCCCGGCCATGAAAACGACAGCCTGACAGACCTCTGTACCCGGCATGGCAGAACGGGCGTCCCATGGCCGTGGTACTCTGACGAGAATATTTTAGCACATTTCTCTGCGCTTGTCAATTCCGCAGGGCTGTATTCCCTGCTTTGCCGGTTCGCCAAGCAAAATCCGGCGGCACACCAGCGCCGCCGGAAGACGGATATTGCCCCTGATCAATATGGGTTGGTAGGGATCATATCCCACACATCCAGCTCCCGGACCCGCACATCCCCCCCCATGCAGAAGGATACGGTGTCCGCCTCCTGACTGGCGGTGTATACCCGGCGGCAGACGGCCTGCCTGCCGTTGGCAAACACCTCCACGACAGAGCGGTCAAGGAACACATCCAGCTCGAGCGGCTCGCCGGAATGCAACGCAAACGGCGCGCGCTCCACAATTCCCGGACGGTCGCCATACGATTTCGTGCCGTCCACAACAAGCTCCTGTGTGCGGGCATCGTAGTACACCAGCGTTTCCTCCCGCCCGTCCGGCGTTGCAAGCACCCGCAGGCCGGCCATGCGCGCGTTCTCCGCCGGCTCCAGCACCGCGCGAATCTCACAGGTGCGGGAGCGAAGCCCCGTCAGGGAATCGCGTCGGTTGGCGCGAAGGCGCCTGAGCTCCTGTGCCGGCGCGATCAGCAGGCTTCCGTCCTCTGCAAGCGCCAGACTGCGCGGCAGACTGAACACGCCGGACCAGCCGAAGCGCCGCGCCTCCTCCCGCCGGTTGTCCTTGAGCCATGCCCACATGAGCTGCCGGCCGTCCGGCGCCATCAGCGCCTCGGGTGCAAAAAAGCTGTTGTCCTGCCACGACATTCTGCCGTGCCGCTCGGGCAGGAACCGATCGTCCCCGGCGTCGTATCGCCCAATATAATATTGTGCGCCCCGGTTGTGCGCAATGAACAGCTGCAGATACCGATCGGATGCCTCTCCGCCGGCGGTGGAACGCGGAAGCGGAAGAAAGCTGGGGCACATGTCGTCCTCGGTTTCAGCCGTCCAGGAATTGTCTGCCCGGCGCTGATAAAACCGGTGCACATACTCCCAATGAACCAGATCGCGGGAACGGTAAAGATCGGTGAAATCCCCGCGATAGCGGGGCTCTCCCTTCTCTCCCCCATAACGCTGCAGCACCGGGAGGTTGCCGGCCTGAAGGTAGTAATATTCCCCCTTCCTCCAGATGTTGCTGGGGTCGGCGGCGGCCAGATGCAGCTCGGTACCGTCGGCCGCCCGGACGGTGCGGCAGCCGTTTTCGGTTGCCGGCACCGCCTCCGCGGTCATCTTGGTCCATGCTGTATAATGATTTGCAATATCCCTGCTGTACGCCAGACGGATTCCGCTGTTGACGTCGTCAAAATCCCCCTTTTTGAGGGCCCAGTAGGAGATATACGCGGTGCCGTCCGCATCCACAAAAGCGCCTCCGCTGAAGATGCCGCCGTCCAGCTCGTCCGGAATCAGCGCGTCCGGATGGCGCGTCCAATGCAGCAGGTCGGCGCTGGACATATGCCCGTAGCGGAAGCCGTCCGAGCAGCAGTGGTACAGGAACATCAGATGATACCTGCCGTTTGCGTAAAACGCCGCGTTGGGGTCGCCCGGATTGCCGTCATCCTCGGGACAGATGAAGTGATAGGTGGGTCGGTCACGATCCGCCATCAGATATTCGCGCAGCCTGCGGCTGTGCTCCAGATCGGTTTGCAGGGCTTGTTTATCGATTTGCTCCAAGGTCCTCTCCTCCGTCAGGATTCCAGTTTGTAAAGCTCCAGATCCTTGACCGACATGCTGCCGTCATTGGCGAAAATGCCGGCGTGGTTTCTGCCGGTGTTGGTAATACTGGAGTTGAATACGAATTCACCGTTGATATAAAGCTCGATCGTGTTGCCGACGAGCAGCATACGGATCTCGTATTCCTTGTTATCGTCAAAATCAAAATATCTGCAGTTCTGCAGCTCCCATGTGGAGTCGGTCAGGTACACGCGGTCGTTCTCGCGATCCAGCACCAGCAGATGGTTGATATCGTTCAGAACCGAGGGCGCGGCCGAATTGGTCAGCGCAATGCCGAAGGAGGACGCGGTGGAGGATGCCTCCATCGTGAAGCACATCTCCATATTCATGGAAATGCTGTCGAAAATCGCGGCCTGCCAGCTATACGGGTCGGTTGTGATGCTCATGGAATTTCCGGATTTTGTCCACACACCGCCATGCGTATTCCATGCAAAGCTGGTGCTGGGCTGCACCAGAATGTTGGTGGTCAGAGAACCGGTGCGCAGCACGTCAAGCAGATCCGAGGCATAAAACAGGCACAGATAGCCGTCCTCGTTCAGGCCGACGGTTTTGGGCAGCGAGAGCACCGAGCTGCCGCCGTTGGAATCGGTATACATCATGCGGAGCTGATCGCGGAACAGAATGGTGCGCGCGCTGTACCCGCTGAGGTACTGCCCGCCGAACAGCACATTGTCCTCCCTGTTTTCCACAAACGGGCCGCGGGGCGTGGAAGCGCTGGCGTAGATCTGTGCGCGGGAGATATAGGGATCGCTGAACATATTCAGGCCGCCGTTGTTCTTGGCAGTGGTCAGTGTCATATACCAGGTACCGTTGATTTCGAACACATCAATCATTTCGGGCATACTGACGCCGTTCGGACGGTACACAATGCCGAGCTGCTCCCAGTTGAGCAGGTCCTTGGAATAGGCCAGGCCGACAACAGCGGTGGGAGAGGTAAACGCCCCCTCCGCCGACGCCACAAAGTAGCCGAGAAAGCCATCTGTCTCCGGATCCGGGATCACAAGAAAATCCCGGCAGTCGATGGTGGGCCAATCCTCACTGGTGCTGTTGCCCGAATCGGGCGACTCAAAGGTGATAAAATATCTGCCGTCCGGAACCAGAACCGGGTTGCCAACGTATTCGGTCCAGTTCTCCATGTCCTCGGAAACCGCAACGCCGATGCGCTGTCCGTTCCAGCGGCGCATGGTGTAATACACATAGCACTTGCCGTCGTGATAGATGGCGCTTCCGGTATAGCGGAAGTCGACATCGTAGAGGTTATCCGAATCCGCCACGTTCAGAATGTCGTCCTGCTCCTCCCAATGCACGAGGTCGGTGGAAATCGCGTGTCCGAAGCCGCGCTGCGCCTCCGCATCCTGGTCGTAGCCAACGCCGTCTTTCAGCCCCTTGAGGTGAATCAGGTGTACCACCCCGTCAATTTCCACATACCAGTTGTCCCACATATTGTAGTTATCCGGCGCATACTGAATCGATCCCATCACTTCACTACCACCATTTCCGGAATCATCCGTATCCACCGGCGGGAGAGAGCCGGCGTCTGTTTCGTCCGGGGTTTGCAGGCTTCCACTGTTGCAGGAAACGAGAAACAGCGTGACAAACGCAAGGATCATTCCTATGAATTTGATTTGTTTTTTCATAAAAAACTCCTTTACAGGGGATGCGGTCTCCGGCTGTTGCTGACAGAGACCGCATCGTTGTTTAATCAGTGCTTCTTACGAATCACCAAAGCAGCCGCTCCACTGACCACGGCAATCAGCGCAAGGCTTCCTCCGACAACCGAGGCGCAGCCGCCCTCGTCGTCACCCGAACTAGCGGTGGTGCCGGGAGCATCCGTCCCTTCTGGCTCGGTTTGGGTCGGCTCGCCCGAGGTTTCAGGCGCAGATGGCTCATCGGTATCGGAAGGATCCCCGGTATCGGAAGGATCCCCGGTATCGGTCGGATCGTCGGGGTCATCCGGCTCCTCTTCCTCGGGGAAGTTGGTTGCAATGTCACGATATGCGTCATTGCAATTGAGCACAATGGTGCCCTCGATATTCGCGTTCACGCCCTCGGTCTCGGAATCATGATCCAGCACGGTAATCGAGGCAATGTCTCCGCCGGTGATGTTCAGCGTCACATCGCCCTTGGTCAGGGTGTTGGCGGTTTTGCCGTTGGCAACCACCTGCTCAATCGTGCCGCCGGAGACATTGAGGGTCACATTGCCCCCGATGGTAACCGTAAGACCGCCCACACCGCCGTTGCCGCCGCCGTACAGAGCACCGATGGTGCCGCCGGTCACGGTCACTGTTGCGTTGCCGGGAATATCGTCCAGATGTGCGCCGTCTTCGCCGTGCGTAGCGCCTCCGGCAAACACCTCAGACCAGGTGCCGCTCTGGATGGTGATATTGGCGGTGTCGTTCGAAAACTTGTCAATATACGCAAAGGAATAAAACCCACTTCCGTAAATGATGGGATAACCATAGGCTTCCTCGGCCTTGGTAACCGTGACATTCTCCCCAATGGTGAGCGAATTGCAGTTGGCTACAAGATAGGAGTTAAACTCCGTATACGTACAATGCAGGTGAATGTTTTCGATCACCGTATCGCTTGGGAACCAAATTCCCTGCGCGGCAATGGTCAGAATAGCATCATTCTCAGAGGTCAGGGTCACCGGGCCGACACTGTCGGCGGAGAGGTCACACAGTGCGCGATACTCCTCCGCAATGGTCAGGTCGCCGATCAGGCAAATGGTGCCTCCCTCGGCTCCGAGCAGCTCATAGGCTTTGGCCAGGGTTGCGACCGGGTTGTCCCTGCTTCCGTCGTTTTCATCGTTGCCCTCGCCGGACAGATATACCACGCTGCCAGATGCGTCGTCGTCCGTTTCGCCGGCGGCATAAACCGGCAGAGCAGACAGCGCGAGCACGGAAACCATCATGACGGCTACCAGAAGTGCAATCAGTTTTTTCATGTCTTTTCTCCATTTCCTCATTGAATTTTATTGTAATGCCGAAACCAGATCGTCAATCGCTGCCTGCGCTACTTGAGCGTACTGCTTATACACGCCGGCAAGATCGGTATTACTGGTGATCGTCATATCAATCACACGGAAGGCAAGATCGCCAAA
>CALWQR010000084.1 GCA_944383705.1 uncultured Clostridia bacterium
ACGCTTTCCCTACGCTTTTCAACGGCTCCTTACAATTTCATCAGATTTTTTCTACCCCAACTATTGACAAAGAGCCATAATTTATTGTTCATTGTTCATTGCTCATTGCTAATTGCTAATTCTTCATCCGCTCCCAAAAGAAATTCCCCGGCGTGGGCCCCCGGGCATACCGTATTTGCAATACAGTATGCATTGATGGGGGCCCACGCCGGGGAAGGTCTCGCCGGGGGAGGCTTGGAGGGACCGGCCTCTCCTTAAGAGGCGGGCCCCTCCAAGGTCTTCTCCTATAGCAATCTACTTCCGGCCGGGGCCGCGGGAGACAGAGCGAGGGGAGGTGCGGTAGGTACCGACGAACATCCGGTAGAAGGAGGAATAATTGTCATATCCGACCGATCGGGCGATCTGCGACAGGCTCATGCCGGTATTTTGCAGCAGCCACATTGCGTGATCCATGCGCACGTTTTTCAGGTACTGGTAAAGCGACACGCGGTATTTCCGGATAAACAGCTTGGTCAGATGATCCACGTTATAGCCGAAGCGATGGGCAATGTCCTGCACGTTGGAAATAGAGGAATACTCGGAATCGATATGCTTTTTGACCATAGACAGCAGATTGGAGACCTGCTTGCCGTCCGGGATATTGACATACAGCTCGCTGAGCACGCGGTACATATAGGAATCCATGAGAAAGGTATTGGTGCAGCGGCGGTCGGTGCAGGCGGCCTCGCAGGCCGAAATGATGGGCATTACGGCTGCCGGCTGAAAGCTGCCGCGGATGGGGAGCCCCAGGCGGGTCTCGGAGTACTCACCGCCCTGAAACTCCATAAAGAAATACACCGGGGGCGGGTCATGGTATTCCCGATCCTGCCGCCTGGCGTTCAGCCCCTCCTGCAGCAATCCGGCGCGCTGGATATAGTATTCCCCCGGGGTCAGCGTAACAAGATTGCCGTCTTCATAAAAGCGGAGCACGCCGTCCAGCATCAGAATCAGCACGCTGTAGGCATAAATTCGGATGATGTGAAACTCGTTCGCCTCAAACCGCTTCATCGCGCAGAGCTTCAGCGCCATCGGCACCGAATCGGAAAGATATATCATTGGATCCTCCTGTAAAACAGATACAAGGCATGCGCCCGCCCGAGGGCGGAGCGCATACCTGTCGGTAATCAATCCTCGGTTTTCTTCCAGACGTCAACCGGCAGCTCAATGCCAGGGCCGTTGTACTGGTCTTCCTCCTCCACCTCTGCGGAAGCGGAGACAAAGGTATAGCCCTCGGGGTCCAGCACATAGCGCGCCGCGTTTTCGCCCGCGCCGGCGCCTACCAGATTGTAGGCCTCCTGCGTGTAGCCGCCGCCCTCGGCGGTCATTTCCAGCAGCCCGGCAAACGCATCCGAAATCATGACAAACCGGTCGTTTTCGCTGCAAAGCTGCAGCTGGGCCTCGCGGATGATTTCATACTGCACCGGCTTTGCCACGCTCGCACCGGTCTGAATCACCAGGCAGGTCTCCAGCCCGCGGCGGAACAATGCCCCAAACAACGCCTCCACACCGCGGATATAGTCCGCGGCAACGGTTCCCGCCTCGGCGTCGGCCTCACCCTGGCACCAGACCGCCAGCACATGGCGCACCCGGTAGGTTCCGGACTGGTCGATAAATTCCACGGCAGCGGCAAGCCGCTCGGCCGCGTCCTCCAGTTTTCCCTTTCCGGCGCCCCAATCCTGCACCGTGGTATCGCCCTCGCTGGCCGAAACCGCAACAATCGGGGTCTGCGTGCTCTGGTAGTACGCCTCGCAAAAGGCGGGCACCAGCGAGCCGGTTTTCCGGCCGCCGTCCTGGAGCCCGTAGTTCTTGTTTTCGGCACTGCCGAACTCCGCGGTCATGGGATAGAGACGGGTGGGGTCGCTGATGGCGCGGAACTCATACGCGTGTCCCTCCGCGCATTCGGCGGAGCTTGCCGCATCGCCGCGGCCGGCCATGTTGGTGCCCCCGATGAACAGGACCACGTCCACCTCGGTCTGCTCGCCGGGCTGTTCGGGAGTTCCGGGGCCCTCCGGCGTCTCACCGGAGCCGATGTCGCCGGGGTCAGTGCTTTCGGCGCCCGGGTCGGTTGTCCCGGTACCGTCCGGAGGTGTTGCGGGGTCATCGGCACAGGAGCTCAGCACGCCGCAGAGCAGCAGGGAAATCAGCAGCAGCCATAATACACGTTTCATCGTCTTCTCCTCTCTGTATCGGACTGTTTCGGGGCTGCGGCGGGAACCCGCCGCAGCCATCTCTCAGAATGGGTCCATCGGCAGCTCCACGCCGCCGTTCGTTGTCCCCGTTGTCCCGGGCAGGCTGCCGGAGCCGCTCCCGCCCTGCCCTGCCTCCGCCGTCCGGCTCCCGGTGGGAGCCGGCGCGGTGCCCCGGCCGCCGGCCGGCCCGTCGTCCGGCACGCAGGCGCAAAGCAGCAGGGAGGCCAGCAGCACGGCGGCAGACAGCGCCGCCCGGGCAGCCGGACGCCGTTTGTTCCCTGTCATCAGCCCTTGGGAAGGAGCGGCGTTTCGGGCAGCTCAATCACGCCGTCCCCCTCCCCGCTGGTGCGGAGCAGGTCGCCGGCCTCGAGCGAAACCAGCAACAGCTGCGGCGCGCGGTAGCCGTCGGTTTTCCGGAATTGGTGTTTCATGTGCTTTCCCTCCTTCATTGCGCCGCGGCATAGGCCTTGGCGGACATGCCATAGCTGTAAACCGAACGCAGCAGCTCGGCCAGCTCCCCGGAGGCCCCGGTATCCTGGACCGCTTCCCCGATGTAGGCGGCAACGCTGTAGGTCAGGGTCTGCCCGATCGGCTCTCCGTTCTGTTTGAGTATCGCTGTGATTTCGGAATCGTATTCGTCCGCGCCGATGTTGTTGAAATAAATCACATAGCTTCCGCTCTCCTCGGCAAACTCGGTAAAGGTGACGGTTCTGCCGTTGATGGTGACCTCGGCGGTCAGCCCCTCGGTGGAGGCCGCCTCAAAGCGCAGCTTGACGGCAAGGGTGTTCTCAAGCCGCAGGGCTGCCGTGAGCCAGCCGTAGCCCTCGGCCGCCTCGCCCGACAGGGCGGATTCGGCCGTAATGCTGCCGGTGGCATCGGGCGAGCGGAGCGCCTTCTGCTCCTCGGTCAGAACCGCGGTTGCGGGGCTGTCGGTTTTGTAGCCGGCATAGCGCTGCGCCGCCTCGGCATAGTAGAGCAGATCCACCAGCAGGGTCTTCAGCTCGGCGGAGGAATCCTCCCGCGCCAGCATATTGACACAGTACTCCTGAATGCTGTACTGCACCTGCTGCGTGACGGTCGCGCCGCCCACCGTGGCGCTCAGCGTGGCGTAAACCGTGTCCACCACGGTCTGGGGCAAGAGGCTTGTGCAGGTAAAGCGGTAGCTTCCGTCCTCCTGCAGCTCGCCCTCGGCCTTCACGGTTTTCGCGCCGACCATAAAGGTCATGCCCGGGGCCTCGGCTCCCTGCGGCAGGCTGGCGTAAACGTTGAGGTTGAGGTTGTTTGTCAGCGTAATGCTGGCGCCCAGCATGGCAAGGTCGGCGTACACCAGCTCAAAGTTGCTGTAGGTCACGCCCTCGCCCTCGCTTCCCGTCACCGTGCTGCAGATGGTAATCATGTCGATCGGGTATTTCGCCATGGCATCGGCAAACGGGATGTTGCAGTTGAGATTGCCGTATGAGCCGCAGCTCATCCAGAAGCTGTCAAACGGAATGTAGACATATCCCTCATAGCCGGCGGGCAGCGCCTCAAACACATCCCCCTCCGCATTGGTCGCAACCGTATCGGTCACACGGAGTACGTGCGCCTCTCCGGCCTCGTCATACCAGTATGCCACGCTGTTGTCCGCGCGGCAGACGTACTGCGGATAACCGCCGCTCAGCGTTGCATACCCGCCCTTGTCGCAGGCGTATACATCGGTCACATCAGACATGTATACGCCTGTGCGCATACGGATGCGCAGCTGCAGCAGGCCGTCCTCCCCCATTTTGGAGGTATCCACCCAGAAGCGCAGCCCGCTGGCGGCCGAAAGGTTGGTCTGCGCCAGCCCGTTGAGCCAGATGCGGGAGTAGCCGGCATTGTTGGCCATGCCCGTGATTGTGACGGCGTTGTCCTGTACCGTGGCGCTTGCGATGCCCTCCGGTTTGCCGTTGATGCCCATGTTGGCAAACAGCGGCGTGGTGCCGCTTTCGAGGTCGGCCGCCTCCGGGTCTTCATACACGAAGTAGACGTCGCCGAAGCGCATTCCCGGCGTGTTGGACTTCATCGAAATCTTCCACAGCGTCTGGTTCTCGAAATGCTCCATGAACTCGCTGAAGCTCAGGATACCGGTCTCGGCAATATCATAGCCGTAGCCCGAGCCGCCATAATACCAGAAGCTGTCCAGCGGCACATAGTACCAGCCCGAGTAGTTGACGCCGGCGCCGAGGTAATAGCTCGGATAGGAAACGCTGAACTCGTTCCATTCGCCGCTCTCGGTATTGTAGTAGTAGGCATAGCTGGTTTCCCCCACCTGAAGCGGGCCGCCGCTCTCCTCGCTCCTCCAGATGGTGGGAGCGGTTTTGAGCTGGGCATTGCCGACCGTGCCCTCGCCGTTGGGGCGGCCGGTAGTGGTGAGCAGCTCCAGCAGAAAATCGACATTGGCGGTCACCCCGCTGGCGTCCACATAGAACATCAGCCCGGAGGCGCCCTTCCACGCAGTGGTGTTCACACCGTTTTTCGTCCACGCCTGTTGATCCTTTCCGGTAACCTCGCAATAGCCGTCCACAACGCTGGCGTTGTTGTTTTCCACACCGGCAACGTCCCAGTCCACCCAAAGTTTGGTTTTGTCCACACCCGCCCCGTCCGGCAGAACGGCGGGCAGATTGCTTTCGTCAACAACGGTCTCGGTCCCGTCGGCGGCCCCCACGGCCAGCATACCGGCGGGCAGCAGCCCGAAGAGCAGCAGGCAGGAGAGCAGCGCGCAGAGCAATTTGGTTCGGTTGGTTTTCATGAGGTGCTCCTTTCCTTCGGCGTTTGCCGTTTACTTGTTTGGATTGTCAGTTTTTGCGCAATGCGCTTGCGCGGAGCGGCCGGCGGCTCATTCGGCCGCCTGCGTCCCCTGATAGCTGAACCGCTGGAAGCTGGAAAGCAGGTTAAGCAGCATAGCCTCCATTACGGTCTGGTCATCTTCCACCGTTGTGGCAAAGGAATTGTACGGGTACTTTGTGCTGGTCGGGTAATCGTAAAAACACTCGCGCCAGGCCCCCTCCACGGTATGCGTGAGCGCCAGCTGAGAAACGCGCCCGAAATCGTAGACGACCGAAGAGCGCACAATCTCGAACATCTGCTCGCAGACCTCATCCGAGGAATAGCGCAGCTTCATGTACTTTTCAAAGTAGAAGGGGGCAAGCTGCCGGTAATCCGCCGAAGCAATCGCTTCAATGACCACACCCGAAAGCTCGGGATCCTCGGCGCTGGTGGGGATGCACCAGATGTCGTAGCCGTTGTTCTGAATGGTCATGTAATTCTGCTGCGAGGAGTCCAGCTTGGGCATCGGCAGGGGCGCGTAGGAGGTGTCGTTCATCTCGTGGATATTGCCGAGCGACGCCACCATCAGGGCGGTCCGGTGATTCTTCATCAGCACGCGGGTGTCGTGGTCAATCTCCACCGCGTCGGTGTCGAACACCGTAAAGAGACTGTCGATATAGGACGTGATGCGCTGCAGCTCGCTTGCCGAGGTAAAGGCCAGCTCCGCCACCCCCTCGCTGTTGTTGCGCGTGAAATGGAAACCCGCGCTGTAGTAGAAGGAATCCATGCGCGAGTGGTCGTCCACCACCAGCCCGTAAATGCGGCGGCTTTCGTCGTCCACGTCCACGTCAAAGGCGCGCACGTACTCCAGCATCTGCTCTACCGTCCAATCACCGGCCAGCACATCGTCAATCGGGTCGGAGAGGCCCTGGTCGGCAAACAGCTGGGAGTTGGAGAACATGACCTCCATGCTGTTGAAGCTGTTGATGGCCGAGTTGCTGGAAATGAAATACAGGCCGCCGTACTGCTCCCACTCGGTAATGCTCTCGGGCCACCAGGGCATCCCCAGCTCGGGATAGGTGAGGTTGTTGAGGTTGTAGAGCAGCCCCTCCTGCGCCAGCACCGGCGGGTGCAGCGAAAAAGAGCAAATCAGATCGTAGCCCACCTCGTTGGACAGCCGGGCCTGCGCCAGAAAGGTATCCCTGTTCTGCCAGCTTCCAGGAGCGGTGGAAACATCAAGCTGTACGGCCAAGCGGCTTTCCACCCGCATCAAGCGCAGGTACGCCTGCTCCTGCACCTCGTCCGAGCCTCCGCCGTGGTCCGCAGGCGCCACATTGTCGCGCGCCTCCTCCCAGCACAGGAGCTGCAAGGCCGCGCCGCCGTAGGTCGTGTCCGGAATGGTGTCCTTGATGTAACCGTTCTCGTCGGTTTCATATTCCGGCTCCTGCGGCCCGGGTGTGCCGCCGGTCCCGCTGCTGCCGGCCGTGCCGGAGGTTCCGGCGGGGGTCTCCCCGTCGCCCTTGCAGGCGGCAAGCAGCCCCAGGCACAGCAGACAGGTCAGCAGACCGGTGAGCAAGCGAATGGTTTTGTGTTTCATACCTCTTTCCATCCTTTCTATGGATATATTTTTTCCACCCCCGCACGGGGATATGGACAGATGTAACGGCCACACAGAGCGGCGCTGCCCGGCAGGCGACCCCCGGGGGTCAGCCGAGCGGAATGGTGGTATCCGCCGAGCAATGGTAATGCTCGCGGCGCCGGATGCTGTCATCCCGGATCCAGGCGTTGAATTCGTAGCCCGCAGCCGTCCCCAGACAGCGGGGGTCGTTCAGGAAACGGTATTCGTCGGACGCCCAGAAGCAGATATCCGGATCAATGTACTGGTACAGGTCGAGGCACGCCCCGTTGTAGCCGTGGTGCGTCAGCTGCAGGATGTCGCTTTTCAGCTCCTCCCGGTAGACATCAGCCATGAACTGGCAGAGCTCGCGGTCGCAGTCGCCCAGCAGCAGGATGCTTTTCCCTCCCAGCCGCACGCGGAAGGCGCAGCTGGTGTGGTTGCCCGTGGGGAAGGTTGTGGGGGCGAAATCCTCGGGCGTGTACAGGATTTCAATTTCCGCCTCCCCAATCCAGAACCGCATACCGGTGTGAAGAACCAGCGTTGCGGCATCGCGGTAATAGATGTCCACCGTCCGGACCAGGGTCTGGACCTGGTCGCCCAGCGCCTTTGCGCTGTCGTTGGTCAGGGTCAGGGAGTCAAAGTCCGGGAAGTTGTAGGCCACCAGCTCCAGCACAATTTCATCGGTGTACGCGCGCAGGAAGTTGCAGGCCAGCTGCATGTGGTCGCCATGCGCGTGCGTAAAGAACCACGCGGCAATCACCGGCTTTTCATGGCCGGCCGGCTTGTGCTCCTGCAGGAAGGCCAGCAGCGCGGCCTCGTCGTCCGCATTGCCCGGCCCGCCGTCCACCAGGATGTAGCGCCCGTCCGGGAGCTGGAAGATGTAGGACATGCCCGGCGCGCCGTCCGGCGAGCTGAGGTCCGCCCCGCGGCGGCCCGGCTGCGTGACCGAGGGGGTGCAGAGCTGCGGCCCCTCCTCCCGCGTCAGGGATGGCAGATAGCCCTTTCCGCCGTACACCAGCTTGAAGAGCTGCTTGGAGGGGTAATAGCTGAGGCTGACCTGCATCTGCCCCTTGGTGTATACCCCAAAGCGGTTTTCCCCGATGGCGTTGGTCTGATATGTCGCAAAGCCGGCCGACTCCAGCGCGGCGGCGTAGCCCTCAAAGGCCGCGGCATCCACATTCTCAAAGGTAGCCTCATAGTTGCCGCTGCCCGCGGAATTGACCCCTGCCGGCTGGGCGCCGTACCTGGGCACCTCCGAGCCGAACTCCGAATCGTCATGCGTATAGGCATAATCGGCGGGGAGCACCACGTCCCCGTTTTCCCGTTTGCTGATGGCTTCGGTCAAGAAGCTCACCCCCTTTTCCAGATTGGACAGCGTATAAGCGCCGATGTAAATGGTTTCCCCCTCCACGCGCACCTCCACGCCGGAGTAGGTGAGCGAGGCGTACAGCCCGGTGCTCCCCCGGCGCGCGGGGACATACCCGACGACAATTTCGGCCGGCTGCTCCTCGGGCGCATCGCGCAGGGCGTTGTAGACCGGAATGTCCGCGCCGGTCAGCTCCTCCAGCAGGGCCCCGAACTCCCGCACGGCCGCAATCGCATCCAGTGAGGAATAGCCGTGCACAATGCGGTAGGAGCTGACGCCGCCCGAGGCCAGTGTCAAAACCTCTCCGGGCGTGTCGGTCTCCCCCTCGCCGGACGTGTCCGGGCCTCCGCCGGTATCATCCTGCCCGGGGGGACCTTCCTCCCCGGTGGACGAGCCTCCGGGCGTCCCCGCGTCATCCGGGCCGGGCTGCGCCGGGCCGCAGGCGGCCAGGGTCAACAAAAAGGCCAACAACAGCGGGAGCATTTTTTGAAACAGCAGCTTGTTTCTGACCATAGAATCACCTCTTTCTATATGTGTAGAAGCCTGCCGTCGGTATCCGACACGCCCGCACCGGTTCCGACACACCCGCATCGGTTCCGACTCGACCGCATCGGCACCGGGTGCGCCGTCCCCCGGCTGTACCGTGTATCCGGCCCGCCAACGGGGCCGGAATGCCGCCTGTCGGGAAGGCCGCAGGCCACTTTTCCGAATTCAAGAATGCACAAGAACAACTTTGCGCATAACTTTTTTCATATAGATTTTAACAAATTTCCGCCGGAAAATCAATTGCAATTATCGGTGTAAATATTGCATTTTTCGATTTCTTGCTGTTTTTGCCCCCAAAAGACATTGCATTTTCCGATTTTCGGCTAAAAAAGATTCCCACCACCGGGAAAGACCTTGGAGGGACCCGCCTTGGAAGGCTCCCCCGGGCGGTACAGACCGGGCAACTTCTTGCATCTTTTCCGTCA
>CALWQR010000085.1 GCA_944383705.1 uncultured Clostridia bacterium
GCTTGCGATGCATGACGGAAAAGATGCAAGAAGTTGCCCGGCCTGTACCGCCCGGGGGAGCCTTCCAAGGCGGGTCCATCCAAGGTCTTTCCTTCCGGTGGGAGACCTCTTCCGGCGAAGCGCTCCTCAGTCAGCGCTTTCGATGATCCAGAGGCCGCCGCGGCGGACGGAGATGAGGGCGCAGTTGCCGGTGATCTCATTGGAGACGGCGAATTGCAGGCGGCGGGAGATTTTTGCGCCCGAGAGGGGGTATTTGCAGCCCTCCAGGGTAACGCCGCGCAGGACGGGGTCGGCGGCGATGAGCGAAAAATAACGGAAGTGCGGGTCCCGGAGCAGCAGCAGGCTGCCGTTCCGCAGGAAACGGGCGCGGTTTTTGCCGTTGGTGATGACGGCGGGAATCTTCTTTTCCCACAGCTCTTCCAGAACGGCGAGGTTGGAAAGGGTATGGTCCAGCCGGCCGCCAAGGCCCCCGACAACGGTCAGGGCCTGTGCGCCGCGTTCCAGGGCCAGGTCAACGCCCAGCTGGGTGTCGGTCAGATTTTTTTCGGCGGGGACGCGGATCAGCTCGGTCCCCGTTGGCAGCTCTGGCACGCCGCCCAGCGAGTCAAAATCCCCCAGCACCACGGCGGGGCGCTGCCCGAAGCGCAGGGCGGCGCGGTAGCCGGCGTCGGCGGCCAGAATCAGGTCGTCCGCGCCGGGGCGCTCGGTCACGCCTTCGGCAAAGAGCTCTCCGCCGGTGTAGAGGAAGGCGCGTTTCATTTTCCGGACTCCGGCAGCCGGAAGATCTCACGCAGGATGGGGGTCAGGTGCTCGGCCACGATGCGATGACCGTCCCGCAGCGGGTGCAGGGGCTCGGGCGGAATCCATTCCGAACCGTTTACAAAGAAGACGTTGGCGCCCTTTTCGCGGTTGTAGGCGGGAATCAGCTCCTCCAGCGCCTGCCGCTGGCCGCCGCAAAAGGCCGAAAGCGCCACCACGGTGGCCTTCGGGTTGCGCTCGCGCACCAGGTCCAGCAGCCGGGCATAGGCGGTCTTGTAGTGCTCGGGCTGGGCGCCGCGGTCGTTGGCGCCGTGGTTGATGACCACAAAGTCGCCGGGGGTGTAGGTGATGGGCGAGTTCTGGAAGTTGTAGGGGAAAGCATCGGGCGCGGCGGGCACGCGGGAGCAGCCCACGCGGGTGGCGCCCACCGCACCGTAGCCCATGAACACCGGGCGCAGGTTCAGCGCCTCGGCGGTCAGCCAGGCGTAGGTGGCGCAGACGTCGTCCTGATAGCAGCGGTTGAGCTGGTCCAGCTCAAAGGCAGCGGATACGCCCTCGCGGTAGTCCACGTCAATCAGCACGCCCTCGGTAATCGAGTCGCCGATGAACTCCACCACGGGCCGGTTGTCGGCGGGGATGGCGACCGGGCGCTCGGTCTGCACGCCAAGGAAGGTGACCTTGCCGTGCAGGGGCAGGTACCAGCGGCCCGAAACCTCGGTGCCGCCCTTGTAGATGATGCGGCAGATATGCCGGCCGGGACGGGCGGCGCAGACGCGCAGATAGCGGTCGACCTGTGCCTCAATGCGGTCGCCGCCGTCCAGCTGAACCCACAGGTGCAGCAGGGGGGTCATGTTGGCCTCGATATCAAAGCGGGCAACCGCCATGTCGCCGTCAAAGCAGAACTCGACGTAGGAGCCGGTGGCGGTAGCGACGGCGCAGGCGGGGCTGGAGGTATCCCAGCGGCCGGTCAGGCGGATGCTTTCGTGTGTGTAGGGAACAAACATGGTACGGTCCTCTTTTCTGATGTATGAATTTCCGGCGGCGCGGCGGGGGCGGTACCCCGGCCGGGCCTGCGCGGTATGGGCTGATGAAATGTGCGGGTTGTGCGTACACGTGTATCTGACACGCGCAGATGATAGGCGGGAAGCCGTGCAGGGGCCAGACGGTTTTTCAGATGTCCCAACCCAAGCTGCCGTTTATTTCGGACAGCTGCCGGTTGCCTTCCTCTGTCAGAGTCTGCCCTTCCGGTCAACCGGACGGCCGGACAGCCGGGGCGGGAACGGCCGGCCTTGTGTGCCGGCATGGCGGGGTCAGCCTGCCTGCTCCAGTGCGTCGCGGTCGGCGCGGGAGGGCTTGTACTCCTTCCACTCCTCGCCGCGGCTGTAGATGCACAGGGTGCCGTAGGCGGTGGCCTCATAGTTGATGGCGCCGTTGTAGTAGACGTCCACAAAAATGCCGTCGGTCAGGTCCTCCACGGTCACGCCGTCAAACACATAGCGGTAGTAGGTGTACAGCAGGGTTTCGTCGCGCAGCGACCCGGTGGGCTGAAAGCGCTGCTTGGCCAGCGTGGAGGCGTCGTTGTTGTCCGAGGCGTCGTCGGGGGTCAGGTCGGTGGTGCGCACCAGGGTTACGTCAAACAGGTGCTCGGATTTGTCGGGCACGGCCTCAAGGTTATAGTCCTCGGCCAGGTGGTCGATGGTGCTGTTGTTGTAGCGGAAGACAATCTGCACCTGCTCGGCCTCGGGGATGAAAACGCAGGAGACCACCGAAAAGTAGCCTTTGTTGTTCTCCTCGCGCGTAATGGTGCCATGCTCCTGGTAGCGCAGGGTCAGCTCCTCGCCGTACTGCAGATAGGCGCTGTGCAGCGCGCTGTTGGGCATCAGGGTGTCCACCGTGTCGGGAACCTTGGTGGAAAACCAGACGCGCCAGATCAGCAGACCGAAAATCAGACCGATCAGCGCAACGAGCAGCAGCTTGAAGACGCCGCCGATGATGCGGGAAAGCTTGAATCCTGTCATGGTAGCAATCCTTTCTGTTTGGAGTGGGATGGGGCCAGACGCCAGAGCTCGGGCTCCAGCGCCACGCCCTCGCGCACCGGGCCGGGCAGGCGGCAGGAGGTGCGGATGAGCAGGGCGACAAAGCCGGCCGCCGCCTCGCAGGCCTCGCGGAAGGAGGCGCCGCCCAGAAGCCGCCCCAGCAGCACCGAGGCGAAAATGTCGCCGGTGCCGGGGTAGGTGCTGCCGCAGTCGGCGCGGCGCACCACAAAGCGGGAGTGGTTGCTGTCCTGCCCCAGGTTTGCCACCGTGCCGTCGGGCAGGCGCAGGCCGGTTATCACGGTCCGCCGGGGCTGTCCGCCGCCCAGCGGCTCCAGCGAATCCATCAGCCGGTTGGCATAGGCCAGCGCGTCCTGCTCGGACATGCCGGCGGTATCGCGGTAGGGCTCGCCGCCCAGAAAGCAGGCCTCGGTGTGGTTGGGGGTGAGCACCCCGGCGTGCGCGCAGAGCGCGCGGATGCCGGCAGCCAGCTCGGGGGTATAGGTGGAGTAGAGCTCGCCGTCGTCCCCCATCACCGGGTCCACCAGCACCAGCGGGGGGGCGCCGCTGTCGTCGGGCAGCGAGCCGAAGACCTCCAGAAAACGCCCTACGGTTTCAATCTGCCGCGTGCTGCCGAGAAACCCGGTGTAGACCGAGCGGAAGGTGACCCCCAGGCGTGAGAAGTGCGCGGCGATGTCCTCCATATCCGCGGTCAGGTCGCGGAAGTGCAGACCGTCAAAGCCGCCGGTGTGGGTGGAGAGCAGGGCGGTGGGGACCGGAATGACCTGAAAGCCCATGACCGACAGCGTGGGGATGATGACGGTCAGCGCGCAGCGCCCGAAGCACGAAAGATCGTGCAGCGCGGCAATCCGGGCCGGCATGTGCGGGGCGGGGGTCATCCGGCCCCTCCGGCATTGCGCAGGCGGTCCAGCATGTTCTGCAGGATGATCTGCGCCGAAAGCGTGTCCAGCACGCCCTTGCGCCGGGCGCCGCGGGTGTTGGTTTCGTTGAGATAGCGCGAGGCGCTGACGGTGGTCAGGCGCTCGTCGGCCATCACCACCGGGAGCCCGGGGCAGAGCTCCTGCACCCGCGCGGCAAACTCCGCGCAGCGCTGCGCGCGGGGCCCCTCGCTGCCGTCCATGTTGCGGGGGAGCCCCACCACCACCGCGGCCGCCCCGTGCTCGCGGGCCGCCCCGGCCACCGCCTGCGCGGTGCGCTCCAGTCCGCCGGGGGCGATGGTTCCGATGCCCGAGGCCAGCATCCGCCCCGGGTCCGAGAGGGCAAGCCCCGTGCGCACCTCCCCAAAATCCACGCCCAGCACCCGCCCCCGGGTGCCGAGCAGTCTGTTTACCGCATCTGTTCCAGTATCCATTCTCCGGTCTCTTTCCACACCTGTTCGTGTCCGATTTCGTTCAGTATTTCATGCCGCATCCCGGGCCAGAGCCGCAGCGTCACCGGCAGGCCGGCTCCGCGCAGCCGTTCGGCCACCTGGCGCACACCCCGGCCCCAGCCGCCCACCGGGTCCATCTCACCGCTGGTCACCAGCACCGGCAGTCCGCCCGGCAGCCGGGACGGCCAGTCCCGGCGCGAGACCCTGCCCACCAGCGTGAACAGGTCGTCGTAGGCCCGCACCGTAAAGGTGAAATTGCACAGCGGGTCGGCCAGGTACCGCCGCACCACCTCGGGGTCGCGCGAGAGCCAATCGACCCCGGTGGCGGGGGAATCGTATTTTTTGTTGTAGCCGGCAAAGGCGGCGGCGCGGAGCAGCCGGGAGCGGTGGCGCTCGCCGCGAAAGAGCATGATCAGCCGGGCCAGCGCCCGTCCGGCCCCGGCCGGCATTTCGGGCCCACCGGTCCCGCAGATGACCGCGGCGCGGTAGAGCTCCCCCCGCCGGGCCAGTGCCTCGCGGGCGATGAACGAGCCCATGCTGTGCCCGAAGAGCACCAGGGGCAGCCCGGGGTACTCCTCCCGCATCCGCGCTGCCAGCGCCAGGACGTCCTCCGCCAGGCACCCGGCCCCGCCCCCGCCCGACACGGTAAAGCCGAGCGACGCGGCGTCGGGCGCGGTATGGCCGTGGCCGAGATGGTCGTGCCCGAACACCAGCAGCCCGCACCCGGCCAGGAATTCGGCAAAGCCCTCGTAGCGCAGGAAATATTCGCACATCCCGTGGGAGATCTGCACCAGCCCCCGCGGCTCGTCGCACACGGTGCGGTAGCAGGCCAGGGTGGTCTTCCCGTCGTGAGACCGCATCGAAAAGCGTTGTATCATCCGGACGCCTCCTTTCTCTCCGGGGAGGGCGCAGGCCTCTCCCTGCGTGCCGTTGAAGGCAAGGCTGCGCCGTTCACGGCCAGCCCCTGCCTGCACGGCTGTTTGTATTTTTCCGCCGGACCGCGCCAATGCCCTGCGGGCGCAGCCTGCTGCCATCGGGTCCGCTGCTGCCTGTGCCAATCGGGACTGCCCCACGAAGCACCTGACGTGCAGGGCCCGAAAGGCGCACGGTCGGAACGGCGCGGGCTGGCTCCGGGCGCCGGCCGGCCTATTCGGTCAGCAGGCGGAGCGCCTCGTCGGGTGTGAGCTCGGTCTCCTCGCGCGTGGCAAGGTTTTTCAGCCGCAGCACGCCGCGGGCGGCCTCGTCGCTCCCGATGGTCACGGTATGTGTGTAGCCGTTTTTCAGGGCGTAATCCAGCTGCTTCCCCATTTTTTTGCTGCCCAGGTAGACCGAGGCCGAAAGGCCCGCGCCCAGCAGCCTGTCCAGCAGGGCAAGGTAGGTCTGGTAGGGGACATCGTCAAAGCGGGTAATCAGCACGCGGCGGCAGGCGCCAAGGCTCCCGGGAATCAGACCGTGGGTGCGCAGGAAGTTTTCCAGCGTCACATCGCCCATGCCGTAGCCCACGCCGGAGACCTTCGCGTTGTTCACAAACAGCCCCACCAGGTTGTCGTAGCGCCCGCCGCCGAACATGGCGCGGTTGTTCTCGGGCGCGTTGTCGTAAACCTCAAACACGGTGCCGGTGTAGTAATCCAGGCCCCGGATGATGCCGAAATCAAAGCGGCAGTAGCGGTCCAGTCCGGTTTTTTGCAGCATGTCAAACAGGCGCAGCAGCTCCCCGGCGCCCTCCGACTGCGGGCAGAGCGCGGCGGCCCCGGCCGCGTCCATGGTATACAGGGCGTCCAGCCGCGCAATTTGTCCGGCGTCCAGCCCCAGGGCGGAAAGCTCGCCCGTGTAGACCTCGCGCGGGACCTTGCCCCGGCGGTCGATGACCTTGGAGATTCTGCGGCAGCCCTCGGCGTCGGTCCCGGCAATCGCGGCGACCGCATCGTTGAAAAAGCGGCGGTTGCTGATGTGCACCGTGAACATCGATTCGTCTGCGCCGAAGGCCCGCAGCACCCGGATGGCGCTGGAAATGCATTCCAGGTCGGCCTCGTAGGTGTCGCAGCCGAAAATGTCCACGTTGACCTGCCAGAACTCCCGCAGCCGGCCCCGCTGCGGCTTTTCGTAGCGATACATGTTGGGGATTGAGAACCAGCGCAGGGGGAAGCTCAGCTCCCCGATTTTCCCGGCCACCATACGGGCCACGGTGGGGGTCATCTCGGGGCGGATGGCCAGCTCCCGCCCGGCGCGGTCGGTAAAGTGATAGGTTTGCTCGTTGGCAATTTCGTCACCGCTTTTGGCGGCGTAAAGCGCGAGCGATTCCAGCATCGGGCCGTTGTATTCCTCAAAGGCCGAGGCCTCCAGCACGCGGCGGACAACGCCGAAAAACCAGTTGCGCAGGCGCATCTCCTGCGGGTAAAAGTCCCGGGTGCCCTTGTAGGGCTGGGTGGACAGCTTTTCGCTCATATGTCGGTCAACCTTTCTCTGCATCTCTTCTGTGTGTTCTTCCCTATATTATAGCAGACCCGCCGCCGGAATGCAAGGGGGCAGCGCGTTTTTTTCGGGCTGCGCGGAGATTTAGGTGTATTTTTTGGGGCGGTGCGGGATTGCAGGCGCGTTTTTGGGGGACTGCGCGGGACTTTTCGGGCGCTTTTTCGGACTGCGCAAGGGTTCGCGGGCGTTTTTCTGGCATCGCGGGGTCGGCGTTTTTTGCTGCCCGGCGGGCAAAAAAGCCGACCAGCGCCGCCGCCCCGCGCCGTAGTCTGCGCCGCTACCTCGTGCCGCCGGTCTGCGCCGCCTCGTGCCGTCGCCTCGCGCTGCCATTCTGCGTTGCCGCCCCGCGCCGTCGCCTCGCGCTGCCATTCTGCGTTGCCGCCCCGCGCCGTAGTCTGCGCCGCCGCCTCGTGCCGTAGTCTGCGCCGCTACCCCGCGCCGCCTCGCATCGCCGCCCTGTGTTGTTAGTCCGCGTTGCCGGGCGCGGTTTCGGCCTGGTCACCGGCGTCGCCTCTGTCCGGTCTGCCGGGCGCGTCACCGGCCTGGTCACCGGCGTCGCCTCTGTCCGGTCTGCCGGGCGCGGTTTCGGCCTGGTCACCGGCGTTGTCTGTGTCCGGCACGCCGGGCGCGGCTCCGGCTTGTTCTGCGGGGGCGCTGCCGGCGCCGGCCTGGGGCTGCTTCTGGCTCTGAACTCCCTTGAAGAGCCGGCTGCGGTAGATGCTGGGCGTGATGCCGGTGTGGTACTTGTAGAACTTGCACATCGAGGACTCGTTGGGATAGCTCAGGAGCTTTGCGATGTATTTGACGCTGAAGGTGGAGTCCGAGAGCAGATTGTTAATCAGGGAAATCTTGACCGAAATCAGGTAGGCCTGCAGCGTCATGTGCTCGTGCTGGCGGAAGAGCTTGGAGAGGTGGTCGGGGCAGAAGTGAAAGTGCGCGGCCACGTCCTGCACGCTGGGGTTGTGGTACTGGCGCTTGTAAATCCAGTTTTTGATGTCCTCGGTCACCGGCGCGCGGCGTTCGCCCCGGTGCGCGGACTGATACAGAATCTCGTAAAACAGGGTGCGCATCAGGCTGTTCATCGCGTAGGAGGGGAAGTCGTAGCGCCCCGCGCATTCCAGCAGCTGGGTATGCAGACGGCGGATGAACTCGGTGCGCCGCAGGGCAAAGTGCTTGGGGAAGGGCGGCTCGCTGGGTCCCTCGAACAGCGTATAGAAAAAGGTGATGGGCCCGCCGGAGGGGCGGTAGCCGCGCCCCTGGTAGCGGCTTTCCAGCAGCAGGCACTCGCCGCTGCTCACATCGTAGCGCACGCCGTTTTCTTCAAAATAGAGCACCCCCTCGGTTACGAAAATCAGATTGTTGCGGGAGTGAAAGCCCCGCGCGCTGTGCTTCCACAGGGGGTTATCGCTGTGTATAAATCCGCAGTCATAAAAGGTATAGCCTTCCAATTCCGTCATGCGGTGCCACTCCTTTTCGGTCTGTTTTTGTAAAAAAGAGACAAAGAATTTTCACAGATATTATACTACAGGCAGGAAAAAATTTCAAGAGGAAATTTTTGCGGAAGGGGGCAGATTCTCGGATTTTCGCACTCCCTCTCGCTTTTTCGTACTTGACAGAAGAAATGCGGATGGAGTATAATACAATTGCACGGAAAACTGTGCAACATTCTGGTCAACCGAAAGAAAGGAGACAAAATCATGACCACATTCACCAAACGCACGCGCTGGGCGGTTCTGGCGCTGGCCATTCTCCTGTGCGCCGGGCTGTTTGCCGGGTGCAAGCGGCAGGAGCAGGGGGACCCGACCGGTACCAATCCGCCCGACTCCACAGGCGGCACAACCGACACCGGGGACAGTCTGTACGATGAAGACGGGTATCTGAAGGACCGTTTGGATCCCGACCTGGATTTTGAGGGCGAAAGCTTTGACATTCTTGGCTGGAACAGCGGGTATGACGCGGATTTTTATGTTGAGCTCAGCTCGGGCGATACGGTCAGCGATGCCGTGTACAGCCGCAACCTGGTAGTGCAGGACCGGATGAACGTGACCCTGCGCACCAACTTCATCGACGGCAACAACGCCACGCAGGGCGAGTGGGTTGCCACCGCCATGCAAAGCGTATACGGCGGCAGCAAGTACGATATGTTCGGCTGCTACAGCATGTGCG
>CALWQR010000086.1 GCA_944383705.1 uncultured Clostridia bacterium
TTTGTTATAGATATTGGCTGATGTACACTTTAAAAACTATCATTTATGACTTGAATTTTTGCAGTCCGCAAACAAACCACCTACCTTGTGGAGGACGGCGCCCGCGGCTGCGGCGACCTGTTTGAGCTGGCCTACGAGGACCGGCTCTCGCCCTACCAGTACCCCTATACCAAGGCCTATGAGATGATGTCCTGCTTTGAGGGACTGCTGGAGTATGCCCTGGCCACCGGCAGCGAAAAGTGGCGGGCCGCTGCGGTCCGCTTTGCCTACCGTCTGATGGCAACCGACATCACCCTGCTGGGCAGCGCCGGCACCACGCATGAGTTCCTGGATCACGCGGCGGTGCACCAGACCGACCCCGCCCCGGGCGGCGCGGGGCAGGAGACCTGCGTCAGCGTGACCTGGATGAAGCTGTGCGCCCGGATGCTGCTGCTCACGGGCGACCCGCTCTTCGGCGACTGCTTCGAGCAGACCCTGTACAACGCCTATCTCGGCACCCTGAACACCGGGCATGTCTGCAACGCAGGCGAGATTCAGCGCGGCTTTCTCATCCCCGGCCTGCCGGTGGTGGATTCCTTCCTGCCGTTTGACAGCTACACCCCCCTGCTGGGCGGCACCCGCGGGCGGGGCATCGGGGGCGCGCTGATTCTGCCCGACGGCAGCTATTACGGCTGCTGCGCCTGCATCGGCTCGGTAGGTGTCGGCCTGGCCCCGCACCTGGGGTTGCTGCGCGCCCGGGAGGGCTTTGCCATGCAGCTCTATCTGCCCGGGAGCTACCGCACCCGCACGCCGGCCGGGCGGGAGATTGTCTTTGCGGTGGAAACCGACTACCCGGCCGGGGATACCGTCACGGTCCGCCTGCGCTCCGCCGCGCGCGAGACCTTTGCGCTCTCGCTGCGCATCCCGTCCTGGAGCGGGCGGAATGCGCTGACCGTCAACGGGAGCCCTTGGCCGGTGACGCCGGGCGTGACCCTGCTGCGCCGCCGCTGGCAGGACGGAGACACGGTGGTGCTGCGGCTGGATATGCGGGTGGAGGTCCTGCGCCCCACCCCCTTTGGCCGGGACGTACTGCGCTCCCGTATCCTCTGGCGCACCTGCGAGATGGTGCCAGAGGTTCTGGAGGAGGACGCCGGGCACATGCGCCGCGCCGCCTTCCGCCGCGGGCCGCTGCTGCTGGCGCAGGACGCCCGGCTGGGCGCGCCGGCGGGGCCGCTCTCGCTGCCCGCATCCGACGCCTACCTGCCGGCCGAGCCCGAGCAGGCCGCGGCGCTGCCGTTCCCGGCCGTCTGCGCCGTGCGGGTGCAGACCGGCAGCGGGACGCCGCTGCGCCTGGTGGACTGCGCCAGCGCCGGGCGGACCTGGGGTGAGGATTCGGCCTTTGCCGTCTGGCT
Organism: uncultured Clostridia bacterium; assembly: GCA_944383705.1. Classification (GTDB taxonomy): domain Bacteria; phylum Bacillota; class Clostridia; order Oscillospirales; family CAG-272; genus UMGS1865. The sequence continues at coordinate 1,392 of CALWQR010000086.1, forward strand.
GGAGACCGGTCCGCTGCCCGAAGAAACCGGGGAATCTGCCGCACGCTCTTGACAACCCGCGGCAGATGCGGTATAATATAGGAAAACCCTGACCCAAAGGAGGGCCCCACATGCCGGACAGTATTTTGAATTTGGTGAACTTTGTAAGAGGCTGCGAGCCGAGAAAGCAGAACTGGGATCTGTACACGCCGGTCGAGCAGGAAATTGCCGTGAACCGGGCACACGGACTGCCCGCCACCTTTTTGCTGCAATATGACGCGCTGATCCGCCCGGATTTTCAGGAGCTGTTTCTGCGCGAACGGGACGAGACAATGGAGCTGGGGCTTTGGCTGGAGATGAACCGCCCCCTGACCGAGGCGGTCGGCATTGCCTGGCGGGGGCGGCCGGGTTACGATTGGGACTGGTACGTCAATCCCGGCTTTCTGCCGGCCTATACCCCGCAGCAGCGGGAGGCGCTGATTGACGAGGCGTTCCGCCGCTTCCGCCTGGTCTTCGGCCATTACCCCCGCGTGGCCGGGTCCTGGGTGATGGATGCGCACTCCATGGCCTATATGAGCGAGCGCTATGAGATGGACGCCTTCTGCATCTGCCGCGAGCAGTATGCGGTGGATGCCTATACCCTTTGGGGCGGCTATTACAGCGGGGGCTACTACCCCTCGCGCAGCAATATGCTCTGCCCGGCGCAGCGGCCCGGTGCACAGATCCCCGTGCCGGTCTTCCGGATGCTGGGCATCGACCCGATTTACGGCTACGACGAGGCGCGGCATCACCCCCGGCTGGGCGGCTGCTATACCATGGAGCCCTACTGGCCCTGCGGCAGCGACCGGGAGGTGATGGAGTGGTATTTCCGCAGCTATTTCGGTCACTCCCTGCTCGCGGGCGGTCATGCCACTACCGGGCAGGAGAACAGCTTCGGCTGGCCCGGCATCGGGCCCGGCTATCGCCTGCAGGCCGAGCTGGCGCAGAAATACCGGCGGGCCGGGCTGCTGCGGGTGGAAACGCTGGGGCAGACCGGCGCGGCCTTCCGCCGCCGCTATGCGTGCACGCCGTCCTCGGTGCTCGCCGCACTGGAGGACTGGTCGGGGAACGATTTGCAGTCGGTCTGGTACAGCTGCGCCGGCTATCGCGCCAACCTGTTCCGGGACGGGGGGACCCTGCTTTTCCGGGATATCCAGCGGTTTGACGACCGGCTGGAGGAAACCTACCTGCACACCCCCTGCGAGGGCTGGCAGGCCGCCTGGGGCAACCTGCCGCTGGTGGACAACCGGCTGTGGAGCAGCTCCGAGACCGAGGCGGCGCTGGGCATCTGCGAGCCGGTGGCCGCAATTGCCGCCCTGCGGGAATCCGGCCGGGTGCTGGAGGCCACTATCCGCTTCCGGGACGGGCATGTCGGCAGTATCTTCTTTGACGAAAGTGGCATTACCCTGCGGGACTGCGGACGGGTGCGCTGGCGCTTCGGCCGCGGAGACGTGCTGGGGGAAACCTCCCCGGGCAGACAGGAATTTTCACACGGCGGCTTCGGCTACTCGGCCGACATCCGCGGCAGGCTGCACCGCCAGGGCTCCACGCTGGAAATCGAGCCCCAGGGCGGGGAGATTTCGGTCCGCTTTCCGGACGCCGTCATCTGACGCTTTCCACTCCGGCGCAGCGCGCCCCGCGCTGGGCCTGAATGCGCGTTGCCATACAACACAAAGGAGAAATCACGATGAGCACTAATGACGTCAGGCCCTCCGCCGCCCGCGATTATGCGGCGGAAAACACCGTCCCCGCGCTCGGGCAGGTCTCCGATCACGGGTGCGTGCGGATTGTGCGCCGGGAGGGCGGCCTGCGGGTGCTGTTTTTCGGCAACTCCATTACCCGTCACTCTCCCGCCCCCCAGCTGGGCTGGTACGGGGATTGGGGCATGGCGGCCTCCGCGCGCGAAAAGGATTATGTGCACCTGGTGCTGGCCGGGCTGGAGCCGGCCCACGGCCGCGTGGATTACTGCCTGGCGCAGGCCGGCGCGTGGGAGAGGGGCTACTGGCAGCCGGAGCTGCTGGAGGAGCGCTACCGTCCCGCACGGGAATTTGCGGCCGATGTGGTGATCATCCGCATCGGGGAAAACGTCCGGAAGGAGGAGTACGCGCAGTACGCCTTCCGCCCCTGCGTCGAGCGCGCCATCCGTTATCTGGCCGGGCCGCAGGCCCGGGTGATTGTGACCGACCCGTTCTGGTTCAGCGCCGAGCTGCATGACGACCTGCAGGCCGTCGCGCAGGAGAACGGCTGCGTTTTCTGTCCGCTGGGGGACCTTTCGCGGGACGAGGCCAACATGGCCGTCGGCCTGTTTGAGCACCACGGAGTGTCCATTCATCCGGGCGACCTTGGGATGCGCCGCATTGCCGACCGCATCCTGCAATGCCTGTAACCGGCGGGCGCGGGGGAGTGGGAATGGCTGACCGGATTTTGCCCGAGCTGCGCTTTCTCCCCGCGGTGTTTGCCGTGGGGGAACACTATCAGATTCTGACCTGGGCCCGCAGCGAGCTGCTGCTGGGGGTCGAGGTGAACGGCGTGCGGTACTTTGACCATTCGGGGGGAATTGTCCGCTCCATGAACCGGCTGCACCGGGTGCAGGTGCCGGCCCGTGAGCTGGACAGAGCCGGGGCGTATACGGTTTTCTATCGCCGCATCATCGACCGCAAGCCCTATTTTACCACCACCGAGGAGCCGGTGTCGGCTGCCTTCCGCTTCCGCCCGGTCCGGGCCGGGGAGCCGGTGCATATCTACCACCTGTCGGACGCGCACGGTTCCTTCACCCTGCCGTCCGGGGCGGGCAGCTATTTCGGCGCGGACCTGAATCTGCTGATTCTCAATGGCGACATTGTGGACAGCAGCGATCGGATCGGGCATTTCGAGCTGATTTTCCGTCTCTGCGAAGCCCTGACCCGCGGGGAGCTGCCCTGCGTCTTCTCACGCGGCAACCATGACCTGCGCGGGCAGTACGCCGAATGCCTGGCCGAATATACCCCCACGCGGCACGGTCTGCCCTACTATACCTTTCGACTGGGGCCCCTGTGGGGGCTGGTACTGGATTGCGGAGAGGACAAGGAGGACGGGAACGGGGAATACGGGCACACGGTTGCCTGCCACGGCTTCCGGCTGGAGGAGGGCGCCTTCCTGGAGGAGGTTGTCCGCAACGCCGACCGTGAGTATCTGGCCCACGGGGTGGAGTACCGGCTGATTGTCAGCCATGTGCCGATTTTTCACCGCAACATTCCCCCGTTTGACATCGAGCAGGAGCTGTACACGGGCTGGCTACGCTGTGTGCGGGAGCATATCCGCCCCCACCTCTGGCTCTCCGGACACCTGCACACCCTGCAGATGGAGGAGCCTGGCGGTGCGCTGGACAGCTATGGCCTGCAGCCTTGCCCGGCAATGGTGTCCGGCTATGCCGTGTCGGACGCCGGCGGGCGGCATGTGGATTTTGTCGGCAGCGCCGTGACCCTGGACGGCAACCGCATGGAGTGCAGCTTTACCGACTCCCACCACAACGCCCGGACCACCCGTGTCTTCTTCAAAAACAGCTGAACCCCGCAAAAGCCGAGCGAACCAATCCGTCCGGTGCCATAGCATTCGCCACAGCATTTGCCACAGCCCAGCACTGGGGGCACAATCCCCGTATATTTGGAGGTTTTTATGGCCGGAAGCGCATTTTTCTGCAAGGACGTCATCGGTACCTTCTTCAAAAAGCACTACTGCCCGGACTGCCAAACCCGCCTGAAACGGAAAAAGGTCTACAAGGTGGTAAACTCCGAATCGGAAGAGGCCAAAAACTATGACTTTAGTCTCCTCCGCTTTCAAATGAAGGGAAACGTCCGCTTTTCCTGGTACGAATTTGAATGTCCCTCCTGTCAAAAACAATACACGCTGGAGGCCCTGCGGACACTGGAAGGATAGTTTGCCGATAGAGAAGACCTTGGAGGGACCCGCCTCTTAAGGAGAGGCCGGTCCCTCGGGGGCCTCCCCCCCGCGAGACCTTCCCCAGCCGCCGCCCGCCCCCGGTGGGAGATAGATGCCGCTGGGAAAGACCTTGGAGAGACCCGCCTCTTAAGGAGAGGCCGGTCCCTCCAAACCTCCCCCGGCGAGACCTTCCCCGACCACCGCCCGCCTCTTTGGCATAAATGAGAATGAAAGCGCCTCGCCGGCGGGCGGCAGCCGGGGAAGTCTTCTTTGGGGAGGTGTGCAAAAAATAAGGGCTTATTGCCATACAAAGCAATTTGCCCTGCATATCATATACAGAAAACCGGACATCCGCCATGGGTTGCCCGGTTTTTGATGATATGGGTGTATTCATATAAAATATGTAATATATAACATATCAGCCGGTGTCATTGACTTTTTACTGCTCACTGCATTCTATTCTTTGCTCATTGCTCATTGCACATTGCCAATTGTCCATCCGCCCCCAAAAGAAATTCCCCGGCGCAGGCCCCCGGGCGTACCGTATTTGCTATACAGTATGCAAAACTGGGGGCCTTGCGCCGGGGAAGGTCTCGCCGGGGCCATCCAAAGTCTTCCCCTGTTCAGAAACAATCAACAACAAAGCGGATGAGGCGGATCAGGAGGGCCAGAGCAAGCCAGATCAGCGAAAAGCCGATGACCAGGACAAAGAGAGAAAAAAGGCGAAGGTTGAACACATCCAATCCTGCAATGATGGGGTCGCGGGCGGGCGTCCAGAAGGTTGCGCAGGCGAGGACCACCAGCAGCACCAGCACCAGGGGCAGCGAGCCGAGGCTGCCGCGGACGTCCTGCGGGCTGAGTGAAATGTGCAGAGACACAGGCAGAATCACGCAAAGCCCCAGCAGGCTGCGCAGCCAATCGGTGCGGAAGGCCTCAAACACCCCGCGCAAAAGCAGCAGCACGCCGTCGGCCAGCTCTCCGAACGAAAGCTTTCCCATTGCCGCCATGTCTGCCGAGTGCCCGAGGTACTCCCGCCACAGGGCAGGGTAGCAGAGCCACAGCATCAGCACGGTCACCCCCAGCCCGCTGAACAACGGGCCCATGCCGATGAACAGATTGCCGAATTTTGCCCACGGGTTGCGCTTGGAGTAGCTGTGCTCCACAAAGCCGTAGACGCCGTTTTCGGGGTGCGGCGTCCAGAGTCGCATCCGGGTGATTTTGTGCCCGAACACCAGGCACATGGCCGCGTGCCCCAGCTCGTGCACCGGCGTACCGACAACCGAGGTGACGTCAAACAGAACGCCGGACCCCCGCCCCAGCAAGCGGGCAAACAGCCGGGAAATCAGGTGTACCAGCAGACCGCAGGCAAAAAACACGCCCAGCGTGCTGACCAGCAGCCGTACAAAATACAAAAGCCAATCCACAAACGTTCCTTCCATGCGTTACCTCCGTTGGGGTTGTGTTTTTTCGGTCGTCATTGTGGCCAGAGGTCCTTCGGGTCAATCAGGGTATGCATACACCTGACGCATACACTGGCGGCGTTTGGATTCAGCCGGCCGCAGGCCGCGCACAGCACGCCGCCCGAGAGGTCGTCATACGGGTCCTTCTCTTCCAGCGCAGGCCGGGGGGGCTGGGGGTGGCCGGTCGGGTTACAGACGGGGTAGGGGAGCCCTGACAGGTGGCAGATCTGCGAGCCCTCGTAATAATAAATGTAAAAGCCGGGCTTTTGCTCAAAGCGGAGACGCCGCTTTTTCCCCGCATCGGTCCGTACAATCAGCCGGGTATTCAGCCGGAAGTCGTAGGTCATCGACCGCAGGGTGCCGGGGTCGTCCGAGGGGGTGTAGGTGTGCGAGAGACTGGAGCGTACAATCACGCCAGTAAACGGCCGGTCAAACAGCATCTGGCCGATGCGGAACAGGAAAAAGCCGATCAGCACCGCCGCCAGCATCCACACCCCCAGCTTCCAGCCGGTAATCAGGCGGTCTGGCGTGTAGGTCTGGTGCGATTGATTGTACACCATCGCGCCGCCCCAAAAGGCGGCCAGCCACAGCAGATATCCCGCAATCCGCAACAGTCTGTGCCGCAGGACATACCGCCGCAGGTCGCGGTTGCGCTCCGGAATTCTGGGTTTCATGGTCCCTGCCTCCCATCATCAAAATCAAAGGTGCGCTCCGCCTCCCGGGCAGGGGGCGGCCCTTCTGCTTATATTATACAATATCCGACGGCATTTGTAAAGAGCAAAAGCAGAATACTTTTCCCCGTTGCCGCATAAATATGGAAAAAAACATGATTCCGGCGCGGCAGGGGCCAGTCCCCGGACGCCGGGGAAAGGAACCAGACGTATGAAACAACATTCCTCTCACATCCGCCTGCGGGGCGTTGCCCGGCAGGATCCCGCCTTTGCGCTGCTTCTGTTGCCCGCCTATCAGGACGCGCTGGGCGCCGTTGCCTCCTATACCTACCGCAGTCTGCTCTCGGGCGAGCGCTCCCAGGAGCTCTCCACCCTGTTTGACCGGATGGCCACCGACGCACTGGAGCAGTTTCAGACCCTGGGCGAGCTGATTGTTGCCCTGGGCGGCAATCCGGTCATCTACACGCCGCCCGGCAGCGAGGCCGCCGTGCTGCCCACCGGCCCGTTGACCGATGAGCGGCTGCGGCAGTTCGTGCAGGACAGCATCCGTGAGGAGCGCCGGGCGGTGGAGGATTGCGAAACTCTGCTTGGCAAGACCGACGACCGCGTCGTGCGCTCGGTGCTGCTGCAAACCGTGCGCGAAAAACAATTCCGCCTGCACACCCTGACCGCGCTCTGCGGATAGCGTAGCAGATGCCCCGGGGACCGGCCGCTCCGGCGGACGCCGGTCCGCCGGGGCGTCTCCGCGGCAGGGCGCTTTTGGGAAAATCACTTTTTTCAAAAAATATTGCAAAAGGGGTTGACAAAGACGGCCGGTTGTGCTATAATAAGAGGCACGGAATCAGGGATACAGAATTCCCCGGTGAACACCTGCACGCCAAGCAGCGCGGAGAATCCACGCACCTGCCGGTTAATACACCTGCCGGTGTGGCGGAACAGGCAGACGCCCGGGACTTAAAATCCCGTGATACGAAAGTATCGTACCGGTTCGATCCCGGTCACCGGCACCATTGGTTGAAAAGAGACCGCGTCGCAATATCGCGGGGTAGAGCAGTCTGGTAGCTCGTCGGGCTCATAACCCGGAGGTCGTGAGGTTCAAATCCCACCCCCGCAACCATATAGTGAAGCCAAAAAAGATATCATGGCTTCGAACCCCCGAAATCTCACGATTTCGGGGGTTTTTCTCGCGTTTGCTCGCTTTTTCGCAATCATGAGGTTTGCGGATACAGAGTGCAGAAAAAAAGATATCATTTCAAAAAAACGGCTTCGGACAGGATTTGAACCCTGCAGTACCCGTTTTTAAGGGCAGAAAGTGCGATGATTTTACGCACC
>CALWQR010000087.1 GCA_944383705.1 uncultured Clostridia bacterium
GGGCAATGGTCGTTGACCTGTAAAAGCAAGGGCAACTGCTGATATGTTACATGTGAATACACCCATATCATCAAAAAACGGACAACCCATAGTGGCTGTCCGGTTTTCTGATATGCAGGGCAAATCGCTTTGATGGCAGTATGCTCTTATTTTTTACGCACCTCCCAAAAAAGACTTCCCCGGCTGCCGTCCGCCGGCGGGGCGCTTTCATTCGCATTTATACCAAAGAGGCGGGCGGCGGCTGGGGAAGTTCTCGCAAGGGGAGGCTTGGAGGGGACTGCCTCTCCGAAAGGCTTCACCGGGTGGGATGGGCCGGGTAAATCCGCAGCAGATTTTTCGTCAGGCGAGCAAACCGTTGATGGCAATAGTTGACCCTATTGCCGAGGCGGGATGCGATGCATGACGGAAAAGATGCAAGAAGTTGCCCGGCTTGTACCGCCCGGGGGAGCCTTCCAAGGCGGCCCCTCCAAGGTCTTTCCCCTGCGGTATCTATCTCCCACCGGGGCCGGGCGGTGGCTGGGGAAGGTCTCGCCGGGGGCCTTTCTCCTGGCATAAAATTTCATCAGGGGGCATAGGGTAGAGGAGAAAGCGGGAGCGAGGAGGATAGCAGAATATGAAACAAACGGGTACGCGCATTCGCATCCGCATTTCCCCGGCCGCTGCCACGCTGGTTCTGGGGCTGCTGCTGACCGACCGCAGCCTGCTTTGCCTGGCCACTCTGCTGGCCGCGGGCTTTCATGAGGCCGGGCATCTGTGCGCCGCCCGATTGCTTCACATTCCCCTGCGGGCGCTCCGGTTGGATCTGATGGGGGCGCGGCTGGATATCACCGGGCGGATGCTCTCGTACGGTGAGGAATGGCTGCTCTGTGCGGCCGGGCCGCTGTTCAGCCTGCTGCTGGCGGCGGCCCCGGCTCCTGTATGGGCCATCTCACAGTTCGCCCGTCAGCTCTCTGCAGTCTCACTGCTGCTGGGACTGTTGAATCTGCTCCCCATCCGGAGCTTTGACGGAGGACGGATGCTTGCGGCGCTGCTGGCAGTCACGGTCGGGGAACGCGCCGCCGGAGGCGTATTGACCGGCTGTTCCTTTGTCTTTCTGTTCCTGCTGTGGTGCCTGGCGGTTTATTTTCTGCTGCGCGCCGGGGACGGTCTCTCCCTGCTGTGCTTCAGTATGAATCTGCTTGCACGCTTTTTTGAGGCTGCAGGCAGTCCGTAGCGCCGGCCGCGGGAATACGGTCAGAGCGTCGCCGGAATGCCCGAAAGCCAAAGCAGCCCCTGTTCTCCGATCGAATCGAAGAACAGGGGCTGCTTTTCGCTGAACTGGTGGAAACAGGGAGACTCGAACTCTCGACCTCACGGATGTGAACCGTGCGCTCTAACCAACTGAGCTATGCTTCCTCACAACACTACTATTATACCATACTTTGGCGCAAATTGCAATACCTTTTTTGATTTTTCTCAAAAAAATTTTCAGGCCGAAGGGCAGGGAAATGCCTGGCTGGTGGACTGACCGACCGTCCCTCGGCCGGAACTGCCGGCCGGCGTCTGCGGCCGCCGGGGGCTTCCCGGCGGCGCAGACCGGCCTTTGGCAAAGCTGTCAGGCCTCGCTCCACTTGTTCAGCTTGGAGAGCCCTTCCTTGGAGCCGGCGAGGAAGAGGATGTCGTTCTTCCGGAACACGTATTCCGGCAGAACCACCTCCACCACCGCGTTGTTGTTCTCGATGGCAATGATGTTCAGTCCGAAACGGGAGCGGAAATTGACGTCCAGCACGGTTTTACCGATGATTTGTGCCGGCACCTGCATTTTGGTGACGTTGATCTGCTCGCTGAGCTGTACAAAATCCAGCATCCGGAAGTTTTCCAGCCGGTTGGCCAGGCGCACGGCCATGTCACGCTCGGGGTAAACCACCTCGGCTCCCAGCTTTTCCAGAATCAGCCCGTGCTCGGTGCTGGTTGCCTTGGCAATCACGGTGGGAATCTCCATCGATACCAGGTTCAGCGTAGTGAGAATTGAGGTGTCGATGTGCTCTCCGATGCACACAATGGCCACGTCGCAGTTCTGGATGCCAGTATCCAGCAGGGTTTTCTTTTCCAGGTTGCTCACAACATAGGCATTTTCGGTTTTTTCCCGCATTTCGCGGATTTTTTCCTCATCCCGGTCCAGCACAATCAGCTCGCATCCGGATTCGGCCAGCGCGCTGGCCAGCGCGTATCCGAAGCGCCCGATGCCGACAATCCCATAGCTCATCCGATCGTTCTTTGTCTTGTGGTACATAGTAATCTCCTCTGCCTTTTATCCGATTGCAATATTGCCGTCGGGGAAGCGGACGCGCTCGCCTCTGGAGAAATACCAGAGCGACGCAACCGTCAGCGGCCCCAACCGGCCGATGTACATGGTAAGAATTGAGAGCAGCTTTGCTCCCACGCCGAGATCCGGCGTAATACCGGTGGAAAGCCCTACCGTGCCGAAGGCGCTGGTGATTTCAAACAGCGCGTCCATCAGCCCGACCTCCGGCTCCATCACCGTGAACAGATAGGTTCCAACCGTAACGACTCCCAACGCCAGCAGCGTGATAACGGCCGCTTTTTTGAATGCATCCTTGGGAACCGAGTAGTGAAAGCCCTTTTCGGCCTTGTTGGTTGCGGCCGATTTGATGCCCTGAAACAGCACGAACAGCGTGCTGGTTTTGATACCGCCGCCGGTTGATCCGGGCGAAGCCCCCACAAACATCAGCACGGTCAGCACCAGCAGCCCGGAGTTGGAAAAGGTCCCCAGCGGGTAAGTGGAAAAGCCGGCTGTCCGTGCGGACACGCTGTGGAAGAAGGCGCCCATCCAGGTTACATCCTCGGTCAGCTTGATCAGCACGCCGCCAATGAGAATCAACGCAATGCTGAAGGAAAGCACCACCTTTGCGTGCATCGAGTATTTTTTCCAGCGGAATTTTTTGGTCCAGATTTCGCGGATGACCAGAAAGCCGATGCCCCCGAAGAAAATCAGCCCGCAGGTGATGAGATTGAGCATCACGTTGTCGCGGTAGGGAATCAGATTCTGGAAATTGCCGAGAATATCAAAGCCGGAATTGTTGAAGGCGGCAATCGAATGGAAAAAGCTGATGCCAAGCGCCTGCCACACGGGGTAGTCCTGCACGAATACGGTAAAGCTCAGCAGCGCGCCGGTCACTTCGAAAATCACCGTTGTGATGAAGATGTTTTTGACCAGCGTCACAATGCCCTTGCCGCTGTCCAGATTGACCGCCTCCTTGATGACGGTGCGGCCTTTGATGTCCATCCGCCGCCCCAGCGCCAGGATCAGTCCGGCGCCGATTGTGGTTACCCCCAGCCCGCCAATCTGAATCAGCGCGGCCAGAATAAATTGCCCCACCGGGGTAAAGGTATCCCCGGCGTCTACCGCAATCAGTCCGGTGACGCAGATGGCACTGGTGGAGGTATACAGGGCGTCGATGTAGTGCAGCTCAACCCCGTCCCTGACGCTGAAGGGCATCATCAGCAGCACCGATCCCAGCAGAATGGCAAACGCAAAGCCCAGCGCGATAATTCTGACAGGGGAGAGCCTTTTCAAGATGTGATTCATCCGGTATTCCTTTCCGATACACAGATTCTGCAGGCCGCCCGGCGGCCTTTTTGGCCGTGGAATCGATCCGACCGCACAGCCCGGGCATATTATACCACAGTTTTCTGTATTTGTCTATAGCTAACGCAAAAAAAGTTCCGGCAATCGATTCCCGATTGCCGGAACCGGTATGGATGACCTGTCCGGGACGTCCGGATGAGGAAGGAAGGTCTTACAATCCGTCCCGCAGGGCCTGCACCTCTGCCAGCCAGGCCGAGGCCGAGGCGTCGGACGGCATTCTCCAGTCCCCGCGGGGGGAAAGCGTCACCGAGCCGACCTTCGGGCCGTCGGGCAGGCAGGAGCGCTTGAACTGCTGGGCGAAAAAGCGGCGCACAAACACCTCCAGCCAGTGCAGCAGCACCTCGGCCGGGTAGCGGTTACCCAGGGCATATTCCGCCAGGCGGAAGAGCTTGCGGGGCGAAAATCCGAAGCGCAGCATGTAATACAGATAAAAATCATGCAGCTCATAGGGGCCGACCAGATCCTCGGTCCTCTGGGCAATTTCTCCGTTCCCGTCGGCCGGCAGCAGCTCGGGGGAAACCGGGGTGGCCAGCACATCCCGCAGGGCGGCGGCCAGCCTGTCCTGCCCGGCCTCCGCGGCACGGTCGGCGCACCAGGACACCATGTGGCGCACAAGCGTTTTGGGGACCGAGGCGTTGACCCCGTACATCGACATATGGTCGCCGTTGTAGGTCGCCCAGCCCAGTGCCAGCTCCGAAAGATCCCCGGTTCCCACCACCAGGCCGCCGCAGTCGTTGGCCAGATCCATCAGCACCTGGGTGCGTTCCCGCGCCTGGCTGTTCTCATAGGTGACGTTGCGGTCGTCGGGGTTGTGGCCGATGTCGGCAAAGTGCCGCTCTACCGACCGGGCAATGCGCACACAGCGGAAATCGGTTCCCAGCTCCCGGCACAGCACGGTTGCATTGTTCTTGGTACGCTGGGTGGTGCCAAAGCAGGGCATGGTCACCGCAAGAATATCGGTGTGCGGGCGCTCCAGCAAATCCATGGCACGGGCGGCCGCCAGCAGGGCCAGGGTGGAATCCAGCCCGCCGGAAATACCGATGACGGCCTTGGCCGCCCGGGCGCGCCGCAGCCGCTGGGCAAGCCCTTCGGCCTGGATGTTCAGAATCGCCTCGCAGCGTGCGTCCCGCTCGTCCGCGTCGGCCGGGACAAACGGATGCGCGGGAACCGCGCGGGTCAGCGCGGTCTGCCCGGGCTGCAGTGAAAAGGGAATCTCACGGTATCCGCCGCAGCAGGGGTGCGTGTTCATCCGGCGGCGTTCGGCGGTCAGGCGCTCCACGTCAATCTCGCTCAGCGCTATCCGGGAGCCCGACGCAAAGGGCAGGCGCTCGGCCAGCACCGTGCCGTTCTCGCAGATGAGATTGTGCCCGCCGAAGACCAGGTCGGTGGTGGACTCGCCGCCGCCTGCCGAGCAGAACACATAGCCGCACACCGTGCGTGCCGAATGCGCGCGCACCAGCATCCTCCGGTAGTCCTCTTTGCCGACCATCTCGGGGGATGCCGAAAGATTGCAGACCACAGTCGCTCCGGCCGCGGTGTGGGCGCAGGAGGGCGGGACCGGAATCCACAGGTCCTCGCAGATTTCTGCCGCCACCCGCAGTGCCGGCAGCTCACGGCAGACAAACAGCAGCCGGGTGCCAAAGGGCACGGCCTGCCCACACAGCGCAATCATGGCGTCCGGCTCCTCCGGGGCCGGGGCAAAGTGCCGCGCCTCATAAAACTCCCCGTAGTTTGGCACCGCGGTTTTGGGCACCACCCCAAGCAGCTGCCCGCGGTGGCAGACTGCCGCACAGTTGTAAAGCTTGTCCCGGTACGCCAGGGGCAGCCCGACTGCCAGCAGCATATCCAGCCCGGCAGTTTCCCCCAGCAGCAGGCTCAGCCCCCGCAGCGCGCCCGAGAGCAGCGTCTCAGAAAGAAACAGATCCCCGCAGGTGTAGCCGGTCAGCGCCAGCTCGGGGAATACCGCTACCCGTGCGCCGGCCTGCACCGCCTCCTGCGCCAGCGCCGCCAGCGCAGCTGCGTTGCGCTCCGGGTCGGCAAGAGATACCTCTGGCGTGCAGGCCGCCACCTTGATAAAGCCTTGATTCATATCCTTATGGTCCTTTCCAGTCCTACGACAATTGGCTGTCGATACCAATATTATAGCGTGAAATGCCGTTAAAAACAAGTATTTCGGGAAAATTTTTTTGAGAAATATTGCATTTCCGGCAAAAATGTGATATACTGACAGCAAATCAGGAAACGAGGTTTTCGGTATGAAGGACTTATCCAGAAATCTGACCATGCTCTGCGACTTTTACGAGCTGACCATGGGCAACGGATATTTCGTCAAGGGGATGAAGGATAAAATCGTCTATTTCGACGTATTTTACCGTCAGAATCCCGACAACGGCGGCTTTGCCATTGTGGCGGGGCTGGAGCAGATTGTGGAGTATATCAATCAGCTTCATTTCACCGAGCAGGACATCGCCTACCTGCGCAGCAAGCGGTGCTTCTCGGAGGAGTTTCTCGCATTCCTGCGGGATTTCCGCTTTCAGGGCGACATCTGGGCGGTGCCCGAGGGGACTGTGGTCTTCCCGGGAGAGCCCCTGATGATTGTACGCGGGCGCGCGGTGGAGGCACAGTTTATTGAGACCTATGTGCTGATGATGATCAATCACCAGTCGCTCATTGCCACCAAGGCCGCCCGCATTGCCCGCGCGGCCAAAGGACGGGCCATCAGCGAATTCGGCTCCCGCCGGGCGCAGGGCGCCGATGCGGCCATGCTGGGCGCGCGCGCCGCGTATATCGGTGGGTGCAGCGCAACCGCGTGCACAATCACCGATCAGGCCTTCGGGGTTCCTGCCACCGGCACCATGGCGCACTCCTGGGTGCAGATGTTCGATTCCGAATACGAGGCCTTCCGCGCCTACTGTGAGGTCTATCCCGAAAACGCCACCCTGCTGGTGGACACCTATAACGTCATCGAATCCGGCATTCCGAACGCCATCCGGGCCTTCAACGAGGTGCTGGCGCCCCGGGGCATCCGGCACTGCGGCATCCGCATCGATTCGGGGGACATCACCTATCTGACCAAAAAGGTGCGCAAAATGCTGGACGACGCGGGCTGGACCGAGTGCAAAATCATCGTTTCCAACTCGATGGACGAATACCTGATCCGCGAGCTGCTGCGCCAGGGGGCGGAGATTGACGGCTTCGGCGTGGGGGAGCGTCTGATCACCGCCAAGAGCGACCCGGTGTTCGGCGGCGTCTACAAGCTCTCCGCCGTGGAGGACGGGAAGGGAAACATTCTGCCGAAAATCAAAATCAGCGAAAACGTCGGCAAAATCACCACCCCGCACTTCAAAAAGGTTTACCGCCTGCGCGGGCGGGATACCGGAAAGGCCGAGGCCGATCTGATATGCGTCTGGGACGAAACCGTGGACGATACCAAGCCGCTGGAAATTTTTGACCCGGAGTACACCTGGAAGCGCAAACGGATGGAAAACTTCACTGCCACAGAGCTGCTGATTCCGGTCTTCCGCGGAGGGCGGCAGATTTATGCGCTGCCGTCGCTGGAGCAGGTCCGCAGGCACTGTGCCGAGGAACTGGACGGCGTATGGGACGAGGTCAAGCGTTTCAGCAACCCGCACAATTACTATGTTGACCTCTCGGACAAGCTCTGGAACATCAAAAACGATATGCTCAAGGCACGCGGAGCCTATCACCCGCAGGAGTGAGGCGGACCGCACGAAAGGAGTAGGCGAATATGAAAGGAATCATTCTTGCCGGCGGCGCCGGCACCCGGCTTTATCCGCTGACCATGGTCATCTCCAAGCAGCTTTTGCCTGTGTATGACAAGCCCATGGTGTACTATCCGATGTCGGCACTGATGCTGGCCGGCATCCGCGACATTCTGGTGATTTCCACCCCGACGGATCTGCCAAACTTTGAGCGGCTGCTGGGGGATGGGAGCAAATACGGCCTGCGGCTCTCCTATCGGGTGCAGCCCTCGCCGGACGGCCTGGCACAGGCCTTTCTGCTGGGCGAGGAGTTCATCGGGGATGACGCCTGCGCCATGGTGCTGGGCGACAACATCTTCTATGGCAACGGCTTTGGGCGAACGCTGCGCGCCGCCCGGCAGAACGCCGAGCAGAACCGGCGTGCCACGGTCTTCGGCTATTATGTCAGCGACCCCGAACGCTTTGGCGTGGTCGAATTCGACGCCGACGGCAAGGCAATCTCAATCGAGGAAAAGCCCAGGATGCCAAAGAGCAATTATGCGGTGACCGGACTGTATTTTTATCCGGCCGGCGTCAGCGCTATGGCGCGCCAGGTAAAGCCCTCGGCACGCGGGGAGCTGGAAATCACAACGCTCAATGAGATGTATCTGCGGGAAAGACTGTTGGACGTCCAGCTGCTCGGGCGCGGCTTTGCATGGTTGGATACCGGTACCATGGACAGCCTGACCGAAGCCTCGGATTTCGTGCGCATGATTCAGAACCGGCAGGGAATTCAGATCTCCGCACTGGAGGAAATCGCCTATAAAAACGGCTGGATCACCCGAGAGGCCCTGCTTGCCTCGGCCGAACAATACGGCAAATCTCCCTACGGCGCGCACCTGCGCCAGGTCGCCGACGGGAAAATTCAGTATTGACCGATGAGGGTCCCTCTGGGGCCTCCCCCGGCGAGACCTTCCCCGGCACAGACCCCCATCAATGCATACTGTGTTGCAAATACGGTATGCCCGGGGCCTGCGCCGAGGAATTTTTCTTGTGGAAGGTCGTTCTTGAAGCTTGCGAACAAACGCGATTCAATACCAGAACGTCGGGAGATGTTTTCTGCCTTCCAGCGTTTTTCAGGTACGTGCGCATAACAGTACTCCGCCGGCGGGCGGCGGACTGGGAGGTTTTTTAGGGGAGGTAAAAATCAGGATATATCGCCATGAAGTGCGATTTTCCCTGCATATCAGAAAATCGGACAGCTGCCATGGGTTGCCCGGTTTTTAATATAAGTGTATTCATATGTGATATACCGGCTTTTGTCCTTGCTTTTACAGGTCAACGACCATTGCCCACTGCTCATTGCTCATTACTAA
>CALWQR010000088.1 GCA_944383705.1 uncultured Clostridia bacterium
GCGTTTGTTGTAAGCCTCCAGCATGTCCTCGGGAGTGGGCAGCTGATACAGGGTGGCAAACTCGGCGGGGTCCTGAATGTAGTCGTGCAGGTCGTAGATATCGGTCAGCACGTGGTAGTTGCCGCTGGTGTCGATGCAGGGACGGGTGGGATCGGCAGCCTTGGTTTGCAGATAGAGCGCGCGCAGCAGCTCGTCGTTCTGCCGGCGGCCCTCAAAATCCCAGGTTTCGTTCAGCGGGCACCAGCCAATGACGGCGGGGTGGTTGTAATCCCGCGCCAGCACCTCGGCCCATTCGGCCTGCACCGGAGGAATGACGGCAGGATTGGAATAATCCATTCCCCAGTTGCCGTACTCGCCCCACACCAGGTACCCCATGCAATCGCAGTGGTAAAGGAACCGGGGCTCAAACACCTTTTCGTGCAGGCGGGCGCCGTTGAAGCCGGCCTCCATGGAGAGCTGAATGTCGCGGCGCAGCGCCTCGTCGCTGGGGGCGGTGTACACGCCGTCCGGGTAAAAGCCCTGGTCCAGCACCAGGCGCTGGAACACCGGCTTGCCGTTGAGCAGGAAGCGATAGCCGTCCATGGCCACATGCCGCATTCCGAAATACGAGCCGACCGCATCCGCGCCATAGCGCAGACGCAGGGTGTACAGCCGCCCCTGCCCGGCCTCCCACAGGTGCAGCTCGGAAAGCGACAGCGTCCCGCGCACGGCCCCGCCCTGCGGCGCGCGCAGAGTCAGGGAGCCCACCGGGCGCTCCTCATAAAAGGCCTCGGCCACCAGCGTGCCGCCGCCCGAGAGCTGCGCCTCAATCTCCAGCGCGGTGTTGTAAATATCGGGCGTCAGACGGAAGCTGCGGATGTAGGCGTCCGGCACATGCTCCAGCCATACGGTCTGCCAGATGCCGGTGACCCGGGTGTAATAGCAGCCGTAGGAGTGGTAGCGCGGCGACTGCTTGCCATGCCCGTAGAGCGGGTTGCGGCTGTCGTCCACCGCGCACACGCACAGGCTGTTGACGCCGGGACGCAGCGCCGCGGTAATGTCAAAGCTGAACGAAGCATAGCCGCCGCGGTGACGCCCGACCTCGGCGCCGTTGACATATACATACGCGGTGTGGTCAACCGCGCCGAAGTGCAGCAGCACCCGCCCCCCCTGCCAGCCCGTGGGCAGCGTAAGGTCGCGCCGATACCAGACGCAGTTGAGAAAATCCTTGTTCTCTACCCCGGAGAGCCTGCTCTCGGGACAGAACGGCACGTTGATGCGTCCGGACAGGTGCTCCGCCTCAAACAGCCTGCGCTCCCGGCCGCTTTCGCCGGCGTCTGTTTCAAATTCCCATTCGCCGTTGAGATTGAGCCACTCGGCGCGCTCGAATTGCGGATTGGGATGCTCGCTTCTCATCATCATGTGTAAAATCTCCTTCTCCTGTTTGGTTCCCCCGGCCGCCTCTGCCTCCTCCGACACCCTGTCGGGCGGCAATACCGGCCGATTGTACTACTAATATTATAAAACACCGGCCCTCGCTTTGGAATGGGTTATTTCGGCAACGGCATGAGGATTCTGCGCATTTTGCCAAAAACAGAGGACAGCCGAGCCGCAAAGGACGGCCGCAAATGCAAAAACGCATTTGCAGCCGTCCGTTCTGCTGCGGCGGGAAAGCAAGCCCGCCCCCGCGCCGGCCGCCCCCCGGGAGCGAACAGCGAGACGGGCATTCAACCCCAGCGGCGGGCAGAAAAGCCGCCATTCTGCGCTGCAACCGGTTTCAAACCGGCTCTTTGAAAAGCAGCGGGCAGTTGACCGGCAGGGGGCCTTACAAGGGGTTCCCCTGCGGTGGGGGGCTTCCCTGTGCCGGCGTGGCGAAGAGGCGCCCCTGCCAGGTGGAGGTGCGGTAAAGGAGCTTGTCCAGGTCGTTGAGGACGGCGGTTTTGCGCAGGCTCCAGAGCGGGGCCAGCAGGTCGGCGGGCGGGCCGTCGCCGGTCAGGCGGCCGATGACGGTCTCGGGAGGCAGCAGCTCCAGGGCCGCAGCCAGCACCGAAAGATAGTTCTCCCGCTCCATCGGCCGGTAGAGCCCCGCCTCATACCGCCGGGCCAGCTCGGTCCCGCGCAGGACGTGCACCAGGTGAAGCTTGACCTGCTCGGGCCGCAGAGCGGCCGTATCCCGCACGGTGCGCAGCATTTCCCGCCGGCCCTCGCCGGGCAGACCGAACATCAGATGCACACAGATCTGTATGCGCCCTCCGGCCCGGCGCAGCCGCTCCACCCCGTCGCAGAACTGCGCAAAGCTGTGCCCGCGGCGGATGTCGGCGGCCGTGCGGTCGAATGAGGATTGCAGCCCCAGCTCCACCGTCAGCACGGTGCGGCCGGAGAGCCAGGCCAGGTATTCCACCACGTCGGGGGGCAGGCAGTCGGCGCGGGTGGCAATGTTCAGGCCGACAATTCCCGGCTGCGCCAGGGCCTCCTCATACGCGGCGCGCAGCACCGGAAGCGGGGCATAGGTATTGGTGTGCGCCTGAAAATAGGCAATGCAGCGCGACACATCCCATTTGCGGGCAAAGCGCTGCTTTTGCAGGGCGATCTGCGCGGCAATCGGAAGCGCGGCGTCGGGGGCAAAATCCCCGCTGCCCCGCCCCGAGCAGTAAATGCAGCCCCCGTAGCCGACCGTGCCGTCCAGATTGGGGCAGGTAAAGCCGGCGTCCAGCGGCAGCTTTGCCACCTTGCCCCCAAAGGTGCGGCGCAGATAATAATCGTAGGTCTGGTAGCGCTTGTTGCTGTCACTGTACCGATACGGATTGCTTTGCGCCTGTGTCATCCCGTCCTCCTCCCCTTGTCTTTGCCCGGCGCTGCCCGCGCAGCAGCCGGACGCACAGAATCAGAAATCCCGACAGCACCGCCGCAGTGACGCCGGCCGAAAGCCATACCCCCGCCGGAAACCGGGCCAGGCAGGCCTGCAGACCGTCCAGCAGGCGGACCGTGCCGCAGGCGGCGAAAATCAGAAAGGACACCCAGCCGAACACGCCGACCGGCAAACGCCGCCCCAGCACATAGCCCACAAGCAGGGCCAGCAGCCCGGCCCCCAGCAGCCCCGCCGTGGCCCCGAGGAAAACCGCCAGCGCGCCGGACGGCGAAAGCGCACCGTCCCCGGCCGCCAGCGCCAGGGCGGTCAGCTGGGTTTTATCCCCCAGCTCGGCCAGAAAATAGGTGCCGAAGATGGCCGGGAGCGCCCTGCCCCCGCGCCGGACGGCCGCGCCGCCCTCCTCCCGCCGCAGTCCGGTCAGGGCGAACGAGAGAAAGGCCAGCCCCGCAACCACCGAAATCAGGGGCAGGGGCAGCAGGCTGCCCAGCGCCGTCCCCACGCCGATGGCCAGCAGATTGAGCACGCACACCGCGCCGCTCACCCCGGCGATGATGTCGCGCAGGCGGTATTCCGCCGAAAGAGCAAGCATCAGAAACTGGGATTTGTCCCCCATCTCTGCCAGAAAAATCACCAGAAAGGTCCGCAGCGCGGCTTCCCACATCTCCCTCACCTCACACCCGAATCAGACTGCGGCGCCCGCGGGGCACGGCGGCTTTGCGCGGCGCCGCGCGGGAATACCTGAAAAGAAGGCTGCCGCAGCGCGGCGACAGCCTTTTGCACATCCTGTGTTTTCGGTTCGGACAAGGGCCGGCCGACGCCTGCCGCTCAGGCGTCCTGCCCCAGCAGCTTCTCCAGCACGGCAATGCGCACGCACAGCGTCAGCACCTGCATGGCCTCGCCCAGGCTGTCCAGCTCCGGGTAGGTGGGCGCGATGCGGATGTTGCTGTCCTCCGGGTCCCGGCCGTAGGGGTAGGTTGCGCCCACGGTGGTCAGGGTCACCCCCGCCTCTTTGCACAGCGCGTAGGTGCGGCGGGCACAGCCCGGCATAACGTACAGACTGATGAAATATCCCCCGATGGGGTGGGTCCAGCGCGCCGCGCCGGTGCCGCCCAGGTCGGCCTCCAGCCGGTCCAGCACCAGCTCGAACTTGGGGCGGATCAGGTCGGCCAGCATCATCATGTGCCGGCGGATGTTTTCGGCATTGCCGAAATACCGCACGTGCCGCAGCTGGTTGATTTTGTCGTAGCCGATGGTCTGCGCGCTGATGATGGGCATAATCTGCGCCAGGTTCTCGCGGGACGCGGCCAGAATGGCCACCCCGGAGCCCGGGAAGGAAATTTTGGAGGTGGAGGCGAAATAGAACACCCGGTTCTCGTGCCCGTAGGCGCGGCAGGCCGCAAAAATGTCGGCCAGCGTGTCGCGGCGGTCGGGATACAGGTCATGCACCGCGTAGGCGTTGTCCCAGAAAATGCGGAAATCCCTGGCCGCGGTCTCCATCGCGCCGAAGCGGCGGACGGTCTCGTCCGAATAGGTGTACCCGTCCGGATTGGAGTATTTCGGGCAGCACCACACGCCGCGGACCGAAGGATCCGAGCCGGCCAGGCGCTCAATCTCGTCCATATCCGGCCCCTCGGGCGTCATGGCGACCGGAATCATCTCAATCCCCAGCGACTCGCAGATGCCAAAGTGCCGGTCATATCCCGGCGCGGGGCACAGAAAACGGATGGTTTCCTCGCGGCACCAGGGGCGCTCGCTCCCCACCACGCCGTACAGCATGGCGCGGGCCACGGTATCGTACATCAGGTTCAGCGAGGAGTTGCCGCCAATGAAGAGATTTTCGGCCGGCAGCCCCAGCAGCTCGGCAAACATGCGCTTGGCCTCAGGAATGCCGTCCAGCACCCCGTAGTTGCGGCAGTCAAAGCCGTTCTCGGTGCGGCAGTCCGAGGAGGAGCTGATGCAATCCAGCATCCCCTGCATCAGGTCCAGCTGCCTGGCCCCCGGCTTGCCCCGGGAAAGGTCCAGCGACAGCCCCCGGGCACAGTACCCGTCATATTCCCGCTTCAGCCCGGCCAGCGCAGACCGCAGCTCGCCCTTGCTCATCTCCGAAAAAACCATACCCAAATCAAAACCTTTCTCATGAATTGGCGCCGGCTTCCGTCCTCCCGGAGAGTCAAAAGGCACCTTTACCTTTTATTATAGCATATTCCGGCCCGAATTGCAATATGTTTTTGCAAAATTCAAGCACCGGAATTTCATTTTTTCAAAATTATTTGCAGGACTTCCAAAATTCAGCCACAATATTTGCAAGTTCCGTTGCGCTTCCTGCATATTGCATCCCGGCCCAGTGCTCCGGGAACAGGGCGCGGTAGCGGTCGGTGGCGTAGCGGTCGTCCATCAGCACCACCACGCCACGGTCGTCCTCGCGGCGGATGACCCGCCCGGCCGCCTGCAGCACGCGGTTCATGCCGGGGTAGGTGTAGGCGTAGTCGTAGCCCCGCTCGCGGGTGGCGTCGTAGTGCTCCTGCAGAAGATTGCGCTCACTGGAAAGCCCGGGCAGCCCCACGCCCACCACCGCCGTACCGATCAGGCGGCCGCCGGGCAGGTCCACCCCCTCGGAAAAGGAGCCCCCCAGCACGCAGAAGCCCACGCGCAGCCGGCCGTCGTCGGCAAAGGCGTCCAGGAAGGATTCGCGCTCGGCGGCGCGCATCCCGGCGGTCTGCAGCACGGTCTCCACCCCGGGGTAGCGCTCGCGGAACGCGGCGTAAACCCGGTCCATATACGCATACGAGGGGAAGTAGACGATATAGTTCCCCGCCCGGCCCGAGGCCATGGCGGCAATCAGCCCGGCCAGCTTTTTCACGGATTTTTCGCGGTCCTCATACCGGGTGCTCACGCCGGTGGCCGCCGCCAGACAGAGGTTGCGGGGGTCAAAGGGAGAGGGGAGCGTGAGGCGCACCGCCCCCTTGCCGCCGCCCAGAATGTCGGCGAAATAGTCCGGCGGGGTCAGGGTGGCCGAAAACAGCACCGCCGCGCGCGCCCGGTGCATGGCCGCGTCCAGAACCCGGGAGGGATCCAGGCAGATCTGCCGCACGGTCACCGCCTCGTCCTGCTGCTCGACAAAGGTCACAAAGCAGCCCTCCTCGTAGGCCTCGGCCACGGTCTCATAGTGCCGCAGCACGGCGGACAGCGCGCAGAGCTCGGCCTCCCCCGCCTGCCCGGCCTGCAAAAACAGCCGTTTTTCGGCAAACGCCCGGCCGGCCGACACCTGCCGCTCCAGCTCCAGCAGCGGGCTTTTGCAGACATAATAGCCCCGCACCTGCCCCCCCTCGTCGCGGGTCCGGTTTTCCCGGCACAGCCCCCGCAGCTCCCGCAGGGCCCGCGCCAGCTCCTCCAGCGGGCGGAAGCACCCGGGCTCCGGGGTGGGCGCCCCGGCCGGAGGCGCTCCTGCGGCCAGCGCGCGCAGGGTCTGCTCCACCTGCGCGCTGCACAGCCCGGCGCTGTACATGTCGCAGGTGCGGTCCCCGAGGTTGTGCGCCTCGTCAATCAGAAAGACATAGCGGTTGTCCTCCAGCGCCTCCGGCCCGAAGAAGCGCCGCAGGTACACCGCGGGGTCAAACGCATAGTTGTAGTCGCAGATGATGATGTCGCAGAACCAGGACAGCTCCAGCTGGAACTCATAGGGGCAAATGCCGGCCTGCGCGGCGGTCTCGGCCAGCAGACCGCGCGGATATCCGCTCTGCCGCTCCAGCAGCCCGCGCAGCGCCTCCCGGCAGCGCGGATAAAAGCCCCGCGCCAGCGGGCACTGCCCGGGGTTGCAGTGCCGTGTGATGCCGGCCGGGTCGGCCAGCGCCTGCGGGTTGGCGCAGAGCTGCTCGCGCGAGGTGAGCACAATGGTGCGCAGGCGCGAGCCGGCCTCAAAAATCCGCGCGGCGGCCCGGTAGGCCTCCCGCCGGGTGCTGGCCTTGGCGGTCAGATAAAAAATGCGGTCGCAGTACCCCTCCCCCAGCGCGCGCACGGCGGGATACAGCGCCGAGACGGTTTTGCCGGTGCCGGTAGGGGCCTGCACAAACAGACGCCGCCCGGCGCGGATGCTCCGGTAGCACTCGCGGATCATCATATCCTGCCCCTGGCGCACCGAGGAGAACGGGAAGCGCCCGCTCTGCACCGACGGCAGACGGACGGTCTCGCGCTCGACCAGCAGCCGGGCGCGGTATTCCACCGCCGCCAGCAGCGCAAGGTAGCGCTCCTGCAGCTCCGCGGCGGTGCAGGTGCGCTGAAGGCTGCGGGTTTTGCCGTCCTCCTCGCGGCAGAGCGTCAGCCGGACGTCAATCTCCTCCAGCCCCTGCTGCCGGCAGAGGAACCAGGCATAACACATGGCCTGCGCCTCGTGCAGCGCCGACGGCGCGCGCGAAAAGGCGCGCCCCCCCACGCTTTTGATTTCCTCCACCAGCAGACGCTCGCCGCGCAGCACGCCATCGGCCCGGCCGCTGACCTCATAGCAGACGCCGTTGTACAGCGTGGTATTGGTCAGCGGCAGCTCGGCCTGGTACCCCCGGTCGGCCATGTCCTGCAGCAGCCGGTGCAGCTCCCTGCCCCGGGCGGCGCGCTCCGGGCCCGGGCGGGCGGCCCCCGGGCGCAGATCCAGGTCGGGCGGCCGCAGAGCCAGCCCGCACAGCTCCCCCACCGAAAGCAGGACCGCCGCGCGATCGGTACAGTATTTCAATGCCGCCTCCCTCCTCTCTTTCCGGAAGCCCGGGAGCTCCCCCGGACAGGGCCGGGGAAGCGGCTCCGGTCCGCGCCCCGCCCCGATTCTGAAAATTACCAGATTTTTAGGGGTTCCATTTTCGCATAAATCCACTATAATATTAGTAAGAGCACCCGACGCACACGGCCCAGGCGCGCAGGCGGGCAGGGGATCCCATTCGAAAGGAGTGAATCTCACATGGAACTGATCCGAATCTCCGATCAGAAGCTGAAAATCATGTTGACTCCCTCGGATATGACGCAGTACGAACTGAATGCCGACAGCATCGGCGCCGACAACGGGCAAACGCACAGGGCCTTCCGGCTGCTCCTGGAGGAAGTGCGCAGACAGATTGGCGTTGCGTTTGACGACCGCAGAATCTCGGTGCAGTTTTTCCCCTCCCGCGAGGGGGGCTGCGAAATGTTTGTCAGCAGCATGCTGCCGGGCGGCGGGGAGGAGCGCAAGCGGCTGCCCGTGCGCGCGGGCAGCGCGCTGGCCGTGGCCGGCGGCAAGGGGAGCGGAGGCTTCCGGCGGGAGGGCGCCTACCGGTTTGACGCCCTGCAAACCCTGCTGTGCGCCTGCCACCGCCTGCAGGGCATCGGCTACATCGGGGAAAGCGCGGCCTACCGCGACGAGCACAACGCCTATTACCTGCTCCTGCGCACCCGCGCCGCCTCCCCCTTCACCGTCCCGGAGGAGCTGGCCTTCCTGACAGAATACGGGCGGATGGAAAACCCGGCCATGCTCCGCCTGTACTTCCGCGAGCACGGCGTCCTCCTCTGCGCCCCCGACGCAGTGGACCGCCTGGGCGTCCTGAAATAAAAGCCGATCCCTTCCGCACGGAAGCCGGACGCCCGAACGCCGGGGCGCATCTGCCTGGAGGATGCGCCCCGGCGCAGGTCTGCATGGCAGGGTTCCGGGGGCGCGCCCTTTCCGCCTCGCGGCGCGCCGCTCGCAGCCATCCAAACCGCATAGTCACCAAGAGCCCCTCCCCGGCCGGGCCCCGGGGTCTTCTCTTCCGGTGGAAATC
>CALWQR010000089.1 GCA_944383705.1 uncultured Clostridia bacterium
ACCTTGGAGGGCCCCGCCTAGGAAGGCTCCCCCGGGGGGTACAGACCGGGCAACTTCTTGCATCTTTTCCGTCATGCGTCGCAAACCGCCTCGGCAATAGGGTCAACTATAGCCATCGGCGGCTTACTCGCCTGACGAAAAATCTGCTGCGGATTTGCCCGGCCCGCCCCACCCGGTGAAGCCTTTCGGAGAGGCCGGTCCCTCGGGGGCCCCCCCGGCGAGACCTTCCCCAGCGCAGGCCCCCCGATTTTTGCGTACTGTATTGCAAATACGGTATGCAGGGGGCCTGCGCCGGGGAATTTTTCTTGCGGTAGGATGGGATTTTGATGTTTGCGAATAGTCGCAACACCGTAGCAGAAAGCCAAAATGATTTCCCGCCTCCACGCTTTTTCAGGCATACGCGCACGACAGCGTCCCGCCGACAGGCGGCAGCCGGGGAAGTCTTCTTTGGGGAGGTGCGCAAAAAATAAGGGCTTATCGCCATCCAATGCGATTTGCCCTGCATATCAGAAAACCGGACAGCCGCCATGGGTTGCCCGGTTTTTGATGGTATGGGTATATTCATATGGTAATATATCAGCAGTTACCCTTGCTTTTTACTGGCCGCTGCATTCTATTCACAGTTTACTGCCCGTTGCTCATTGCTCATTGCGCATTGCAAATTGTTCCATCCGCCCCCAAAAGAAATTCCCCGGCGCAGGCCCCCGGGCATACTGTATTTGCAATACCGTATGCATTGATGGGGGCCTGTGCCGGGGAAGGTCTCGCCGGGGGAGGCTTGGAGGGACCGGCCTCTCCTTAAGAGGTGGGTCTCTCCAAGGTCTTCTCTAACGGTGGGAATCTTAAGAGGCGGGGCCCTCCAAGGTCTTCTCCTTGTCCCGGAACTTTCGTGCATAGCCGTCGATGGCGTCCTGGATGATACGCCGGGCGTCATCGGGGCCGAAGAGGCTGCGGACGTCGGTCTGTTTGTTTTCCAGCTGTTTATAGACCGTAAAGAAATGCATGATTTCATCAAACAGATGTGACGGGAGCGAATCGATGGAGCGAATGCCAAGATAGCTGGGGTCCGAGAAGGGCACGGCGATGATTTTGTCATCCATCTTACCGCCATCCAGCATCCGCATCACGCCAATGGGATAGACGCGGACCAGAGTCAGGGGATAGAGCGGCTCGCTGCACAGCACCAGCACATCCAGCGGGTCGGCGTCGTCGGCGTAGGTACGCGGGATAAAGCCATAGTTGGCAGGGTAATGTGTGGAGGTGTACAAAATGCGGTCAAGCCGCAGCACCCCCGTAAATTTGTCCAGCTCGTATTTGCACTTGCTCCCCTTCGGAATTTCCACCACCGCCTCAAAATCGTCCGCCTGAATGCGGTGGGGTTCAATGTCATGCCAGATATTCATATCGGGTCCTCCCTGTCACATGGTTTTGCTTGGCCGGCCCTGCCGCGGCGCAGGCCGCTTCCGGGCCGGAGTAGAGATAGTATGCGCCCCCGGCGGCGGTTTCACACAGCCGGGCGGCGTTTTGCCGTACAGGCCGCAATCTGCAGGCGGCGGTTTTCCGCGCCCCGCAGGCGGCCGGGCATCCCGGCGGCAGGACCGCCGGACGGGGCGCAGGTCGCGGGCCGTCAGTCCGGCCAGCGCACCCGGCCCTCGCCCAGCGCGGCGGCCAGCGACTGCCGCAGCAGTGCCGCCTGCGCGGGGGACAGGCCCGAGATATCCACAATATACGCCTGTGCGCGGCCAAGGAACAGGAACAGCTCCCCGCGGGCGCGCACGGCTTTTTTCAGCACGGTATAGGGCATTTCGGCGGTCTCGTTCACCATTGCGCCGTTGGCCTCCATCCGGAACTGCGCCTGGTCGAACACATAGCGGACCACCGTCCCCAGCGATTTGTTTGCCGAAACGGTCATGCGCGGGATCACCAGGAACAGCAGCAGATAGGACACATCCAGCACCGCGATGAGAATCAGATAAAACAACAGGCGTTCCGCGTCTCCCCCAAGCGTGTCCAGCAGCACATAGCAGCCGCAGACAAACAGCGTGCACAAGGCCAGAAAAATCCACAGCCCCTTCTGGGAGGCGGCAACGACGCGCTGAAAGCGCAGCAGGCGCTCCTTTGTGTATTCGGTGGTCAGTTCAATCGGCATGGGTCTCTCTCTTTCCGCCCGCCCCCCGAAAGCAGCATACCGCAGGGGGGAGCCCCTGCGGTATGCCCACAGCCGGGCCAGAGGGGGCCGGGCTTGACGGATGGATGGAAATTGTAAAACCGGGGCCCCGGGCTCATTCCCCGGCCGGGACGTCGGCGCCGGCGGCGCTGTCGGCGTTGTCGGCGGGCTCATCGACAGGCTCGTCTGCAGGCTCATCGGCAGACTCGTCAACATAGTCCCCGGGCATGGCCTCGGCCTCGGCGGCCTGCTCCTCCAGAATCGAGCGGATCGACAGGCTGATTTTGTGGTGCTCGTCATCGATGCCGATGATGCGGGCGTCCACCACCTGTCCCAGCTCCAGCGCGTCGGAGGGACGCGCGATGCGCTGCATGGCAATCTGCGAGATGTGAATCAGGCCGTCCACCCCGTCCAGCACCTCGGCAAAGGCGCCGAAGGGCAGCATATTCACAATTTTGACCGAGACAATATCGCCCACGGCATACTGGGATTTGAAAATGTTCCAGGGATTGGTCTCCTCGGTCTTGTGTCCCAGAGAAATCCGCTTCTTCTCGGGGTCAAAGCTCTTGACGAACACGGTGATCTCATCCCCCGGCTTGACCACCTCGGCGGGCGACTTGATGTGCTTCCAGGAAAGCTCGGTCAGGTGCACCATGCCGTCCACGCCGCCCAGGTCCACAAACGCGCCGTAGGAGGTCAGGCTCTTGACCACGCCCTGGTAAACCTTGCCAACCTCGATGTTGGCCCAGAACTCGGCCTCACGGGCACGGCGCTGGTCGCGCAGGACCGCGCGGATCGAGCCGATGGCTTTTTTGCCGTTTTTGACCTCAATCACCCGGTAGGACACCGTGGTGCCAACCAGCGCCGAGAGGTCGCCGTCCTTGGGCACGCCCGACTGTGAGGCCGGGATGAACACCCGGTTGGCGCCCGAGTACACCACCAGCCCGCCCTTGACGGCCTCGGCCACGCGGCCCTCCAGCACGGTCTTCTCCTCGCAGGCCTGGACGATGTTCTGCCAGTTGCGGTCGGAGTCCACCCGTTTTTTGGAGAGCTCCGCAACCCCCTCCACGTCGCTGACGCGGATGACAAAGGCCTCTACCTGGTCACCCTTCTGGAAATGCTCGGTCAGCCGGTAGGTGGGATCGTTGGAAATCTGTTCGGCCTTGATGTATCCGGTCACGCTGGTACCCAGGTCCAGCTGCAGCTCCGCATCCGAAACCTGCGTTACGGTTCCGGTCACAACATCTCCTGTATTTATGGTCGGGCATTTGTTCTCGTCGAGCAGTTGTTCGAAATTTTCATTTTCGATCATGGTTTTGTATACCTCCTGTATTTCATTGCGCGGCGTGGATGCGCCGGCAACGATTCCAATGTTTTGCGCACCGGAAAGCAGACTGCTGTCCAGCTCGGCGGCCTGGGCGATCCAGATGGTCCGCTCGCAGTTCCGCCGACAGATGTCGTACAGCTTTGCCGTGTTGGAGCTCTCTCTCCCCCCGATCACCACGATGAAATCGCAGGCCCGGGAAAGCCGCAAAGCCTCGTTCTGCCGCATTTCAGTCACACTACATATTGTATCAAAAATTACGGCATTTGTACATAGCTTTCCGAGAATTTTTTGACTTTGGTGCCAATTAACCAAATTCAGGGTTGTTTGAGCCGCCATAACCGGCGTTTTTTTGTCTATTTTGACAGTTCTGTTGGTCAAAATTGCTTGTTCCAACTCTTCCGGGCCGGAAAAGACGTATTTTTCCCCCTCAAAATAGCTCATAATTCCCACCACCTCGGGGTGGGTGCGCGCCCCGATGAGCAGAAAGACGCGGTCGGGACCGCTGTTTTCCTGGGCGATGTGGTGGATTTTTTTGACATACGGGCAGGTGCAGTCCAGCCAGCGGAAATGCGGGTTGGAGGCCGCGCAGGCCTCCAGCAGCTCCTGCGTCTGCCGCGGGCAGCCGTGCGCCCGCACCAGCACCGTAACCGGGTGCTCCGCGCAGGCCGCGCGGGCCAGCGGCGCAAGCTCCGCCTCGGAGACCGCGCTCACGCCCTGCCGCTCAAGCAGGGCGTTGTAGCTCTCGTTGTGAATCAGATGCCCCAGCGTGCAGATGCGCTCCCCGGGGCGCGCCTGGGTCAGCGCCTCCTGCAGCCGGTCGGTCGCGCGCTTGACGCCAAAGCAAAAGCCCGCGTTCTCGGCAACGGTAACCTTCATGAATGCTCCTCCTGAATCGGAATCGGTCGGAAAGAAGGCGGCGGGGCTCAGACGCGAATCAGCTTGGAGATGACGGTCATCAGCCCCGACACGCATTCCTCGGGCTGCATTCCCGAGTTGTCAAAGACAATCGCGTCCTTTGCGGCCACGGCCGGGGCCACGGCGCGGCTGCTGTCGTTGCGGTCGCGCTCACGCATGTCCGAGAGCACCGACTCGTAGTCAACCTCCATCCCCTTGGCCCTGAGCTCCTCATACCGGCGCCGGGCGCGGCACTCATCGCTGGCTGTCAGATAAATTTTGACGTCGGCGTCGGGCAGAATCACCGTGCCGATGTCCCGGCCGTCCATCACCACGCTGTGCTCCCGCGCAATGGCGCGCTGGGTTTCCAGCAGAAAGGCCCGCACGGCAGGAATGGCCGAGACCGCCGAGGCGTACATCGACATCTCGGGCGTGCGGATGCGGTCGCCCATCGGCTCGCCGTTGAGATAGACCTGCTGCGCGCCGTTTTCGTACCGCAGCTCCAGCCGGATGTGCGGCAGCAGCGCCTCCACCTCCCGCGCGCTATGGGGGTCCGCCCCCTGCGTGCGCACATAATACCCCACCGTGCGGTAGAGCGCTCCGGTGTCCACATACACAATGCCCAGCCGGGCGGCAAGCGCCTTGGCAACCGTCGATTTTCCGGCCCCGCTCGGGCCGTCAATGGCAATCTGAAACTTCATTGGGGTTCCGCCTCCGTTTGTTTCTGTTCCCGTGCCGGTCCGCCGGCCGGCAGCGGGGACTGCTCCGCCGCGCTCCGCCCCGCCGCCACGCCTGTGGAAAAGGCGATTTGCAGGTTGAAGCCGCCGGTGCAGGCGTCCACGTCCAGCACCTCCCCTGCAAAATACAGGCGGGGGACCCGGCGGGACTCCATGGTTTTGGGGGATATCTCCCGCACGTCCACGCCGCCCCGGGTGACAATGGCCTCGGAAATCGGGCGCAGCCCCGCCAGCGGGATGCACAGGCACTTCAGGGTCCGCACCAGGGCTTCCCGCTCAGCCCGGGTAACAGCGTTGACCTTTTTGCGGGGGTCGATGCCGCAGGCCGCTATGACCGGAGAGATCATCTTCTGCGGCAGCAGATCTCCCAGCGCGTTGCCAAAGTCCCGGTTGCGGTAGCGGGCAAAGTCCGAAAGGACCCGGGCGTCCAGGCGCTGCGCGTCCAGCGCCGGCTTCAGATCCAGGCAGACCGTGTAGCGCCCCGGCAGCACCTCCCCCAGGTGCGCCGAGGCCGAGAGCGCCATGGGGCCCGAAAGCCCGAAGTGCGTGAACAGCAGCTCTCCGAAGTCCTCGTATACGCAGCGCCCGCCCGGCTGCTCGGTCACCCGCAGCCCCGTGTTGCGCAGCGACAGCCCCTGCATGGAGGCGCAAAGACCGCCCTGCTCTACCAGCGGCACCAGCGAGGGGCGCGGGGGCACCACCGTGTGCCCGGCCTGCCGCGCCAGCGCGTAGCCGTCCCCGTCCGAGCCGGTGCCGGGGTAGGAGAGCCCGCCGGTGCAGACAATCACCGCGTCGGCCGGCAGAAGGCCCCCGTCGGTCCGTACCCCGGCCGCAAGACCCCCGGCCAGCTCCAGCCCCCGCACCCGCGCATGGGGCAGCAGCCGCACGCCGCTCTGTCGGCAGGCACGCTCCAGCGCGGCCACCACGTCGGCGGCACGGTCCGAGACCGGGAACACCCGCCGGCCCCGCTCGGTTTTCAGCGGGACGCCCAGCTCCTCGAAAAAGTCCTTGGCGTCGGCCGTGGAAAAGCCGGTCAGCGCGGCGTAAAGGAAGCGGGGATTGGATGTGACATGGGTCAGGAATTCCTCCCGCGTGCAGTCGTTGGTCAGGTTGCAGCGCCCCTTGCCGGTGATGCGCAGCTTGCGCCCGGGCTGCCCGTTGCGCTCCAGCAGCAGGACCTGCGCGCCCGCACGGGCGGCGGCAACGGCAGCCATCATACCGGCCGCACCGGCCCCCACCACCGCCACGGTCGGGCGCTCAGGTGCTTTTTTTGTCGTACACATCGTACTGGTCCCACACCTGCTCCAGCTGGCGCAGGCGATCGGTCACCTCTCCGCTCTTCTGGCGGGAAACCGCCACAATCAGCGCGTTGACAATGCTCAGGGGCGCCACCAGCGAATCCACAAATGAGGCCATGTCGCTCTGC
Organism: uncultured Clostridia bacterium; assembly: GCA_944383705.1. Lineage (GTDB taxonomy): Bacteria > Bacillota > Clostridia > Oscillospirales > CAG-272 > UMGS1865. Next base: position 6,552 of record CALWQR010000089.1, read on the forward strand.
GCCACCAGCAGCTGGTCGGCGTATCCCGCAATCGGGGACTGCGGGCTGTCGGTCAGAGCCACCACGTTTGCCTGCCGGCTGCGCGCATACTCCACCGCGTGGATGACCCGCTTGGAATAGCGCGGGAAGCTGATGGCAATCAGCACGTCCCCCTGCCCGATGCGCAGAATTTTTTCAAACATTTCGCTGCCCGACGTGCTTTGCAGCAGACGCACCTGGTCAAAAATCATGCCCAGGCTGTGCTCAAGAAAGCCGGCCAGATAAAAGGAAGACCGCGCGCCGAGAATGTAAATGCTGCGCGCTCCCACAATCTGCCGCACGGCCTCCTCAAATGCCCGGCCGTCCAGCCCCTCCAGCGTGCGCCGGATGCGATCGGCGTCGGCCGACAGGACCTTTTCCGGAACGCTGCCGTCTCCGATGATCTGGTTGGTGACTTCCATGCGCTGAAAAGAGGTCAGCCGGGTGCGGATCAGCTCCTTGAGCGAATGCTGAAACTCGGGATACCCATCAAACCCCAGCTCAATGGCAAAGCGCACCACCGTAGATTCCGATACCCCCACCAGGGTACTCAGCCGGGAGGCAGTGAGATAGGCTGCCTTATCATAATGCGCAAGAATGTATTCTGCAATACGTCTCTGCCCCTTGGAAAAAGACGGCATCCCTTCCGCAACGGTCTGCAGCAGATCCTGTTTCCTGTTCATGTCGGTTCCTTTCCTGACTTTTGCGCCGGAGCGGCCGCCGGCCGGACAAACGACCGGACGATAGCCGGACATAGCCCCGGATGAATATTCCCGCTGCCCTTGCATGACTCAAGTGGCGAAACGCGGCCGGCGGAATCCTCACCCCGCCGCCCCGCAAAACGCGGCCGGCGGAATCCTCACCCCGCCGCCCCGCAAGACGCGGCCGGCGGAATCCTCACCCCGCCGCCCCGCAAGACGCGACCGGTGAAAATCCTCCCCTGCCGTCCCGCAAGACGCGGCCGGTGAAAATCCTCCCCTGCCGCCCCGCAAGACGCGGCCGGTGAAAATCCTCCCCCCGCCGTCCTCGCAAAACTTGACTGACAGAGCCTCGGCCGGATCGCCGCGCTCCGCAGGCCTGCGTATTATTATACCGCAAAACCGCCGACTTGTCAACCGGAATTTGCAGGATTCCCCGCAAAACCTTGCAAAATTTTCTTTCCCGGTCCCTCGCTCCCCCGCTTGTGAAGATTCGAACCATTGGAGAAGACCTTGGATGGCCCCGCCTGATAAGATTCCCACCGTTGGAGAAGACCTTGGAGGGCCCCGCCTCTTAAGGAGAGGCCGGTCCCTCGGGGGCCTCCCCCGGCGAGACCTTCCCCGGCACAGGCCCCCGATTTTCGCATCCTGTATTGCAAATGCAGTCTGTCCGGGGTCCTCGCCGGGGAATTTCTTTTGGTGGACGGTATGTTTTCAGATTTGCAGACGGACGTGAATCCATAGCCGGCCGCCGGGAAAATTCTTTCGGACATTTGCATCCACCCCGCCAGCTGTCCTCGCCCCGCCCGGCGAAGCCTCCTCGGAAAGGCCGGTCCCTCGGGGGCCTCCCCCGCCCAGACCTTCCCCGGCACAGGCCCCCCGATTTTCGCGTACTGTATTGCAAATGCAGTCTGCCCGGGGGCCCGCACCGGGGAATTTCTTTTGGGGGCGGATGTGTTTTTCCGATATGCGGACGGACGCGAAGCCATAGCCGGCCGCCGGGAAAATTCTTTCGGACATTTGCACCTACCCCGTAACTGTACCCATCCCGCAACGCAAAGCCTTTTCGGAAAAACCGGCCCCCACAGGCCTCCCTTCCGCCCAGACCTTCCCCGGCGCAGCCCCCCCCGATTTTCGCATCCTGTATTGCAAATACACTACGCCCGAAACCATTCTTTTTGGTTTACAGCCCATTCTTTGAAAAATTCCATATAAAATTCAAGAAACCTATTGACAAAAGCAAAATATTGTGGTATTCTGATGACAAAGGAAA
>CALWQR010000090.1 GCA_944383705.1 uncultured Clostridia bacterium
AAGAGCCTGAAATCAAACGTTTCAGACTCTTGTGGCAGGGGCAGGAGGATTCGAACCCGCGACCCACGGTTTTGGAGACCGGTACTCTACCAGCTGAGCTATACCCCTGTGCAGCCAATCACTGCGTCCATTATTATATCACATCCCGTGGCAAATTGCAAGCCCTTTTCGCAATTTTTTTATTTTTCCCGGAAACAAATCGCAAAATACCCCCAAGGGAGAACGGGCGGACGGCCAGCGAACAACCAGTGGATGGTCGGCGGACAGTCGGGTAAACGGTTGGGCGGACAGCAAGCAAACAACCGCTGAACAGTCGGGCAAACGGACGGCTGTCGGCGGAAGTCTGACCAGATCGGCCGAAAGACTTGCATGGGAACGTCCGGAAGCAACGGCATCGAAAAAACAGATGTGCGGATGCTGCCGGGGGACGCCCGGGAAACACGACGCAGCAGCGCCGGAACCTGTGGGCGGGGCTGTTCCGCCGGCGTTCAGGAGGCGCAGCCGGCCCTGCCATACCGGTGACTTTGCAGTGACTTTGCAAAAAAATTGCCCCGGCACAGCACAAATTGCGCAATTGCTCTTGACAGAACCGTTTTTTTGTATTATAATATATAGGCGATAGAAATGCCGCAGATGTAACTCAATGGCAGAGTGTCCGCTTCCCAAGCCGAATACGCGGGTTCGATTCCCGTCATCTGCTCCATACAGCCGCCGCAGTCCCCCGGACTGCGGCGCTTTTTTGCGTCGGCAGCGCGGAACCTGGCGGCCGTCTTCCGCACGGTCGTCTGCCGGCCGTTTGCCAGACTGTCGCCCGGTCCCTCGCCCATCCGGGCTCGGGCCGCGCTAAGGCCTGGAAAACGGAAAAAGCCCCGCGGGGTTGCCATCGGCCAAACGGCGGCCTCGCCCAACCTGTTTACCTACTGCCCGCCCGACCGTTCACCCATCCGGGCTCGGGCCACGCCAAGGCCTGGAAAACGGAAAAAGCCCCGCGGGGTTGCCGTCGGCAAACGGCGGCAGCGCTCAACCTGTTTGCCAAGCTTATCCGCCAGCCTGTCTGACCGCCTGGCCGCTTGGCCATCCGCTCAGCTGTCAGCGACCATTTGCCTGACCGTTCATCCGACCGTTCACCCATCCGGGCTCGGCCACGCCAAAGCCTGGAAAACGGAAAAAGCCCCGCGGGGTTGCCGTCGGCCAAATGGCGGCAGCGTGCCCCGCATGGGCTTTTCCGCAATCATTCTTCCATTGGAGGCGGAATGCAGCGCTGTATGATGCCGACAATCTGCCCGACGGGCTCGGTGCAATCGTTTTTCAGCCATTCCGCCACAATTGCCGTGACGCCGCGGATATAGAACGCCATCATGTAATTCCGGTCGGGCCCGGGGACATGATACCGCTCCAGAATCGGCGCAAACACATACCGGAACATCTGGTCGTAGGTGTGCCCCAGCCGCAGCGCGGCCGGGCGTTCCATCAGGGTCCGGTACAGGCGCCGGTTGTCCCGGACAAAACTCAGCCAGGGCTCCAGATATGCCGGGGTCATCAGATACAGCTCCCGCAGCGAGCAGTCGCGCAAACGGTCCGGGAGAATGCCGACCTCTGCCGGGTAACGCTCCAGAAAGCGGTGCTTGACATACTCCACACTCTCGGTCAGCAAATCCGAAACGGTCTCATAATGCAGATAGAACGTGGAGCGGTTCACGCCGGCCCTGGCGCAGATTTCCCGGACGGTGATATACGCCAGGTCCTTCTGCTCCAGCAGCGCCAGCAGCGCCTCGTCCATTTTGGCCGCAGTCCGGAAGTATCTGCTATCGGCCCTGCTCATGGCTCCTCCCTTCCCTTCCCGACGCCTCACGTCTCGCTGATCTGCCGTGCCAGCTCCACAATCTCGTAGGCGTATTTCTGCTTGCTCTTTTTTTGCAGCCGGGTGAAGATGGGGTAGTTGACCCCCATTCCCACAAGGCCAATCAGGCCAACCGCAACGCCCAGCGCAAAGGCGGCGGACCCGCTCCCGATGACGCCCATGGACAGGCACATCCCAACCCCCGTGACCAGCGTGGAAAGAATGCCGAAGGCATAGCCGAACACCCGGGCGGGCCGCTTGGCCCTGGCGTCCAGCTTGCGCAGGGCAACCACCCCGGCGCTCTCCTTGGGCGCGTATTCGTTTGCAATCTGTTCGGCGTAAATCTGATCTGTATTCATGGCGAAAAGCCTCCTTTCGTGATACCAAAAGTATACCGGAACATTCCCCCGAATGCAACAACACAACCATCGGAATGTGTCGGACAGAACCCGGAAACCGGAAAAAGCAGTCCCGGATGGGGGGCATCCGTCCGGCGCGGCATCACCGGGGGCCCCGGCCCCTCAGGCCAGAATTTTCATCACAGCCTTGCGGGCGGTAGCGGGCGCGGGGCCGGCAGGAGCGCAGGGGGCATGGAGCTCTCCCGCAAAAAACACGGCAAAGCTGCCGGCCGGTATCAGCAGCCGGGTGCAGTCCTCCAGGCGCACCGGGGCGTACAGGACGCAGTCTGTGTCCGCGCGGTAGGGGCCGGCCTCGGCCGGCCGCACGGCAGGCACGTACATCGCCTCGGTCCCGGTCAGCACGACCTGCAAATCGATGTATCTCCTGTGCGCCTCGGCGGTGGCCTCCTGCCGGGGCAGCAGGTCGTTGGACGACAGATTGACGTATACCGCGTCGGGGACGTCGCAGCCCGGCATGACGTAGCGGCCGTCCGCCGGATGGTTCGCCAGCAGCTCGCGCAAAAAGGCGAAGGCCGCCGGAAAGCGGGGGTGCAGCGGCTCGTAGCCGGAAAGTCCGGAAAGCTGATCGATGATCATAGTATGCAAAGCTCCTTTTCTCTCCCGCACATCCGCGGGCGTGGATGCGCCGCGCGGGGCGGTGGTTTTTACCTTCCTATTGTATCACAGATGCCCCCGGATGTCAAGCATACCGGCGCGGTTTTCCGCACTTTTTGCGCATTTCCCGCAGCGGCCGCTTCTGCCCGGCCGGCTGTGAACAAACTGTAAAATGTCGGAATGTGTGGCGCAATCGCTTGACAGGATTCCGGAATTATGGTATGATAATAGAAGCGTGACGGGGGGCAGGCCATGCCATGCCCGTCCGCAAGCATCCGTTTTCGAACAATCAAGGAGAATCCGACATGTTGGACATCTGCAATCTGACCAAGCGCTACCGCAAGACCCTGGCCTGCGACCGGGTCAGCTTTCATCTGGACCCGGGCAGCATTACGGTTCTGCTGGGCCCGAACGGCGCCGGAAAGAGCACGGTCATCAAATCCGCCATCGGTTTTTTGCGCTACAGCGGCAGCATTACGGTGGGGGGCTACCCCAACAAAAGCGTGGAGGCGCGGCGGATTTTGGGCTACGTCCCCGAGATCCCGGCGCTTTACCCCAACCTGACCGTGTCCGAGCACATGGAGTTCATCGCCCGCGCCTACCGTCTGAGCGACTACAAGGCCGATATCGACGCCCTGTTTGCGCGGTTTGAGCTGGAAGACAAGCGCCGCAAATTCGGGGATGAGCTCTCCAAGGGAATGCAGCAGAAGCTGAACCTGTGCCTGGGGCTGCTGCCCCGGCCGCGGGTGCTGCTGCTGGACGAACCCATGATTGGTCTGGACCCGCACGCCATCAAGGAGCTCAAGAGCCTGATGGCCGAGCTGCGCGAGCGCGGCTGCACCGTGCTGGTCAGCACGCATATGATTGACAGCGTGGATATGCTGTGGGACCGCGCGGTGATTATGCAGCAGGGCACCGTGCGGGCCAATCTGACCCGGGAGGAGCTGCGGGAGCGGGGCGAGGACCTGGAGCAGGTCTTTTTCCGCATCACCGAGGGGACCGGGGAGCCGGACGCCGGCCCCGGAGACACCGGAGACGCCGGCAACCCCGGTGACGCGCCGGAGGGCGGACAGACCGCCGACCGGCCCGAGGGAGGCGCGGTATGAGGCTGTTTCTGTATTACTCCTTCTGCTCGGCCAAAAACCAGATCAAAAAGCTGTTTCACTCCTGGGTGGCCGTGTTTCTGCTGGTCTGCCTGCTCTTCGGGCTGGCCATCGGGTTTGGCGGAGCGCTGCTGGCCGACCTCATCGGCGGAGACGGGCAGGATTCCCCTGCCCTCCCGGAGGAGCCCGCCGCGCCCGGGGCGGATCCCCCGTTCTGGACGCCAGAGCGGACCCTGGCCGTGGTGGAGCTGGCAGCGGCGGGCGTGGTGCTGCTGGTGCTGCTCTTTCACATTTTGCTGGCCGACAAAAGCGGCTCCTCCATTTTTCTGATGGCGGACGTCAATCTGCTGTTCGCCTCGCCGCTCAAGCCGCAGTCGGTGCTGCTGTTCCGGCTGCTGTCCCAGATCTTCGGTACCCTGTTTGCCAGCGTCTACCTGGCCTTTCAGCTGCCCAATCTGGTGCTCAACCTGGGCCTGAGCACCCCGACCGCCGTGGCGCTGATTGTGGCCTGGGTGTTTACCCTGGTGTACGGCAAGCTCTTCAGCGTACTGCTTTACACGCTGGCCTCCACGCATCCGCGCGTCAAAAAGTTCCTGCGTCCCGTGGTCTATGCGGCCGTCCTGCTGCTGGCCGGCGGCTTTTACCTGTATACCCGGGCGCACGCCGGGCAGGGGCTGCTGGAGGCCGCCTGCGGATTTTTCAATCCGTCGGCCACCCGCTGGATTCCGGTTTACGGCTGGCTCAAGGGGCTGGCGGCCTGGGTGGCAGAGGGCGCATGGCCGCAGGCGGCCGGGACCCTGCTGCTGCTTGCCGCCACGGCCGCGGTGCTGGTCTATGTCATCTGGCACATCCGGGCGGATTTTTACGAGGACGCAATGGCGAAATCCCAGGAGACCGCCGAGGCAGCGGCCGCCGCGCAGAGCGGGGAGACCGCACAACGCAAAAAGGACCGCGGCGACCGGCTCCGGCGGGACGGACTGCGCCATGGCCGCGGGGCGGTAATGTTCTTCTGCAAAACGCTGTACAACCGCTTCCGCTTTGCGCCGCTGCGGGTGTTTACCAAGACCACGGTGCTGTATCTGGGCGTGTCGGCCGGAGTTTCGCTGATGACGGCGCGGGGCAGCGGTGGCGCCGGGTTCCTGGGGGTGGGGCTGGTGCTGTGCGGGCTGGTGTTCTTCCGGGCGCTGGGCAACCCCATCGGCGAGGACATGGGCCGGCCCTACTTTGCCCTGGTACCGGCCAACCCCTGGGCAAAGGTGATCTGGTCGCTGCTGGGCGGCACCGTCTGCTGTGCGCTGGATCTGCTGCCCGCCCTGCTGCTGGGCGCGCTGCTGACGCAGGCTCCGGCGTCCATGGTGCTGGGCTGCTTCCTCCTGGCGCTGGGACTGGATTTTTATATCTCCAACGTGATGCTGTTCCTGAACCTTTCGCTGCCGTCATCCATCGCGCCGCAGCTGCGGGCCAGCATCAGCATGATGCTGTTTTTTCTGCTGGCAATGCTGCCGATGATTCCGGTGGTCCTGGTCGGGGTGCTGACGCAGTTCCACCTCTCCCTGCTGCTTGCCACAGCCGGACTGGGCTTTGCGGCGCTGGGCGGCGTGTTCTTCTCCTTCACCCCGCTCTTTCTCCTCCGCGGCCAGAACTGATACGCCGAAAACAGCCCTGAGGGGCCCCGCCTCATGAAAAGAGGCGGGGCTCTGTCTCCCTATATAAGGGGGTTACCAAAAACACATGAAACAGCGAAGTCCGTACCTTTTTCAGGGTACGGACTTCGCTGTTACGGTGTCACAATCCGATGCTCGCTAAACCCGTGGAAATTAAAACTATAATATTGTTGACTTAACAAATAGTTGGTCAATTGAGCCATATATTGTTTCATAATCACCTAATTTTTCAAAGCCATATTTTTCATATAACCCAATTTCTCCGCTCATGATATATATTTTTTCATATCCCAGCTCACGCGCATATAAAATTGCGCTTTGAATCATCAGCTCTGATAATCTCTTACCACGGTATGGTTCGTCAACAAAAACAAATCCTATAAATGGTGTAAACTTGTATTCCTCCGGCAACTCGTCCTTTTCCGTAAATGCGCAGAATCCCGCCACATTTCCATTTACGCAAGCAACAAACACCCTTTCCCATGTATTAAAGTCATTGTTTTTCATCTTTTGAGCCAAATAGGGACCCGCTTTCCACGAGCATTTTTCAGCCAAACAAATGGTTTTGTTCCAATATTTGTGTTTTTGGCTCATACAATAAATTTCAGTCATATATTCCCTTTATAAAAATTTCTATTTGTCGTATGAAGTATAGCACACAATCACAATAGAACTGCTTCGGCAAATTATCATGTATTCTGTCCCGCTGACAGAAGCGTAAAGGGACACTTCCTTATGGAGCGTCCCTTTCCTCAGGGCTGTTTTCTTTCTGTCAAATCGGCGCCCCATTGTTCGGCCCAAGGACCTTTCCCATGGCAAGCCGTCTCCCGCTCAGGTCGGGAAGAAGAGGGCAAACAGGGTCAGCACAATCAGGAAGCCGAAATTGAAGGCCGCGTACAGCAGCAGGTAATACCGGGTTTTGCCGGGGTTATGCGAGGTATAGGCGCGGAAGGTAATCAGCGAAGCCAGCGAGGCAATCAGGGTGCCGGTACCGCCGATGTTGACGCCAAGCAGCAGGCTGCGGTAGTCCCCGGTGAAATGCGAGAGCAGAATGGCCGAGGGGACGTTGCTCAGCACCTGGCAGGAAAGCACGCTGACCAGCAGCGGCTGGCGGCTCATCAGGTCGGTCAGCAACCGGCTCACGGCCGGAATGCGCGACATGTTGCCGGCAAAAATGAAAAAGCAGACAAAGGTCAGCAGCAGAGGGTAATCCACACTTTTCAGTGCCCGGCGGTCGGCAATCATCAAGCCGATTGCCACCACGGCAAGCCCGGCAAGATAGGGAATGGCGTGGAACACCATGACAATAGAGACCGCAAACAGCGCCAGATATACGGCAGTGCGCCCCGGCGCCAGGCGGTACTCACATTCCCCGGTCAGGGCAATCGACCGCCGGGGGAAGCAAAGGCAGCAGCCGGTAATCAGCAGTACTGCCAAAAGGAAGCTGGGCAGCATGATGCGCATGAATTCCCCTGTCGGAATGCTGTAATAGGAATACAGATAGAGATTTTGCGGGTTGCCGAACGGCGTGAGCATTCCGCCCAGGTTGGCGGCAATGTTTTGCAGGATGAACACCGGCGCCATATAGCGCTCGGTCCCGGTGGACGTCAGTACAAAATAGCCCAGCGGCAGGAAGGTCAGCAGCGCCATGTCGTTGGCAATCAGCATCGACCCGATAAAGGTGATGTATACCAGCGCCAGCACCGCCGTGCGAAGACTGCCGGTGACACTGACAATCCCCCGCGCCAGAATCGTGAAAAAATGAATGTCCTTCAGCGCGCAGACCACGGCCAGCACCGAAAACAGACAGCACAGGGTTTTGAAATCGATGTATTCCAGATACTGCGCGTCGGGCGGGACCAGACAGGCCGTAACCGCCGCCAGCACCGCCGCAATGCAAAGCACCGCGTTTTTGCGGGCCCACGGAAGCAGCGCCGGAAGGTGCAGCCGGGGGCGCGCCGAAGAATGCGAAACGGATGAGTTCATATGCAGGAGGTTCCTTCTTTCCGGAGCAGGACAGACCATTTTTCGGTACCTTGCCCCGCGTCATTTCACAATTCCGTATTATACCGCTTCCACCGCAAATTGTCAATAGGCCGAATCACGTTTTTTCCCCTTCCCCTCCACCTTTTTTTGATAACTTTCACCACGGAGGAAGACCTTGGAGGGACCCGCCTCTTAAGGAGAGGCCGGTCCCTCCAAGCCTCCCCCGGCGAGACCTTCCCCAGCGCAGGCCCCCATCAATGCATACGGTATTGCAAATACGATATGCCCGGGGGCCTGTGCCGGGGAATTTTTTTTGGGGGCGGATGAAGAGTTGGTAATGTGCAATTAGCAATAAGCAATGAACAATAAATATGAACAGTGGGCAGAGGCCAGTAGCCAGTGAAAAACAAAGGCAACAGCTGATATATTACATAGAAATACACCTATAATCAAAAACCGGGCAACCCATAGTAGCTGTCCGGTTTTCTGATATGCAGGGCAAATCGCATTGAATGGCGATAAGTCCTTATTTTTTCTCACCTCCCCTGAAAAAGTGCTTCCCCGGCTGCCGCCCGCCGGCGTGGCGTTTTCATTGGCAATTCACCAAACAGGTGGGCGGCAGCTGCTCGCCTGACGAAAAATCTGCTTCGGATTTACCCGGCCCGCCCCACCCGGTGAAGCCTTTCGGAGAGGCCGGTCCCTCGGGGCCTTCCCCGGCGAGACCGAAGGGAGCCTTCCAAGGCGGGGCCCTCCAAGGTCTTCTTCCCTAAGGTTAAATCAAATGCTGGCCGTTGATGACGAGTCTGAAGGTCAGGC
>CALWQR010000091.1 GCA_944383705.1 uncultured Clostridia bacterium
GACCGAGTGCTTGAACTTCTTGTTCTTGTTTCTTTGAGTTCCTCCTTCACTTCCATCCTTCCTTTGTTCGATTTTCAATGCGCGTAAACAATCAATTCTCCTTTCTTTTTTGGTCAGTCCTTCCGCCGCAAGGTGGTAAGGGCTGATTTTTTTTGGAATTTTCCGAAAAAAATTGCAAAAATTTCTTGCTTTTCTGATAGGAATATGATATAATTCAATTCAGAAAATGTGCATAATTTTAACTACGCGACACTTGCAGCGCGAAATTGTGCGTATTACCTGAAGTGACTGGAGAAGGGATAGGCTATGGTGATATCAATACAGCAGAGGGGGAAAACGAAGCACATGTTACTTAAAAGAAAAACGCTTATCGGAATATCCATCGCGTTGGTGCTGGTGATTGCATTGGCGGTAACCTTGTGGGGATTGTTTTCGCCCAAGAGGCTGACGCATATACTGCCGGATGAGAAGGCGGTTCGCGTTGTAAAGGTAGTGACAGATGAAACGGGCGCGGAAACCGAAACCGAGCTTTCGGACGAAAAAATCGATTTGTTTATTGCGTCGCTGGAAGGTTTGAAATATACAAGATATTACAATTTTCTGAAAATCAAGGCGTCTGTCTTTGATTCTGTTCACTATCTGATTACCTACGAGCATGGCTACACAGTCAAATTGAGCGCGCATCATCTGTATGTGCTTCACAACGGCGAGACCGAAACCAAGCTGACCCTTGATGGTATCCGGCCGGAGGCCGAATGGGGCGCACTGGTGCAGTTGTTTGAATGACGGTATTGCCCGGCTGATTTCCCCCGCAAATTTGCGAGGGAAAATTTTTGCGCGGAAGGACGAAATATTTTTTGCCAACCTATTGCTTTTTCAATAGGAATATGGTATAATAATAGATGTATGTTGTGCGACGCACACTGCGCATTTTGAAACGATGTCAAAGAACATCGAAATAACGAAATGAGGGAAAACATCATGAAAAGCGGAATTCATCCTGAATACGAAAAGTGCACCATCCGGTGCGCCTGCGGTGAGGTTGTGGAAACCAGATCGACCAAGGGGGGCGAAATGAAAGTGGACATCTGCTCCAAATGCCACCCGTTCTTTACCGGAAAGCAGAAGTTTGTGGACGCCGGCGGCCGTGTTGACAAGTTCAAGCGGAGACTGGAGTCCTCCCAGCAGAAGTAAGTTCCGGGGATTGATTGGTCAGAAGACAAGCCGCACAGGCTTGTCTTTTTTTGAATGTCATGGCACCGTTTGCGGTGCGGAAAGGAATTCCGTATATGGAGAAAACAGAAATTGCGCAGGCGGTCCTGGTCGGCCTGCGCACCGGGAGCGATCGGGAAGAGGAGTGTGAGAAGAGCCTGTGTGAGCTGGAGCGTCTGCTGGAGACGGCCGGCGGCCGGGCGGTGGCAAAGCTGATACAGAACAAGGAGCATCCCGACCCGCGCACCTGCATCGGCTCGGGCAAGGTGGCCGAGCTGCGGGAGCTGTGCCTGAGCTGCGGGGTCGGGCTTGCGGTGTTTGATATGGAGCTCTCACCGGCGCAGATCCGGAATCTGGAGGACGATATCGGCGGAGATGTGCGCGTCATCGACCGTTCGATGCTGATTCTGGATATCTTTGCCCTTCACGCCGTGACCGGCGAGGGAAAGCTGCAGGTGGAGCTGGCCCAGCTGAAGTATACGGCGCCCCGCCTGATGGGCCGGGGGACCGAAATGTCCCGGCTGGGGGGCGGCATCGGAACCCGGGGGCCGGGCGAGAGCAAGCTGGAATCCGACCGCCGGCATATGAAGCGGCGGATTGCGGCGCTGGAGGAGGAGCTGTGGCAGCTGGACCGTACCAGACAGACCATGCGGGCGGCGCGGGATCGCAGCGGCATCCGCAAGGTGGCCATTGTCGGCTATACCAACGCGGGCAAATCCACGCTGCTCAACCGGCTGACCGACGCCGGGATCCTGGCCGAGGACAAGCTGTTTGCCACGCTGGACCCCACCACCCGCCGGCTGGAGCTGCCCGACGGCACCGCCGTTCTGCTGACCGATACGGTCGGCTTTATCCGCAGGCTGCCGCACCATCTGGTGCACGCCTTCCAATCGACGCTGGACGAGGCGGTCTACGCCGACGTTCTGCTGATTGTGGTGGATGCCTCCGACCCCGAATACACCGCGCAGCTGGAAACCACCGAGCAGCTGCTGGCCGAGCTCGGCGCGGCCGCCAAGCCGGCGCTGTATGTATTCAACAAGTGCGACAGGGGCGCGGCGGCCGCCTTCCGCGCGCTCCGGGAGCCTTCCGCCACCCGCCGTGCGGTCGCCATTTCGGCCCGGACCGGGCAGGGCGTACCCCAGATGCTGGAGACCCTGCAGGAGCTGCTGCATCAGGGGAAGAGAAGGGTGCTCTTCCGGATTCCCAACGCCCGGGCCGGCGTGCTGAATCAGCTGTATCAGACGGCAGCCGTGGAGCATGTGGATTACGGCCCCGAGGCAATGGAGGTGACCGCCGTGGTGGATGAAAAAACGCACGGGATGCTCCGCTGCTACGACCCGGAATGGCCCGGGACGGGAGACGGGATATGAGCGGGAGCCGGGAGGAGCTGCTTTGCACCACCCTGGGGCGGGAGGCATCGGCGAGCTATGAAGAGAAAAAGTCGGTGTTCATCGGCCATGCCGCGCCGGTGTGCTCCGAGGATGAGGCTCTCGCCTTTATCCGTGCCAAAAAGGCCGAATATGCCGATGCGCGGCACAATGTGTGGGCCTACCGGATGCGCGGGGATGTGGCTGTCCGCTGCTCGGACGACGGGGAGCCCCAGGGGAGCGCCGGGCTGCCGGTGCTGGAGGTGCTGCGCAAGTCCGGCGTCTGCAACGCCGCGCTGGTGGTGACCCGCTATTTCGGGGGGATCCTGCTGGGGGCGGGAGGGCTGGTGCGCGCCTATTCGCACGCTGCGCGCCTGGCCGTGGAGCAGGCAGGAATTGTGACCTACGAGCAGTACGCCGAGTTCAGCCTGTGCTGCACCTACTCCGATTATCAGAAATATCTGGCCGAGCTGCCAAAGTTCGGGGCCCGTTTGGATGATACGCAGTTTGCCGAGTACGTGCAGCTCCGGTTTGCCGTCCGCACGGCTCAGGCCGAGGCACTTGCCGCTCGCATCCGGGAGCTCAGCGGCGGGCGCGACCTTCCCCAACCCACCGGCACCCGGTTCGACTGCTGAAGGGGACAGCCACCGTCCGCAGGAGCCGCCCGCCCGGGGCGGCTCCTGCGGTATGGCGCCGCGCCGGGGGGCATCGGTCTGCCGGCAGCCCCTGGTCGGTTGCCGGCTGTTTTGTCATGCCTGCCTGGGGGCCGGTGGCTTCGGCAAAAAATCTTCCTCGAAAAAAAGCATTTCCGGGATTTTGGACGTATATTATATGCAGAGTTGTAGAAGGGAGGCAGTAGGATGGGGAATATCTGTGAGCTGTTTTTGGAACGGGAGAGGCAAACCCTCTCGCCCTATGCGTTCCTGACCGCCAACACCCGCGGGCGGGATCATCCGTATGTGCCGTGCAACATGCGCACCGAATTTCAGAGAGACAGGGACCGCATCATTCACTGCCAGTCCTTCCGCCGGCTGATGAACAAGACGCAGGTGTTCCTGGCCCCGGCCGGCGACCACTACCGCACGCGGCTGACGCACACGCTGGAGGTCACGCAGATCGCGCGCATCATCGCCCGCGCGCTGCGGCTGAACGAGGACCTGACCGAGGCGGCGGCGCTGGGGCATGACCTGGGCCACACCCCCTTCGGACATGCCGGGGAAGAGGAAATGCAGCGCCTGTTCTCTCCCGAATTCACGCATTACAGGCAGAGCCTGCGCGTGGTGGAGCTGCTGGAGCGCGATGGCGCGGGGCTGAATCTGACATGGGAGGTGCGGGACGGCATTGTCAACCACACCGGTTCGCATATGGCCTCCACGCTGGAGGGGGTCATTGTCAAATTCGCCGACCGCATCGCCTACATCAATCACGACATCGACGACGCCTGCCGCGCCGGGATCCTGTGCACCGAGGATATCCCGAAGGAGCTGCGCCGCACCCTGGGGGAAACGCACAGCAAGCGCATCAATACGATGGTGGGCTCGGTGATTGCGGCCAGCACCGACCGGCCCGAGATCCGTATGGAGCCCGACATCCAGCAGGCCACCGACGAGCTGCGCGGCTTCCTGTTTGCGCATGTCTATACCAATCCCGAGGCCAAGGCCGAGGACGGCAAAGCCAAGGGTGTGCTGGCAGCGCTGTTTGCGCATTTCCGGGAGCGGCCGGAGGAAATGCCCGAGCTCTACCGCCGCCGGATGGAAGAGGAGGGGGTGGAGCGCTGCGTGTGCGATTTCATCTCGGGCATGACCGACCGGTATGCCATTGATACCTACAGGGAGCTGTTTATCCCGAAGGTATGGAAGACCTGACCCCCGCCGGGGGGCCGGTCAGGACCGCAGGAAAGGAGGGGGAGCGTGCGGCTGCCTGAAAACTTTATACAGGAGGTGGTGGAGCGCACCGACATCGCGGAGCTGATCGGGCACTATGTCACGCTCAAGCGCGCCGGGGCCAATCTGGTGGGGCTCTGCCCGTTCCACAGCGAAAAGACCCCGTCCTTTACGGTGTCGCCCTCCAAAAACATGTTTTACTGCTTCGGCTGTCACGCCGGCGGCAGCGCCATCACGTTTGTACAGAAGGCCGAGAACCTGGAGTTCGCCGATGCGGTGGAGTTCCTGGCCAACCGCGCCGGGCTGCCCATGCCGCGCGAGTCGGCCGACTCCCGGCGGGATTCCGGGGTTCCGCGCCGGCGGGTGCTGGAGATGAACCTGGAGGCGGCCAGGTTCTTCCGCGCCTGCCTGTTTGACCCGCGGCTCGGTGCGCCCGGCATGGGCTATCTGCGGGACCAGCGGGGGCTGAGCGAGGCAACCATCCGGCATTTCGGCCTGGGGTTTGCCCCGCCGGAGTTCGGTCTGCTGACCGCTCACATGCACCGGCTGGGCTATCGCGACGAGGAGCTGCAGGTGGCCTTTCTGTGCGGCAGGAGCAAGACCACCGGGGCTGCCTACGATTATTTCCGCAACCGGGTCATTTTTCCCATCATCGACCCCAGCGGCAATGTTGTGGCCTTCGGCGGCCGGGTGATGGACGATTCCAAGCCCAAGTATCTCAACACCTCGGATACCCCGGCGTTCCGCAAGAGCAATCACCTCTTTGCCCTCAATTTTGCCCGGGACTGCTGTGCCGAGCAGATGATTCTGTGCGAGGGGTATATGGACGTCATCGCCCTGCACGCGGCCGGTTTTTCCAATGCCGTGGCCACGCTGGGGACCGCCATTACCCCCAACCACGCGCGCATTTTCGCGCGCTATACGCAAAAGGTCATCATTTCCTATGATTCCGACGAGGCCGGCCAGAACGCTGCCAAAAAGGCCATGCAGGTGCTGGGCGAGGTGGGGCTGGACGTGCGGGTGCTGCGCCTGAGCGGCGCGAAGGACCCGGACGAGTTCATCCGCAAATTCGGCGCCGACCGCTTCCGGCGGGCGTTGTCCGAAAGCCGGACCGGCTTTGAGTATCAGCTGGAGAACGTGCTCGGGCGCTACCGGCTGGAGGAGGGAGCCGAGAAAATCCGCGCCTCGGGCGAAATCTGCCGCCTGATTGCGGCTTATCCCTCGGCCGTGGAGCGCGAGGTCTATCTTGCGCTGGCCGCCGCCCGGCTGGAGCTGCCGGCCGAGGCGCTGCGCAGCTCGGTCAACCGCATCCGGGACAAGCAGCAGGCCGAGCTGCGCCGCAGCCGGAGCCGGGAGGCACAGGCTAGCCTGAAGCATTTCGGGGACCGCATCAATCCCGGCTCGGCCCAGGCGCCCCGCGCCGCCTCCGCCGAGGAGCGGGTGCTGGGGATGCTGCTGCTCTTCGGCGAATACCGGCAGGCCGTGGCAAAGGGGGAAATCCCGCTGCTGCCGGAGGATTTCTTCACCGAGTTCCACCGCCGGGTTTTTGCCGAGGTGATGCGGCTGGAGGAATCGCCGGCCGGCTTCCGCCCGGAGCTGCTGGGAGAGAGCTTTGGCCCGGACGAGATGGGGCGCATCCAGAAAATGATTGTGGAACGGCAGGAAATGGCCGAAAACGGGCCGGGCGTGTTCCGCTCCGCCATCGAGGCGCTGCGCGAGCTTCACAGACAAAAAGAGGCGCAAAAGGGCGATTTGAGCGCCCAGCTTGCATATCTGCGTGAAAAAAAGGCGAAATTACATAAAAGAAAGGCTGATGATACATGAAAAAGACCAAACTGCACGACGAGCTGCCCGAGGAGCTGGAGGACGACGCTCTGGAGGAGAATGAAGAGAAGAAAGCCGAAGCCACGGTGGATTCCCTGATTGAAAAGGGCAAAAAGGGCAAGCTCTCCCAGCGCGATCTGGATGACATGATGGAGGAGATGGACTTTGACATCGACCAGATTGACAAGCTGTACGAAACGCTGGAGGACAACGGCATCAACTTCGAGGGGGATCTCTCGGACGAGGAAATGAGCGCCATCGAAAACGAGGTGGCGCAGTTCGGCGCGGCCGAGAGCATGGAGAACGTGCTGGAGCAGGAGGGCATTGCGATTGACGACCCGGTCCGGCTCTATCTCAAGGAAATCGGCCGGGTGCCCCTGCTGACCAACGACCGCGAAAAGGTGCTGGCCGAGCGCATGATGGAGGGGGACGAGAGCGCAAAAACCGAGCTGGTGGAGGCCAATCTGCGCCTGGTGGTGTCCATTGCCAAGCGCTATGTGGGGCGCGGCATGTATTTTCTGGACCTGATTCAGGAGGGGAACCTGGGGCTGATGAAGGCCGTGGAAAAGTTCGATTACACCAAGGGCTACAAATTCTCCACCTACGCCACCTGGTGGATCCGGCAGGCCATCACCCGCGCCATTGCCGACCAGGCGCGCACCATCCGCATTCCGGTGCACATGGTGGAAACCATCCACAAGGTCTCGCGCTATTCGCGTCAGATGCTGCAGGAGCTGGGCCGGGAGGCCACGGCCGAGGAAATCGGCGAAAAAATGGGCATGAGTTCGGATAAGGTGCGGGAAATCATGAAAATTGCGCAGGATCCGGTCTCGCTGGAAACCCCGATTGGTGAGGAGGAGGACAGCCACCTGGGCGATTTCATCCCGGACGACGACACCCCGTCCCCGGCTGACGCTACCTCCACCAACATCCTGCGCGAGGAGCTGGAGCGCCAGCTGCACACCCTGACGCCGCGCGAGGAGCATGTCATCAAGCTGCGCTTCGGCCTGTACGACGGCCGTACCCGCACACTGGAGGAGGTGGGCAAGGAGTTTGACATCACGCGGGAGCGCATCCGCCAGATCGAGGCCAAGGCCCTGCGCAAGCTGCGCCATCCCAGCCGGGCGCGCCATCTGCGTGGCTTTATGGAGTAAGCCGTTGACCGACTGCAAAATGGGTTGAATGCACAAAAACCGTATGCTGAAACTGTCAGACCAAACAAAAAAACGGTCAATTTGCCGAAAATACAGCGAATAATCTGTGTACTGTGCCGAATAAATGTGAACGCAGCATGTCGCCGGCGTGTCAAAAAAAGGAGCGCCGGCTCCCGCCGCGGATTTGGTTACAAAAAATTCACTTGACAACATATATCAATTGTAGTAAAATAAGAATGTATTATTGGGGCGGAGTATGCCCCGGCATATGGAGGTATTGGATGTGATGAAAAACAGGTTTGTCTGCCTGGCGCTCTGCCTGGTCATGCTGTTGGCGCTGGTGCTGACCAGCTGCAGCTCGGATGATGGAGCCTCGACTGATGTCATTGTCAACGAGGTGGAGTCCAAATCGCTGACCATGTGGCTGGTTTCTGAGAACGAGGTGAGTCCCGAGACCGCCAGCGCCATCAACGACGCCATCAACGAAATTACCCATTCCAGATTCCGCATCAACATGCAGGTGCATTTTCTGACTCGGGATGAGTATGAGGACGTGCTGAGCGATACCATCCGGGCGTATGAGGACAGCCGCAACGAGCTGGACCCCTCGTATGTTCCCACGGTGGAGGAGACCAAGCAGGTGGTAACCGACGCGAGCGGTACCGGTACCATGATCATCGAGGAAACCGTGACCAACGAGTACGGCGTGGTAACCACCAAGTTCCCGGCCTTCCGCGCCAATCAGGTGGATATCATTTACATCGCCGGCGAGGATATGTATAACGACTATGTGGAGAAGGGCTGGCTCTACGCGCTGGATTCCGAGCTCTCCTCTTCCTCCAAGAAGATCCGGGAGTATGTTTCCCAGACCCTGCTCAACGCTGTGAAGGTCGGCAACACGACCTACGCCATCCCCAACAACAACACCATCGGCGAGTACACCTACATGCTGCTGGACAAAGAGCTGATGGA
>CALWQR010000092.1 GCA_944383705.1 uncultured Clostridia bacterium
CTGCACAAGCGCCGGCCGCAGAAGGATTGGCGGGGAGAGTTTGTGCACGGCGCTCCGGCAAATTCCCGCGGAATTTGCGGTGAAGTCCGGCGAACCAGGTCGCCCGGCGGGCGACAGGACTGGAACTCTGCACAAGCGCCGGCCGCAGAAGGATTGGCGGGGGAAGCTTGTGCACGGCGCTCCGGCAAATTCCTGCGGAATTTGCGGTGAAGTCCGGCGAACCAGGTCGCCCATACTATCAGCAGGGGGGACCACGTGCGTGGTCCCCCCTGCTGATGGTACGGGCGACAGGACTTGAACCTGCACGTATAAACATAAGATCCTAAATCTTACGCGTCTGCCAATTTCGCCACGCCCGCGATGAGGGCGTGGTGAAATTTCTTCGCACACGCCCGCAATGAGGGCGTGGTGAAATTTCTTCGCACACGCCCGCGATGGGGGCGTGGTGAAATTTCTTCGCACACGCCCGCGATGAGGGCGTGGTGAAATTTCTTCGCACACGCCCGCGATGGGGGCGTGGTGAAATTTCTTCGCACACGCCCGCGTTGTGCCCGGCAGGCCATTCTGCTTGCCCGGCAGCGGAATGCCGGGGCACGGGTCTGCTGTTATTGTATCACGGAACCGTGCAAATGTCAAGTGTTTTTTCAAAACCGCCGTAATTTTGCCCGCGGCGGCGGGCTGCGGGCCGGGTCAACCGAAAAAAAGTGACCTCCCCGCGCAGAAATTGCAGCAAAGTCATTTACAAACGGCCTTTCCCATGCTATAATATGTAGAGAAGCCCCGGAACCCGCGGAACGCCGGATATCCGGGAGTGTGTGAAACAGAAACGGAAGGGTAAATATGTCAACTCAAATCAGCAATCAGATTCAGGATCTGGTGGAATACGCAGTCCGTGTGGGGCTTGCCGACCCGCTGGACCGTGTTTTTTTCATCAACCGGCTGCTGGAGGCCCTCCGCCTCCCGGCCTTTGCTCCCGACCGTGAGCCGGACGGCAACCGCCCGCTGGAGCAGATGCTGGGGACCCTGTGCGACTATGCCGCCGAGACCCGTATCATCCCGGACAACAGCGTGACGCAGCGCGACCTGTTCGACACCCGGCTGATGGGGCTGCTGACCCCGCCGCCCAGCGCGGTGATCCGGGAATTCAACCGGCGCTATGCGCAGTCTCCGCAGCAGGCCACCGATTATTTCTACGCGCTGAGCTGCCATTCGGACTATATCCGTACATACCGGGTCAAAAAGGACCTCAAATGGGTGTATGAGGGGAAATACGGCGCGCTGGACATCACCGTCAATCTCTCCAAGCCCGAAAAAGACCCCAAGGCCATCGCCGCCGCCAAGCGGCAGAAGCAGTCGGGCTACCCCAAGTGCGCGCTTTGCCGCGAGAACGAGGGCTTTGCCGGCAGCCTGACCCAGCCCGCGCGGCAGTCTCACCGCGTCATTCCCATCACCATGGCGGGGCAGCAGTGGTACCTGCAATATTCCCCTTATGTCTATTACAACGAGCATTGCATTGCGCTTTCGGCACAGCACACCCCGATGAAGGTGGACCGCGACGCCTTTGTCAAGCTGCTGGATTTTGTCACCCTGTTTCCCCACTATTTTCTCGGCTCCAACGCCGACCTGCCGATTGTGGGCGGCTCGATTCTCACGCACGACCACATGCAGGGCGGGCGCTACTGCTTTGCAATGGAGCGGGCGGGCATTGAAATTCCGCTGGCCTTTGCCGGCTTTGACCGTGTGCGCGCCGGCATTGTGCGCTGGCCGCTCTCGGTCATCCGACTGACAAGCCCCGACCGCGAGGCGCTGACCGGGCTGGCCGACCGCATCCTTTGCGCATGGAGGAGCTACTCCGACCCCGCCGCGCAGGTGCTGGCCGAAACCGACGGCGAGCCGCACAACACCATTACCCCGATTGCCCGGCGGCGCGGGGAGGACTACGAGCTGGACCTGGTGCTGCGCAACAATCTCACCACGCCCGAGCATCCGCTGGGGCTGTATCACCCGCATGCCGACAAGCACAACATCAAAAAAGAGAACATCGGTCTGATTGAGGTCATGGGGCTGGCGGTGCTGCCCTCCCGTCTCAAAACCGAAATGGCCCTGCTGGCCGACTGCCTTGTACAGGGGACCGACCCCGCTGCGCGCGAGGAAACCGCCAAGCACGCGGCATGGGCCGCCCGCTTTGCAGGCCGGTACCGCTTTACACAGGAGAACGCGGCCGGGCTGCTGAACCGGGAAATCGGCCGCACCTTTGAGGAGGTGCTGGAGGACGCCGGCGTTTACAAATGCACGCCCGAGGGGCGCGAGGCATTCCTGCGCTTCCTTTCCGCCGTTGGGGCGGCCCGCATATGAGGGAGGTGCTGCGGCGGCACGGCTGGCAGATTGCGCTGCTGTCGGTCGGTGTGCTGGTGCTGGTTGCGCTGATTCTCAACCTTGCGCAGGGCGGCCTGTGGGTGGTCTCGGGCGCCAGCGGCAAAAACGCCTACGAGCTGGCGGTGGAGAACGGCTTTGAAGGGTCGCTGCAGGAGTGGCTTTCCTCGCTGGCCGGAGCCGACGGACAGGACGGAACCAACGGCGCCGACGGCGGGGACGGGCAGAACGGCAAAAGCGCTTACGAGCTGGCGGTGGAGAACGGCTTCCGCGGCTCGCTGCAGGAGTGGCTGCTCTCGCTTGCCTTCGGTGAGGACGGCGAGGACGGGAAGGACGGCATTGACGGGGAAAACGGCAAGGACGGCGCTGATGGGCAGGACGGGGCCGACGGGGTTGGCATCCGCAGCGTCTACATCAACGGGCAGGGGCACCTGATGGTGGTGCTGACCGACGGCTCGGTCATCGACGCCGGGGCGGTTGGCAGTCTGCCCCAGTCCGAGCCATCCGATTTCGAGCTGGCGCAGCAGCAGGGCTACACCGGCACCCTGCACGAGTGGCTCTGCTCCTACAACGACGGCAGCCGGGAGACCTCGGTATCCGACATCACAAAAAGCAGTGAAGGCCGTCTGATTGTCACGCTTTCGGACGGCTCCGAGCTGGACGCGGGGCCGGCTCCGGCCGATGGCTTCATCTCCCAGGCGGTGGACGCCGAGGGCTTCCGTCCGCGCTTTGAGATGGTGGTGATGAACCACGAGGCCTCTGTGCTCAATCTCCGGGAAAAGCCGAACGACACCGGCTCCGCGTCGGTTACCATTGTCAACGCCGGAGACGAGCTGGTCTGCATCGGCTCGGCCGAGCTGGAGGGCGAGCTGTTCTATCGCTTTTATCATGCCGGCTCGGGCCGGAACTGCTATGCCAGGGCCAAATATTTTGACCTCAAATATGATTACCGCACCGCGGAGGCGGGGCTGAACCTGCCGGACAGGCTGGTGCTGACGGCCGGCGAGCCCTTCCGGTTTGTCACCGGGGAGATCATGCCCTGGGCGGATGACTCCTACCGGCTCGAATATACCTACTCGGGCACGTCTCACCTGCTGGAAACGGAGGACGGGGTGGGAGTTTCGCTCACCGCACGCTTCCGGGACGGCAGCGCGGATGCGTCTCATGCCGCCGAGGACGAGACGCTGACCGTCACACTCTGGCGCACCACGCCGCAGGGGCAGCTCCTGCTGCAAACCGCAAGCGTGGCCGTCACCGTGGCGCCGCCCGCCGCTCTGCCCGATCTCTCGGGCCTGTTCATCGGGGACAGCCGCATCGCCTCGGGGTGTCTGCTGGAGTCGCTGCAGGCGCTGGCCGGGGAGACGGCCGGGCTCCGCCTGCTGGGCACGCTGCAAAATGCGGCCGGCCTGGCGCATGAGGCAAGGGGCGGCTGGAAGGCCGAAAACTACTGGAAAACGCAGCAGATTGGCGATGTCGTCAATCCCTTTTACAACCCGGAAACCGAATGCTTTGATTTTTCCTACTACATGCAGACCAATTACCCGGACGAAACGCCGGATTTTGTGGTGCTCTGGCTGGGAGTGAACGACGGGTTCACACGCGCCTCGGTGGACTATCTGAAGCAGATGGAGGCGTCGATTCACGCATACGACCCGGACATTGCCGTGCTGGTGATGACCGAGTACCTCGCACCGGCGGAGGAAACCGCCTACTTTGCCGACCGCTACCGCCGCGCGCAGTTCGCCTATTTCGGCCTGCAGGAGGATGCCTTTGCCGGACGCGAAGAGCAGCGCGTGTATCTGCTGCCCAACCTGCTGTGCCTGGACACCTGGGGGGACCGGCCCCTGCGCGAGGAGGCCGACGGCTCGTTTGCCCTTGCCGACACGGTGCATCTGGGCGATGCGGGATACCGGCGGCAGGCGCAGGTCCTGCGCACCTATCTTGGCTGGCTGTTCTGTGAATGACGATGGATAAAGAAAGGATACAAGCACAATGAAAAAGAACCTGAGAAGCTGCATGGAGCAGCAGGATTTCGGAGAGCCGGAATGCCTGTTGGATATGAACGATTACGGGCTGATCACCGCCGGGGGCCTTACGCCCGACCTGCGCCACAAAAAAAGCGCGCACATGAGCGCCGCGTGGAGCTTTGCCGCGGCCACCGAGGTGCGCATCCCGCTGCCGGTGTCGGATCTGTCCGGGTACCGCTGGCTCACCTTCTCGGTCTTTGCGGCGGCGGGGCAGGGGGGCTCCTTCCGGCTCCGGTTTGAAAGCGATGCAGAGCAGGGGGGCGCCGGCGGCTATGTCTGCACCCTGCCGGTCTGCCGCAACGGCTGGAACGATTACCGTGTGGAGCTGCCCTTCCTGCGGGCATACAAAACTGCCGCGGGGTGGGACCACGTCCGCGCGCTGGTGCTGGACTGCGCGGCGGGAGGACAGGCCAACCGGCCCGAGACCGTGCTCAGCTTTGACAGCCTGTTTGTCTGGCGGGAGACGGCGCCCCAGCTTTATGTGAGGATGCCCGAGCTCAAGGGGGCGGCTGTCTTTACGCGCACCGGGGCTTACGCCATTGTCAACCGCCGCCGGGTGCCGGTGGCGCCGGACGCCGACCCGGCAGCCCGCCCGTTTGAGGCCGGCGGGCTGCTGTGGCTCCCCATGGCGCCGGTTGCGGCCGCCGTTGCCCACAGCGCGGTGGTGGACAACAGGGCCTGCACGCTCGGCTTTACCTACCGCCGCCGCAAATTCGTTTTCACCGGCAATTCCGACCGTTATCTGGTGGACGGCGAGGAGCAGACGCTGCCCTTTCATGTTGCCGTGCGTGCGGGGACGCTCTTCTTCCCGGCGCACTACCTGCGCGAGTTCTTCCATTGGCGGCAGCTGTACACCGATCCGCTGGGGCTTGTGGTGCTCTCCAACCGCAAAAACGTGTTTGAGAGCGGGCGGGACGACCCCATCCTCTGGCAGCTCAATGCCGAGATGACCTTTGTGCAGCCCACCGGAGAGGAGATCCTGGCCGATCTGCACCGCAAAATCTCCAATCCCGCCAAGGGACGCCTGCTGCTCCTGCCGGAGGAATGGATGGAGCTGCGCCGCGCGGCCAAGGCCGAGCAGGAGCCGAAGGAGCTGCTCCGGGGCCTCAAGGAGCGCTATGGCTCGTCCTCGGAGGCCTTCCGCGCCGCGCCGGTGTTTGCGGACAGCGTGGGAGAGGGGCAGCTGCCCGGGGATGGCATTGCCCTGGCGGCCGAACGCATTGTCGGCTTTGCCGCACTCTATCGTCTGACCGGCGAAAAGCCGTATGCCGAGCGTACCGCCGCCGAGCAGGAGGCCTTGGCTGCCCTGCCGGATTGGGGCGCCGCCGACGGGCTGCTGCCGGCCGCCACTGCCGGGCTTGCCATGGCGCTGGGGTACGACTGGTGCCACCATGTGTGGAGCGAGGCGCGCAAGGCCGTGCTGGAGCGCGCTATGCTGCGCTATCTGCTGCGCCCGGGTGTGGATGCCTACAACGGCCGGGGGCGGATGTGGCGGAACGGCACCGCCGGGGCCGCGCAGATTCACTGCGGGCTGACCGCCGCGGCGCTGGCGCTGGCCGACGTGTATCCCGAGACCGCGCTGCGCGTCCTGCGCCACAGTCTGCGCGGCGCGCAGGCCTGCCTGGAGGCCTATGCGCCGGACGGCGGATACGCCGAGGGGATGGAGGCATGGGAAAAGGGCACCCGTGCGCTGGTGCTGCTGATTGCCATGCTGCAAAGCGCCTGCGGCAGGGATTACGGCCTGTCCGGCGCCCCCGGTTTTGCCGCCACCGCGCAGTTTGCCGTGTCGGCCGAGACGGCCGGGGGGGCCTGGAACTATCACGGCTGTCCCGCCGCCCCGGTGGACACCGCGGTGTTCGGCTGGTTCAGCCGGCAGTTCGGGAATCCCGTGCCCGCCTGGCTGCGCCGGCAGTCCCTGCTTTCGGGTCAGAAGCGGCCCGGAGTGCTGGATCTGGTCTTTTACACGCCGACCGACGATGAGCAGGTCCCCGAGCTCCCGCTGGACGCGGTCTACCGCAAGGCGGGCCTTGCCATGCTGCGCTCGGGATGGGGGCAGGAGGACGTCTTCCTCGGTCTGCACGGCGGCAGCAACCACGAGGTGGGGGGCGAGCTGGACGCCGGTAGCTTTGTGCTGGAGATGGGAGGCGAGCGCTTTTTTGCCGAGACCGGCGGAGACGGGCGGCTGCCGCTGCTGCTCCGGCAGCGTGCCCAGGGGCAGAACACCCTGGTCGTCAACCCCGCAGAAGAGCCCCTGCCCGACCAGAACCCGCAGGCCGTGGCGCAGATTCTTGAGGCGCGCAGCGCGCCCGGGCTGGCTTACGCCGTGCTGGATATGAGCAGCACCAACGACGCCATTGTGCGGGGGCGGCGCGGCATTCTGCTCACGGACGACCGCAGGGTTGCGGTGGTGCAGGACGAGCTGGTACTTGCAGCCCCGGCCGAGGTGGTCTGGGGCGCCTATACCCGCGCAACGGTGCGGTACGGGGGCGCCCGCACGCTGGTGCTGGAGCAGAACGGCAGACAGCTGCTGTGCAAGCTCTGCGGAGCAGGGAACGCCCGCTTTGAGACCGCGCAGGTGGATGACACCGGCTGGCTGCGCGTCACGGTCCGCGCCGCGGTGCAGGAGCGCCTGCGCCTGGCGGTCGCCTGCAGGCTCTTCCGCCCAGAGACCGACAGCCGCAGCGAAAAACTGTACGAGTGCCGCCCGATGAGCACCTGGGGAATCTGAGCCCGGCCATCCCCGCGAGCGGAGGGCACAGGGGACAGGGCCGGCAGGCCCGGCCCTGCCAGAGCTTCCGCTTGCAGTTCTTGCGCATCGCCAGAGCTTCGGTTTACAGTTTCGGCCTCGTCAGAGCTTTCCGGGAAGGGGGAGGGGCCCGTTTGCGGCTCCGCCTTCCGGCCGGTTCGCGGGCAGGCGACTGCCCGCAAGATCGTCTGCTTATGCCGTGTGGGCCCGTTTCAACGGACCTGCACGGCAAAAAGCGGTTTTTACAGATAGCGCCGAGAAACATTGAGAAACACGGATTTTTCTCCCGGAAAGCCCTTGACAAACGGGAGAAAAAGTAGTATAATAATATAGTCGTGTTGGAGAGATGGCTGAGCTGGTCTAAGGCGCACGACTGGAAATCGTGTGTTCGGGTAATCCCCGACCGGGAGTTCGAATCTCCCTCTCTCCGCCATAAAAAGCACCCGGTGCAAGCCGGGTGTTTTTTGTGGCGGAGAGAGGTGGGCAAGAGAAATCCCCGCAATCGCGCAGCGATTAGCGCCGCGCAGGAGGCGCGGCTGAGTTCAGAATCTCCCTCTCTCCGCCATAAAAAGCACCCGGTGCAAGCCGGGTGTTTTTTGTGGCGGAGAGAGGTGGGCAAGAGAAATCCCCGCAATCGCGCAGCGATTAGCGCCGCGCAGGAGGCGCGGCTGAGTTCAGAATCTCCCTCTCTTGGCCAAAGGAAAGTGCCCGGTGTAAGCCGGGTGTTTTTTGTGGCGGAGAGAGGCGGGCAAGAGAAATCCCTGCAATCGCGCAGCGATTGGCTATTGAAAGGGATATTTTGCCGTCGGCGGACAGAATCTTCTGCAAAGCAAAGAATGAAACAACCGCTGTGTCGGTTATTTGGCTTTCTTGGTGCTTTGCGAGAGAAAACTCCGCACCTTCGACCGTAACAATCGCCGCGGCGGGTGCTTGGGACATTTGCTGCCTGCCGCTGTTTTGAGAAAAGAAAGGGTGCGTTGCGCATTGGCGAAACAGTTTAACCAAACCGACGAACATCCTTGGCCTTGGCTACAGTCTGAGTGCCCGGTATATGCCGGGCGTTTTTATATCAAATTATCCGGCTCCGGTTCGTGTTTTAACGCGGGATGGTTGCGAATTGTCTGGCTCCGGCTGGCGTTTTGGCGCGGGATGGCTGCGAAATGTCCGGCTCTGGTTGGCGTTTTTGTGCGGGGCGGCTGCCATCCGGTCGGTCAGGAGTGCGCAGGGAATGGGTAGGCGATGCGCCAAAAGGGCGG
>CALWQR010000093.1 GCA_944383705.1 uncultured Clostridia bacterium
CCCGACCGTGATTTCCGGTCGGGTCCGCGGCATGTTGCTGCCGGCGGAGGCAGGAGGCGCCCCTGCTCTATGTTGCGTCAATGGTGGAAATGCCCATTGTCATCTCTTCCAGTACATCCAGCAGCATCCGCACGGTGTCCAGAGAGGTCAGCATGGTGGTATTGTTCTGCGCCGCGCAGCGGCGAATGGCAACCCCATCGCCGAAATGCCTGCCCGAAAGGATTGCCCGGGTGTTGATGACATAGCTGACATAGCCCTGCCGGATGGAGTCCAGCACCTCCTCGCTGCCCTCGCTGGGCTTGTGCCGGATGCGGGTGCGGATGCCGTGCTCCCGCAGATACTGCCCGGTCAGGGTGGTGGCCTCGATGTTGAAGCCCATCTCATAGAAGCGCCGCACCAGCGGCAGGGTCTCCTCCTTGTCCTCATCGGCTACACTGACCACAACCGTGCCGTAATTGCGGAGCGTCAGCCCCGACGCCACCATGGCCTTGTACATGGCGCGGTGCAGCTTTTTGTCATAGCCGATGGCCTCTCCGGTGGATTTCATCTCGGGGGACAGATAGGCGTCCATGCCGCGGAGCTTGGAGAACGAGAAGGCCGGCACCTTGACATAGTAGCGCGACCGCTTCTCCGGGGCAGGCCGGTCCAGCCCCTGCTCGTGAAGGCTTTTGCCGAGAATGACCCGCGTGGCAATGTCCGCAAGGCTGTAGCCCGTGGCCTTGGAGAGAAAGGGCACGGTGCGGGATGACCGCGGATTGACCTCAATGACAGAAACGCGGTTGTTCTCATCCACAATAAACTGGATGTTGTAAAGCCCGATGATGCCGATGCCAAGGCCGAGCCTTTCGGTGTAGTCCAGAATGGTCCGCTTGACCTGCTCCGGGATCGAGAAGGTGGGGTACACGCTGATGGAATCCCCCGAATGGATGCCGGTGCGCTCCACCAGCTCCATGATGCCGGGCACAAACACGCGCTCCCCGTCGCAGATGGCATCCACCTCCACCTCCTTGCCGCGGATATATTTGTCGACCAGAACCGGTTTGTCCTTGTCGATCTCCACGGCGGTTTTGAGATAGTCGCGCAGCGCGTCCTCCCTGGCCACAATCTGCATGGCCCGGCCGCCCAGCACAAAGCTGGGTCGGACGAGCACAGGATACCCGATTTCCTCCGCCGCGCGCACGCCCTCCTCAATGCTGGTCACCGCCCGCCCCTTTGGCTGGGGAATGCGCAGCTCCGAGAGTAGTTTTTCAAAGGCGTCCCGGTTTTCGGCCTTTTCAATCGCCTCGCAGCCGGTGCCGATGATTTTCACGCCGCGCTCTGCCAGCGGCCCGGCCAGATTGATGGCGGTCTGGCCCCCCAGCGTGGCAATCACGCCCTCGGGCTGCTCCAGCTCGATGACGTTCATCACATCCTCCACGCAAAGCGGTTCGAAATAGAGCTTGTCTGAGCAGGTATAATCGGTGGATACGGTTTCGGGGTTGTTGTTGATGATGATGGCCTCATAGCCCGCCGCCCGGATGGTCTGCACCGCGTGCACCGTGGAATAGTCAAACTCCACGCCCTGCCCGATGCGGACCGGCCCCGAGCCCAGCACAACCACCTTTTTGCGGGGCGAGACGACCGACTCGTTTTCCTCCTCGTAGGTGGAATAGAAATAGGGGATATAGCTCTCGAACTCCGATGCGCAGGTATCAATCATTTTGTACACCGGAACAATCCCCTGCGTGCGGCGGAGCCGGTACACCTCCGGCTCGCTCATGCCCCACAGGAGCGCCACCTCCCTGTCCGAAAAGCCCATTTTCTTGGCCACAGCCAGCTCCCGGAAATCCCCCGGGTGCGCGGCCAGCTCCCGCTCCTCCTTCACAATGTTCTGCAGCTTGCGGATAAAGAGCATGTCAATGCCGGTTGCGCCGGCAATGCGTCCGGCGTCGCAGCCCCGGCGCAGCAGCTCGGCCATGGCGTAAATCCGGTCGTCGGTGCCGATTCTGATATAATCCAGCAGTTCCGGGTCGCTGACCTCATCGAATTTGCGATTGTGCAGGTGGTACAGGCCAATCTCCAGCGAGCGGATGGCCTTGAGCAGGCTCTCCTCCAGCGTGCGGCCCACGCTCATCACCTCGCCGGTCGCCTTCATCTGCGTGGAGAGCGTGTTGTTGGCGTCGGCAAATTTGTCAAACGGGAAGCGCGGCATTTTGGTCACCACATAATCCAGCGCCGGCTCAAACGAGGCCGGCGTGTTGGCAATCCGGATCTCGTCCAGCGTCATGCCCACGCCGATTTTGGCCGACACGCGGGCGATGGGGTAGCCGCTGGCCTTGGAGGCCAGCGCCGACGAGCGGGACACGCGGGGGTTGACCTCGATCAGGTAGTATTGAAAGGAACAGGGATCCAGCGCGAACTGCACGTTGCAGCCCCCCTCAATCTTCAGCGCGCGGATGATTTTGAGCGCGCTGTCCCGCAGCATGTGGTACTCCTTGTTGGTGAGCGTCTGGGAGGGGCAGACCACAATCGAATCCCCGGTGTGAATGCCGACGGGGTCAACGTTTTCCATATTGCAGATGGTGATGGCCGTGTCGTTGCGGTCGCGCATCACCTCGTATTCGATTTCCTTGAAGCCCTTGATGCTCTTTTCAATCAGCACCTGACCGACGGGGGAAAGAGACAGCCCGTTCTTCAGCAGCGGGAGAAGCTCCACCTCGCTGTCGGCAAAGCCGCCGCCCGTGCCGCCCAGCGTAAAGGCCGGGCGCAGCACCACCGGATAGCCGATTCCGGCGGCAGCGGCCAGGCCTTCCTCCACCGAGCCGGCAATCTCCGAGGGCAGCACCGGCTCCCCCAGGCTCTGGCAGAGCTCCTTGAAGCGCTCGCGGTCCTCGGCCATCTCAATCGAATCGCCGGTGGTACCCAGCAGCTCCACGCGGCATTCCCTGAGAATGCCCTTTTTTTCGAGCTGCATGGCCAGGTTCAGCCCGGTCTGCCCGCCAATGCCGGGCAAAAGGGCGTCCGGCCGCTCGGTGCGGATGATTCTTGCGATATATTCCAGCGTCAGCGGCTCCATATACACCTTGTCGGCAATGCTGGCGTCGGTCATGATGGTGGCGGGGTTGGAGTTGCACAGCACCACCTCGTAGCCCTCCTCCCGGAGCGCCAGGCAGGCCTGCGTGCCGGCATAGTCGAACTCGGCCGCCTGACCAATTACAATGGGGCCCGAGCCGATGACAAGGATTTTCCGGATATCGGTTCTCTTAGGCATGGCTTTTTTCCTCCTGCATCATGGCAACAAACCGGTCAAACAGATAGGCGCTGTCCTGCGGCCCGGGCGCGCTTTCGGGATGGTACTGCACGCCAAAGGCGCGGTCGGCGCGGCATTCCGCGCCCTCAACGGTACGGTCCAGCAGATTGATGTGCGTAGGAATCAGTCCGGTGCCCCGCAGGCTTTCGGGGTCCACCGCGTAGGAGTGGTTCTGCGAGGTGATCTCAATCCGGCCGGTTTCGAGATTGCGCACCGGATGGTTGCCGCCGCGGTGCCCGAACTTCAGCTTGTAGGTTTTCGCGCCGTAGGCCAGCGAGAGGAGCTGGTGCCCGAGGCAAATGCCGAACATCGGGTATCGGCCGCGCAGCGCCCGCACGGTCGCGATGACGGGCGGGAGGTCGGCAGGGTCTCCCGGGCCGTTGGAGATAAGCACCCCGTCGGGAGACAGCCGCTCGATGCCGCAGGCCGGCGTGTCCCACGGGACCACCGTTACCGAGCAGCCCCGCCGGTTCAGCGAGCGCACGATATTCCGCTTCATGCCGCAGTCGATGGCAACCACGTGGTATTGCTCGTTCGGTACGCGGGAATACCAGATGCCCTTGCAGCTGACGCGCGGGACGGCGTCGGTCGGCACCGCGGTCTGCCGCAGGATGCGCAGGGCCTGCTCCACCGGCGTATCCGCCCCTGTGAGCAGCGCCCGGCGGGAGCCGCGGTCCCGGATGGAACGGGTCAGCCTGCGGGTATCCACGCCGCAAAGCCCGGGGATCCGGTATTGTTTCATCACCTCGCCAAGCGTCGCCGTGCTTCGGAAATTGGAGGGCATATCGTTGTATTCCCGCACAATCAGCGCGCCGATGGTGGGCGTGTTGGTCTCGTAATCGTCATCGCACACGCCGTAATTGCCGATCAGCGGGTAGGTCATGACCACGGCCTGATCGGTATAGGACGGGTCGGATACGATCTCCTGATACCCCACCATGGAGGTATTGAACACCAGCTCGCAGACCCGGTCCGAGCCGTCGCCAAAGCCGTATCCGTAATATTCCCCGCCGTCCTCCAGAATGATTTTTCGGTTGTAGCTCCGAACCATATCACACCTCCGTTTGCTTTGCCGAGAGCTTTTGTTCAAACCGGTCCCTGCGCGTGTCTGCCGGCACGCTTGTGGGGTAGTCGCCGCAGAAGCAGGCGCGGCAGACGTCCGGGCTCTGCGCCAGATCGCTCAACGCCTGAATCGGAAGATAGCCGAGGCTGTCGGCGCCGGTCAGCCCGGCAATTTCCTCCACCGTGTGATGAGCGGCAATCAGATGCTCCTCGGAATCGATGTCGGTTCCGTAATAGCAGGGGTGCAGGAAGGGGGGCGAGGAGATGCGGACGTGCACCTCCCGGGCTCCCGCCTCGCGCAGCAGCCGCACCACACGCCCCATCGTGTTCCCCCGCACAATCGAATCGTCCACCAGCACCACCCGCCGCCCCCGCACACTCTCCTCCAGCGCCGAGAGCTTGATGCGGACGCCGTCCACCCGCGCGCCCTGCCCGGGGGAGATGAAGGTGCGGCCGATGTATTTGTTTTTGATCAGACCGATCCCATAGGGAATGCCGGATGCCCGGCTGAAACCGAGCGCCGCGTCCAGCCCGGAGTCGGGCGCGCCAATCACCAGGTCGGCCGCTACCGGGTGCGTTTCTGCGAGAATTTCTCCCGCGCGGATGCGCGAGGCATGCACCGACACCCCGTCAATCACCGAATCGGGCCGCGCAAAATAAATATATTCAAACACACAAAGACTTTTGCGCTGTTTGCCGCAGTGCTCGCGGCGGCTTTTCAGCCCGCCCCCGGAGAACACCAGAATCTCGCCCGGCTCCACATCGCGCACAGGCTCGGCCCCCACCGCCCGGAGCGCGCAGGTCTCGGACGCCACCGCATAAACCCCGTCTGCGGTTTTCCCAAAGCAGAGCGGCCGGAAGCCGTAGGGGTCGCGGGCGCAGATGAGCTTTTGCGGGGACATGAGCACAAGCGAATACGCGCCGTCCAGCGTGCGCATGGCCGCGCTGAGCGCCTCCTCAATCGAAGGGGTCCGCAGGCGCTCCCGCGTGATGATATAGGCGATGGTCTCGGTATCACTGGTGGTGTGAAAGATCGCCCCGCTCATCTCGAGCGCGCTGCGCAGCTCGGCCGCGTTGGAGAGGTTGCCGTTGTGGCAGAGCGCCATTCTCCCCTTCTGGTGGTTGACCTCAATGGGCTGGCAGTTGCTCCGGCTGTTGCCGCCCGTGGTGCCGTAGCGGACGTGCCCCACCGCCATGGCGCCGCACGGAAACTTTGCCAGCCGCTCGGCGCCGAACACCTCGCTGACCAGGCCGAGATCCTTGTAGGAGGCGAACACCCCGTCGTCGTTGACCACAATTCCGCAGCCCTCCTGCCCCCGGTGCTGGAGCGCGTACAGGCCGTAGTAGCAGAGACTGGCGACGTCGGTCGGTTCGGGTGCCAGCACCCCGAACACGCCGCATTCCTCCCGCACCCGTGCATCGATGCTCATGCCCTTCCTCCTTCGGCGTGCGCCAGCGCGGCCCCGATAAAGCCCAGGAACAGCGGGTGCGCCCGGTTGGGCCGGCTCTTGAACTCGGGGTGGAACTGCACCCCGACATGGAAGGGGCGGTCGGTCAGCTCCACGGTCTCCACCAGCCGGCCGTCCGGCGAGAGGCCGCTGACCGTCAGCCCGCAGGCGGTCAGCGCCTCGCGGTAGTCGTTGTTGAACTCATACCGGTGGCGGTGGCGCTCGCGGACGGAACGCGTGCCGTAGCAGCGCTCCATCGTGGTGCCCGGCTGAATCTCGCACGGGTAGGCACCCAGACGCAGCGTTCCGCCCTTGTCAATGTTTTCGCTCTGACCGGGCATGAAATCAATCACCTTGTGCCGGCACTGCTCGTCGAACTCGCCGGAATTGGCGTCGGCAATGCTCGCAACTCCTCTGGCATACTCAATCACGGCGATCTGCATCCCCAGGCAGATGCCGAAATAGGGCAGCCTCCGCTCTCTGGCATATTTCGCGGCCAGAATCATGCCCTCAATGCCCCGGCTGCCAAAGCCGCCGGGGACCAGAATGCCGTCCAGTCCCCCGAGCGCGGCTTCATAGGTCTCGGGCGTCAGGGTTTCGGAATCGATCCATTCAATCCGGATATGCGTGTTGTGCGCGTAACCCGCGTGCTTCAGAGCCTCGGCAACCGAGAGATACGCATCGTGAAGCCCGACGTACTTCCCGACCAGACCGATGCGGACATGGTGCGGCCTCGTCTTGATGCGCTCAACCATGCGCTCCCAATCCGAGAGCTCGGGCGGGGGCGCGTCGATCCCAAGCTCCCGGCAGACCACCGCGGAAAAGTCGGATTTTTCCAGCATCAGCGGCGCTTCATAGAGGTTTGGCAGCGTGAGGTTTTCAATCACGCAGTCGGGCCGGACATTGCAGAAGAGCGAAATCTTTTTGAAAATGGAGTCCTCCAGCGGCTCGTCGCAGCGCAGGACGATGATGTTGGGGTGAATGCCCATCCCCTGCAGCTCGCGCACCGAGTGCTGCGTGGGCTTGGACTTGTGCTCGTCCGAGCCGCGCAGAAAAGGCACCAGCGTGACATGAATAAAGAGGCTGTTCTCTCTGCCGACCTCCAGCGAGATCTGGCGGACGGCCTCCAGAAAAGGCTGGGATTCGATGTCGCCGATCGTGCCGCCGATTTCAGTGATGACCACATCGGCGTCGGTTTTCTTACCCACCCGGTAAACAAATTCCTTGATTTCATTGGTGATGTGCGGGATGACCTGCACCGTGGAGCCGAGATACTCCCCCCTGCGCTCCTTGTTGAGCACGTTCCAGTAGACCTTTCCCGTGGTCAGATTGGAGTATTTGTTCAGGTCCTCGTCGATGAAGCGCTCATAGTGCCCGAGATCCAGATCGGTCTCGGCGCCGTCCTCGGTCACATACACCTCCCCATGCTGATACGGGCTCATGGTTCCCGGATCGACGTTGATATAGGGGTCGAGCTTCTGCGCCGCCACCCGGAGGCCCCTCGCCTTGAGAAGCCTGCCCAGAGACGCGGCGGTGATGCCCTTTCCAAGCCCGGATACCACGCCGCCCGTTACAAATATGAATTTTGTCATTGCCGTTTCCTCCTCCGCTCTGCTGCCATATGTTTCGCCTCCTGTGCTGCGCCGCCCTGTGTTCCCCACCTGCCGTCCGATGCAAAAATGCATCGAGGGTCTGACCGAGGTCAAAGACCGGACACAGCCCGAGAAAATCGCCAATATTCCGTCTGTCTGTTCCAATTCGGCATCCCGTTTCCCGATTCCCTCCGTCCGTGCAGGCATAGCTCAAGCCGCCCCGCGGCAGCAAAAAAAGACAAAGACGCCTTTTTCATTCCAGAATCAAAGACGCCTTTGCCTTTTTGATATTTTCTTGTATAACGGAGCCGAAAAACCTCATCGGCGCCGTTTCTTTTACCGTAAAATATTATACACCATTTCGACCCGTTTGTCAATAGGCTGACGAAAAAATGATCATGAAACATGCGGCACAAAGCCGCCGGTTCTCCCCCACAGCGTCTGTGCCGCAATGCGGTTTTCTCTCTGTCTCCGTTTTTCGCCCGGAGCAGCCCAGCCGTCCGCGGCAGGAGTGCGGGCCCCATCTGCCCGAAGCCCCACCTGTCAAAGCCCCGTCTTGGAAGGCCGGACTGCCGGCAACCCGCATGTTGTATGCCGCCCGCCTGCCGGCTATACGCCGCTTGCCCCGTAGTTGGAGAGCACGCGGGCCGAGGGGTCGCTGACGTCGCACCCCGCCCACGCCCGATTGGGCATCCAGAAGCCGGCAATCATTTCGGATTGCCCGGGATAATAGCGCTCGAAGATTTCGCGGTAGAGCAGCGA
>CALWQR010000094.1 GCA_944383705.1 uncultured Clostridia bacterium
TGGAACGACCCGGATGCATTTGCCTGAGGGAAGGGGGATTTGGAAATGAATGAATTCAAACGGTTCTACACGATTCCGCAGATCGAATTGTTGCCCTATGAGGAAATTTTGACTCTGCTTGGCAGCGGCGAAGCGGATGACAACGATCTGCTGGGCGCGGATTGGAATGCCCCGGACGGGGTACTCTGACACGAAAGGAGCGCAGACTATGAAAAAACGCTGTCTGACAGCGCTGCTGCTGACGCTGGTATTGCTGCTGGCGATCGGCTGCGCCAATGACACACCGCCGGCAGACCAGACCGGCGGAGAGGGAAGCGTGCAGACCCCGGCGCCGACCGGAGAGGAGGAAACGCCGGGCGGGCAGCCAGACCCGGAACAGCCCGCCCCGGAAGGCAGCAGCGAGGCCGAGGGGAAACGACCGGAGCCGGCAGATCCGGCTCCCCATCTGGAGTATCGGACGTCGGCCGGCGACTCTGCCCTGATGCATGCGGATTTCGGCGCGCCGGACGCCACGTCCACGGAATGATATTGTCCAAAGAGAGAGCCCGGCTGCCGTAAAAGCAAGGCCGGCCCCCTTGGGAACACCGATTTCCGCTGCTTCCCGCAAACGGTGACAGGGAAGCGACGTACCCGCGCTGCGGTTGTGCTTGCGAAAAAAAGGCGTACGCAGCGACCCAACCAAATCACATCTGAAAAAAGCCCCGGCATTGCACTGTACAGGCGTCAACCGCAGAGCAGAGCAATGCCGGGGCGTGATTGATTGGAACGGAGATCGTGGGAGACCAGCAGAGGCCGGCCTTTGCGTGGAAAGCGGCATTTTCCAGCCGTTTCAAGGAAAAATATACAACGACCTGACATTGCTTCGCGTCCACCTGCAAATCCCAATAACTCCATCCGCCCACAAAAAAATTCCCCGGCGCGGGCCCCCGGGCGTATCGTATTTGCAATACAGGATACGAAAATCGGGGGCCCTACGCCGGGGAGGTCTGGGCGGGGGAGGTCCCCGAGGGACCGGCCTCTCCGAAAGGCTTCACCGGGTGGGGCGGGCCGGGTGCCGCTTGCGGCTCTCTGCTAGCAGATTTTTCGTCAAGCGAGCAAACCATTGATGGCAATAGTTGAT
Organism: uncultured Clostridia bacterium; assembly: GCA_944383705.1. Taxonomy (GTDB): domain Bacteria; phylum Bacillota; class Clostridia; order Oscillospirales; family CAG-272; genus UMGS1865. The sequence goes on from CALWQR010000094.1 coordinate 1,121, forward strand.
CCTTATTGCAACAAGCTACGCTTGTAGACGGCTTGCAATGCATGACGGAAAAGATGCAAGAAGTTGCCTGGTCTGTACCGCCCGGGGGAGCCTTCCCAGGCGGGTCCCTCCAAGGTCTTCTCCAACAGTGGTGTGCATCCTTCAAAGGATGTCGATATATTCGCCGGAGAGGGCTTTGTTCATGCTGCGCACGGCGCAGAATTTGCCGCACATCGAGCAGCTGTCGTCGTGTTCGGGCGCACGGCTCTCGCGGATGCGCTTGGCGGTTTCGGGGTCAATGGCGCATTCCCACTGCTTTTCCCAATCAAAGGTCCGCCGGGCGTCGGCCATTTCGTTGTCGATGTCCTGCGCATGGGGAATGTGCTTGGCGATGTCTGCGGCGTGGGCCGCGATGCGGGAGGCGATGATGCCCTGCTTCACATCCTCCACATCGGGCAGCGCCAGGTGCTCGGCCGGGGTGACGTAGCAGAGGAAGGCCGCTCCGGCAGAGGCGGCAATCGCGCCGCCGATGGCTGCGGTGATGTGGTCGTAGCCCGGTGCGATATCGGTGACCAGCGGGCCCAGGACATAGAACGGCGCGCCCATGCAGATGTTTTGCTGCAGTTTCATGTTGGCGGCGATCTGGTCGAGCGGCATGTGCCCCGGCCCCTCCACCATCACCTGCACGTCCTTCTCCCAGGCGCGCCGGGTCAGCTCTCCCAGCCGCACCAGCTCCTCGATCTGGCAGACGTCGCTGGCGTCGGCAAGGCAGCCGGGGCGGCAGGCGTCGCCCAGCGAGATGGTGACGTCGTACTCGCGGCAGATGTCCAGAATCTCGTCAAAATATTCATAAAAGGGATTTTCCTGCCCGGTCATGCTCATCCACGCAAACACCAGAGAGCCGCCCCGGGACACAATATTCATTTTCCGCTTGTGCCGCTTGATCTGCTCGATGGTTTTGCGGGTGATGCCGCAGTGCAGGGTGACAAAATCCACCCCGTCCTCGGCGTGCAGGCGCACCACATCGATAAAATCCCTGGCCGTGAGCGTGGCAAGGTCGCGCTGGTAGTGAATGACGCTGTCGTAAACCGGGACCGTGCCGATCATGGCCGGGCACTCGCTGGTCAGCTTTTGCCGGAAGGGCTGGGTGTTGCCGTGCGAGGAGAGATCCATAATCGCCTCGGCGCCCATATTCACGGCGGCCATGACCTTCTGCATCTCCACGTCATAGTCCTTGCAATCGCGCGATACGCCGAGATTGACGTTGATTTTGGTGCGCAGCATCGAGCCCACGCCGTTGGGATCCAGGCAGGTATGCTTGCGGTTGGCGCAGATGGCAACCTGCCCGCGCGCCACCAGATCGCGGATCTCCTCCTCGGTGCGGTACTCCTTTTTTGCCACCGACTGCATTTCGGGTGTGATGATGCCCTGCCGGGCGGCGTCCATTTGTGTGGTATAGTTTCTCATTTCGGTTTCCTTTCGGTCCTGTCAGATTCCGTCCGCCCCGGCCGCAAAGCGGCTGTGCAGATCAAACGCATGGTCCACCGGGCCCGAGCCCTGTCCCAGCGCCAGCATGGCGGCCAGCGCACCGGAGAGATACTCCTTGGCGCGCGCCACGGCGGCGGTCAGCGCAAAGCCCTTGGCCAGGTTGGCGGCAATGGCCGCCGACAGCGTGCAGCCCGTGCCGTGGGTGTTGGGGTTGTCGATGCGCCGGCCGCGCAGCCAGTGCGTCTGCCCGGCGGCCCACAGCAGGTCGTTGGCGTCGCTGACCCGGTGGCCGCCCTTGCACAGCACCGCGCAGCCGCAGCACTCCCCGATGACGCGGGCGGCCATCTCCATATCCGTCTCGTCCCGGATGGGCATTCCGGCCAGCACCTCGGCCTCGGGAATGTTGGGGGTCACCAGCGCGCACAGGGGCAGCAGAAGGTTCTTCAGCGCGCCGACGGCCTCCTCGTCCAGCAGCCGCGCGCCGCTGGTGGCCACCATCACGGGGTCCACAACCAGATTGCGCGCGCGGTAGTCGCGCAGGCGCCCGGCAATGGCGTGAATCAGCGGCGCCGAGGCCACCATGCCGGTTTTGACGGCGTCGGGCGGGATGTCCTCGAATACCGCGTCGATCTGCTGGGTCAGAAATGTGGGCGTGACCTCCATGATGGAGCGGACGCCGGCGGTGTTCTGCGCGGTCAGCGCGGTGATTGCGCTCATGGCGTACACGCCGTTGAGCGTCATGGTTTTGATGTCGGCCTGAATGCCGGCGCCTCCGCAGGAATCGCTGCCGGCAATGGTCAGTGCGGTTTTCATCGGTATGCCTCCTTTTTGGCGGGGATGGGAGCGCCGCGGCGGGATCAGGGCAGGGGTGCGACGGCAAAATCGGTCAGGTAGACGTCCGACAGGGCCCGCAACCCCTCCTGATCCGGCTCGTGCGGGTCGCGGACGCCGACCGTGAAAAAGCCCTCCGCCCGCGCGGTCCGCATTGCGTAAAGCGAATCCTCATACACGGCGGTCTCGCGCCTGCCGGTGCCCAGCGCCGCCTGTGCCGTGCGGTAGAGATGGGGCTCGTCCTTGCCGTGCCCGACCTCGGCGCAGGTGAAAATTCCGGAAAAGCAGGACATCACGCCGCAGCGCGTCAGCGCGGCCTGTGTCAGGGCTTTGTCGGTGACCGTGGCAACGCACAGCTTCACGCCGGCCGCCCGCAGGCGGCCGAGGTATCCGGCCACGCCGGGCTTGAGCGGCACCGTGTGGAGATAGGCGCTTGCCACCATGCGGTTGATGCCGTCCATAATCTCGGGCACCGACAGCTCCACCCCGTAGTGCGTCCGGTAGTACTCGGCCGACTGCCGCAGGCTGTAGGTGCGGAAGCGCTCGCGCAGATCCTCCTCCGGCTCCTTTCCCAGCGAGCGGAGGTAGTCCTCGGCCACGGTATCCCACACCTGCATCGAATCCAGCAGGGTGCCGTCCAGGTCAAAAATCGCGCCCCGGATCATGGCGCCACCGCCTGCTCGGTCAGCGCCCGCAGCCCGGCGGCAGCCTGCCGGATGTCCGGCGCGGCAAAGATGGCGCTGATGACCGCCACCCCGCAGATGCCGCTGCCCCGCAGCTGCATGACGTTGTGCGGGCCGATGCCCCCGATGGCAATTACCGGAATGCGTACCGCCGCGCAGATGCTTGCCAGCGTCTTCAGGCTCACGGCCTCGGCGTCGGCCTTGGAGCCGGTGGGGAAGACCGCGCCTACCCCAAGGTAATCGGCACCGCTTTGCTCGGCGCGCACGGCCTGCTCCACGGTCTGGGCTGACACGCCGAGAATTTTGTCCTTCCCCAGCATGGCCCGCACGTCGGCGGCCGCCATGTCGCTCTGGCCCACATGTACGCCGTCGGCGCCCGAGGCAAGGGCCAGCTCCACGTCGTCGTCAATCACAAAGGGGACGCCGTACCGCCGGCACAGGGCGCCAATGTCCAGCGCCTCCTGAAAAAAATGCTCCCGGTCCAGCTGCTTTTCGCGGAGCTGTACAAAGGTCGCGCCCCCCAGTATGGCCTCTTCCACCTGGCTGTGCAGCGTCATTCCGCGCAGCCAGGCACGGTCGGTGACCGCGTACAGCAGCAGGGATCGCTTATCGCAGCTCATATTTTGCCCCCCGGTTGAGGGTTTCGGCGTCCATGTTGTAAATGGCGTCGATGATGCGGTTGCGGTAGGTGGAGTTCCCGTCGCCGGGCTGCATCCGCGCAAAGGCAAGCTCCCCGGCCAGCCCCATCAGGCAGACCGCGGCGGCAACGGCCTCGGTTCGGTTCCCGGGGTTGGCGGCGGCGTAAGCCGCGGCAATTCCCGAGAGCTGGCAGCCGGTGCCGGTGATGCGGCTCATCTCGGGTCGGCCGTTGCGGATGACGTAGCAGGCCCTGTCGTCGGCCACCAGGTCAATGGCGCCGGTGATGGCCACCGTGGCGCCGGTGCGCGCGGCAAAGGCCTTGGCAAAGTCCACCATCGCGTCCAGGTTGCGGTCGGTCACGGTGTCGGCCGCGTCGGCGTCCACTCCCCGGGTTTTGCCGCTGCCCAGCGCCAGGGTTTTGATTTCCGAGACATTGCCCCGGATCACCCCGGGCCGCAGCTCCTCCAGAATCCGCACGGCTGTATCGGTGCGCAGGGCGCTGGCCCCGGCGCCGACCGGGTCGAGCAGAATCGGGTGCCCCAGCGCGTTTGCCCTTGCCCCCGCGCGGAACATGCCCTCAATGCTGCGTTGGTTCAGGGTGCCGATGTTGATGTTCAGCGCGGAGCAGATCGAGGTGATGTCCTCCACATCCTCGGGCTCGTCCGACATAATCGGGCTCCCCCCGCAGGCCAGCAGCGCGTTGGCCACATCGTTCACGGTGACATAGTTTGTGATGTTATGTACCAGCGGTACGGTTTTCTTCACAGCTTCCAGACAGCTTCCTAACATTTGGTCCTCTTTTCTCCGGTTGTTCCGGTATCCGTATTCAATTCGACAGCGGAACCCTTCGGACGGCAAAAAAGGAGCCACCGATCCGATAACTCCTTATAAAACGCGTTGCAGTTCAGGCATCCCTACGTTGGCATTATCCAAATCAGGTATATGGGTCGAAGGTCACACCTTCCTCTCAGCCTGTGATACAAGCTCCCCGCTGTTTCATTGTATGCTTATTATACACCATTTTGGTCCGGATTGCAATAGCTTTGCAGAAAATTCTGCGCCTGTTCCCTGATTGAATTTGAGCGTTTATCAATGTTGCGCGCAGATCTTGCATTTTTGCCCGGACTGCGGTATAATGATGAGGCAGGCAGAACGGAGAAATACCGGGCGGGGCGGCCATTCGGGCGGCGGCTTGCCGATGCTTTCGGCCTGAGATGCCGGCGCCGCACGGCAAGGGAGTGCAGATGAAAAAGCTTTCCTACCGGAATCCGGTTCCGGTGGCCGCACACCGGGGAAATGCCAGATACTGCCCGGAGAATACCATGGTCTCCTTCCGTTCGGCGGCGGCGCTGCACCCCGATATGATGGAAACCGATGTGCACATGACAAAGGACGGCGAGCTGGTGCTGATGCACGATCACACGCTGGACCGCACCACCAACGGCTCGGGGCCGGTCCGCGAGCACACGCTCTGTCAGGTGCAGGCCCTGGACGCCGGGAGCTGGAAGGGGCCGGAGTTTGCCGGGGAGCGGGTGCCCACGCTGCGGGAGTTTCTGGACTGCTTCGGGGCCGATCCCGATATGCTGTTCAATATCGAGCTGAAGGATTACCCGGCCGACAGCGGGGAATTCGCCCTCGAGTCCGCCCGCCGGACAATCGCCATGCTGGACGGGTTCGGCGTGACCGACCGCTGCGTGCTGAACAGCTGGAGCGGAGCGCTCAATGAGTGGCTTGCGGATACATACGGCCCCCGCGTGCGCATTCACGGATATTCCCCGCAGGAGCGCATGGGGCCGGGGCAGCGGCGCTTTGTGTATGATTACGCCTATTGCGTCTGTCTGTTTGGCAGCAGGCAGGAGCCGGTTGCCGAGCCCGGGCGCTTTGATTTCTGCAAGGCCTGTGGCGTGGAGCCGTGGGTTTACTATTCGGTGGATACCCCGGAACTGTACGACGCCGCACTGGCCCGGGGCGCCATGCTGTTTACCTCCAACGACCCGGCCTGGGCCATGTCCTATCTGCGCGGGAAGGGGCTGCACGGCTGATTCCGCGCGGCTCCGCCCGCCCGAGCAGCCCGTATCTACGGTTCTGCGATACCAAATTCGGTTTTTCAATTTTAAAAAAAGGAGATTGCAATCATGTCAGTCATTACCATTGTCGGCGCGGGAATGATGGGCTCCGCCCTTGCGTTCCCGGCCAGAGAAAACGGCAACGAGGTGCGCCTGGTGGGGACGCACCTGGACCGGGAGATCATCGACACCGCCCGCCAGACCGGCCGTCACCCCAAGTTCAACCGGGATTTTCCGGCCGGGGTGAGCTACCACCAGATCGAGGAGCTGGACGTGGCGCTGCAGGGCGCGGATCTGGTGATTGGCGGCGTTTCGAGCTTCGGCGTGGATTGGTTCGGCGAAACGGTGCTCCCGCGCGTTCCGGCCGGTGTTCCGGTGCTCAGCGTCACCAAGGGACTGATGGATACGCCGGACGGCCGCCTGCTGACCTATCCCGAGGTCTGGCAGCAGCAGCTGGCGCGCATGGGCAAAACTGCAGACATCAATGCCATCGGCGGCCCCTGCACCAGCTATGAGCTGGTGGCGCACGACCAGACCGAGGTGGCCTTCTGCGGCCGGGATCTGGCCACGCTGCGCCGCATCAAGGCCATGATGGCTACCGATTACTACCACATCAGCCTTTCAACCGATGTGGTGGGCATCGAGAGCGCAGTGGCCCTGAAGAACGGCTATGCCCTGGGCATTGCGCTGACCATCGGCGTCAATCAGCGCCTGTTCGGACAGAACAGTGAGCTGCACTTCAACTCGCAGGCGGCGGTGTTCGGCCAGAGCGTCAAGGAGATGAGCCGTCTGCTGGATTATCAGGGCGCCGGCACGCTGGAGAACCTGGCCGTTGGCGCAGGGGACCTCTATGTCACGGTCTATGGCGGCCGCACCCGGCTGGTCGGTATCCTGCTCGGACGCGGGCTGAATATTGATGAGGCAAAGGCCGAGCTGAACGGCGTGACCCTGGAGTCTCTTGTGGTGTCGGTGCGCGTCGCCCGCGCCGTGCGCCGCGCGGCAGAGCTGGGAAGACTGAACCCTGCCGATTTCCCGCTGCTGATGCACGTGGACTCCATCCTGACCGATAAGCAGCCCGTCAATATCCCCTGGGAAAGCTTCACCTTCGAACGCGACTGAGTAGAGTCACACTGTTGGAGAAGACCTTGGAAGGACCCGCCTTGGAAGGCTCCCCCGGGCGGTACAGACCGGGCAACTTCTTGCATCTTTTCCGTCATGCATCGCAAGCCGTCTCGGCAATAGGGTCAACTATAGCCATCGGCGGCTTACTCGCCTGACGAAAAATCTGCTTCGGATTTACCCGGCCCG
>CALWQR010000095.1 GCA_944383705.1 uncultured Clostridia bacterium
GTTTGTTTGCGGACTGCAAAAATTCAAGTCATAAATGATAGTTTTTAAAGTGTACATCAGCCAATATCTATAACAAACCAATAAGCCTCATGAAAAACCGGCCGTCCGGGAGGCCGACAGTTCAGTGGCAAAAAGTCAAGAATCCGCAGGCCAAAAAGACAGATTCGCCGCGAAGAGGGCGCGAGGAGACCGTGCTCCCCCCGCCAAGATCCCCCGGCGCAAGCCCCCGCTTTTGTCTCCTGCATTGCAAATGCGGGAGGCCCGGGAGCCCGCCGTTGGAAGGGGTGGCAGCGGAGGATCGGCCGGGTTGATCATTTTGATCAATCCGTCTCATTTTATTTTTGGGTTTTCAGAAAAAAATTCCGAAAATACCGGTAAAATCTTGACTTTTGGACGAAAATAGAGTACAATAAAATGAATGAGTGTGCCGGGAAAGGGGGAAAAACCGGGATGGTTTACAGCATGACCGGCTTCGGCCGTTGGCGGCAGGTTACCGACGGGTGGGAGGTCACCGTGGAAATCAAATCGGTCAACAACCGCTATCTGGACTGTGCGGTGCACGCCGGGCGTCCGCTTGCCTGTGTGGAGGACCGCATCCGGCCCCGCCTGCAGGAGCTGGGGGTCAGCCGCGGGAAGCTGGACGTATGGATTGGGGTCGAGCCCCCCGGCGGCATGGACGGGCAGGCGGACGACGCCCGGGCGCAGGCCTGTCTGCAAACCCTGTACCGCCTGCGCGACCGCTTCGGCCTGCGGGACGACATCTCGGTGATGACGCTTGTCCGCTGCTGCCCCGAGCTGTTGCGCCCGGCGCAGCCCAAGGCCGGGCCGGACGAAGCCTGGGCGCTCCTCTCCCCGGTGCTGGACCGCGCCGCCGCTGCCCTGCTGGAATCCCGCGCCCGGGAGGGCGAGAGCCTGCGCCGCGACCTGTGCGTCAAGCTGGAGACACTGCGGCAGCAGACCGACCGGCTGGAGGCGCTGTCGTCCGGGGCGTCCGAGCGCTACCGCGAACGGCTGACCGCCCGCCTGCGCGAGGTGCTGGCCGGGCTCCGGCTGGCGCCCGACGAGGGGCGCATTCTCACCGAATGCGCCATATACGCCGACAAAACCGCAATTGACGAGGAGCTGGTGCGCCTGCGCACGCATCTGGACGCGATGTCCCAGGCGCTGCGGACGGGCGGCGCGGTGGGCCGCCGGCTGGACTTTCTGGTGCAGGAGTGCAACCGCGAGGTCAATACCGCCGGGGCCAAGTGCGCCGGCTCCCCCGCCTCTGCCCTGGTGGTGGACCTCAAATGCGGGCTGGAAAAGGTGAGAGAGCAAATTCAGAATCTGGAATAAGCAAAGGAGCACGGATATGAGCGAATATTCCGCACCGGCCGGGCGGTACGCCGGCATGGTCTACCGCCGCTGCGGCAGCAGCGGGCTGCGGCTGCCGGCCATATCGCTGGGGCTGTGGCACAACTTTGGGGACCCAGCCTGCTTTGAGAACATGCGGCGGCTTTGCCTGACCGCATTTGACCGCGGCATTACACACTTTGACCTGGCCAACAATTACGGGCCGGAGCCCGGCAGCGCCGAGAAGAATTTCGGGCGCATCCTGCGCGAAACGCTCGGCCCCTACCGCGACGAGCTGATCATCAGCACCAAGGCCGGCTACCGGATGTGGGACGGCCCCTACGGCGACGGCGGCAGCCGCAAATACCTGCTTGCCAGCCTGGACCAGAGCCTGCAGCGGATGGGACTGGACTATGTGGACATCTTTTACCACCACCGGATGGATCCCGAAACCCCGCTGGAGGAGACAATGGGCGCGCTGGCGCAGGCGGTATCGTCCGGCAAGGCGCTGTACGTGGGACTTTCCAACTACGACGGGGACACCATGCTCCGCGCCGCCGCCATTCTCGGGGAGCTGCACTGCCCGTTTGTCATCAACCAGAACCGCTATTCGATTCTGGACCGCACCATCGAGCGCAACGGCCTGAAGCAAAGCGCCGCGCAGGCCGGCTGCGGGATCATCGCCTTCAGCCCGCTGGCACAGGGGCTGCTGAGCAGCCGTTACCTGTCCGGCATCCCCGCCGACAGCCGGGTCCGCACCGACGGCCGCTTTCTCAAGGAGAGCAGCATCACGCCCGAAAAGCGGGCGCAGCTGCAGGCGCTCAACCGCATTGCCACGGCGCGCGGACAGACGCTGGCCGAAATGGCGCTGGGCTGGGTACTGCGCAGCCCGGAGGTGACCAGTGTGCTGGTCGGCGTCTCCCGGCCGGATCAGATTCTGGAAAACCTCGGCGCGCTGAAATCCGCCCCGTTTACCGGGGATGAGCTGTCCGCCATCGACGCCGCCTGCGCCACGCCCACCGGGAGCGCCGGGCAGTCCTGACCCACCGGACGCCGGCCGGACACAGCGGGACAGCCTCCCGCCCAACAAACGAAAGGAGCCCCGCATCCGGGGCAGGAACACGCTATGAAACTCATCAATGTCGGATTCGGAAACATGGTGGCCGCCGCCCGCGTGGTGGCCGTGGCCAACCCCGAGTCGGCCCCCATCAAGCGGCTGATTCAGGACTCCCGCGACGACGGCCGCGCCATTGACGTCACCTGCGGCCGCAGGACACGGGCGGTCATCATCACCGACTCCGAGCATGTCATCCTCTCGGCCATCCAGGCCGAGACCATTGCCAACCGGCTGGAGAACAGCGCGCCCGGCGCCGACCCGTGCGAGGAGGAGCCGCCCGCGGACGAGGACCGTCCCGCGCGGTCCTGAGCCCCATCACATACAGGAAAGAAGGATTGGACAAAATGCAGGAAGGACTGTTGATTGTGCTCTCCGGCCCCGCCGGGAGCGGCAAGGGGACCGTGAGCCAACTGCTGCTCCGCTCGCCGGAATTTGCGTTTTCGGTATCGGCCACCACCCGCGCACCGCGCCCGGGTGAGGTGGACGGCGTGAACTATCATTTCATTTCGGTCGCCGATTTTGAGGAGCGCATCCGCCGCGGGGAGCTGCTGGAGTATACCAACTACTGCGGCAACTACTACGGCACCCTACGCAGCGAGGCCGAGGCCATTCTGGCCGGCGGGCGCAACCTGCTGCTGGAAATTGAGGTGGAGGGCGCGGCCAATATCCGCCGCCTGCGGCCGGACGCCGTGCTGATTATGCTGCTGCCCCCCTCCTTTTCGGCCCAGGAGAAGCGCCTGCGCGGGCGCGGAACCGAGACCGAGGAGAAAATCCGCGCCCGTCTGGCGCGCAGCCGCGCCGAGCTGGACTGCCTGCACCTGTATGATTACATGGTCCTGAACCGGGACAACGGCGCCGAGGACTGCGCCGAGGACGTGCGGGCCATTGTGCGCGCCGAGCGCTGCGCGGTCCGCCGCCACCCCGGAGCCGCCGCCGCCTTTTTTGAAAACTGAGCATACCGCGCCCATGCCGGGCATATTCCGTAAACAGAGCAAATGCAAAGATAAAGGAGAACCATTGCCATGCTGCACCCAACCATTGACGAGCTGACCCAGGGAAAATTCAACCGCTACGAGCTGGCGCTTGCCACCGCCCGCTGCGCGCGTCTGATTACCGACGAATACGTGCGTCAGCACGACGTTGCCGAGCGCTCCCAGACCGGAAACAAGGAGACCGACCGGCCCATCAACACCATGATTGACCGCGAGCTGCGGGACGAAAAGGCCGTGAAGGTGGCCATCAAGCGGATTGCCAACGGGGATTTTCTCATTGATGAAAACGCCGCCGACTACGAGCCGATAGACCTTGCCGCCGAGCACGAGGCGGCCATGCAGGCCAGGTACCCCATCTTCCCGGACGACGATGAGGACGAGGAAGACGAGGAGGAAGACGAGCTGTTTACCGAAGCCGAGCGGGACGAGGCCGAGGCCGCCGACCGCGAGGAAACCGCCGCCACCGAGGCCGCCGACGCGGCGCAGGCCGCCGAGGAAGCCGCGGCCCAAGCCCCCGCGGAGAAAGACGACGCGCCGAAGAGCAAGCCGGCCAGGGCAAAAGCCGCCCGGAAGGGGGCAGCGACCGGGAGCGCTGCGGGCGGTGAGGACGGCGCGGCAGAGGCCGACGCTGCGCAGGCCGCCGGCGACGCCGCGGCAGACGAAAACAGCGAGGGAGCCGAACGGTCTTGACAGCGCTGTACGCAGCCGTCAGCCTGCTGGATGCGCCCTACCACATTGACGGGCTGTACGACTACGCCATCCCCCCCGAGATACGGGAGGCGGTGCTGCCGGGCGTGTTTGTGACGGTTCCCTTTGGCATTCACAACCAGCTGCGCACCGGGTTGGTGGAGGAAATCCGGGACCATTCCAGCTACCGGGGGGTCAAGCTGATCCACTCGGTGCTGCCCGAGAGCATGGCGCTGGACCGGGAAATGCAGGGGCTGTGCGGCTTTCTCAAGACCCGCACGCTCTGCACCACCGGGGACGCGGTGCGGGCGATGATCCCGGCCGCGGCGCTTTCCCGGCTGCGCGAGCTGTACGCCATCCGCCCCGACCGCCTGCCGACCGACTCCGACGAGATTCCATCGTCGGATTTGTTCGTATATGAATTTCTCCGCGAGCACGGCGAAACCTCCCTGCCCCGGCTGCGGGAGGCACTGGGCATCCGCGCCGAGCGCGCGATACGCCGGCTGCGGGAGTACGGCTGGGTCACCCGCCGCATCCTGTATGACGAGCCGCAGGAGGGCAAGCGCGAGCAGTGCTGGTCGCTGGCCCTGCGCCCCGACACGGCGCGCGAGCTGATTGCCGGCCGGGAGTGCGAGGGCATACGGCTGCGCTCCCCGGGGCAGCGGAGCATGCTGGCGGTGCTGCTGGGGGAGGACGGGCCGATTCCCACCGCCGAGCTCCTGGCACAGGCCCATTGCAGCCCGCAGCAGCTGCGGGCGCTGCGCGGCAAGGGGATTCTGCGCTGCGAGGAGCGGCGCACCAACCGCAACCCCTATACGCAGACTCCTGTCCTCGGGCAGCTCCCGCTGGAGCTCAACGACGGGCAGCGCGCCGCGCTGGAGACCCTGTGGTCGCTTGCCTGCGCGGGCGAGCCCCGGGCCGCGCTGCTGCACGGCATCACCGGCAGCGGCAAAACCCGCGTGATGACCGCGCTGATTGACCGTCTGCTGGCCGACGGGCGAGGGGTGATCCTGCTGCTGCCCGAAATTGCGCTGACCCCACAGTCGGTCTCGATCTTCTGCGCGCGCTACGGGCAGCGGGTGGCCGTGATGCACTCGGCCCTGTCGGCCGGGGAGCGCTATGACGCCTACTGCCGCATCCGCCGCGGGGATGCCGATGTGGTCATCGGCACCCGCTCGGCGGTCTTCGCGCCGGTCCCGCGCCTGGGCGCCATCATCATCGACGAGGAGCAGGAGCACACCTACAAATCCGACCAGAATCCCAAATACCACGCCCGCGACGTGGCGCGCTACCGCTGCGCCCACCACAAGGCGCTGATGCTGCTGGCCTCGGCCACACCCGCGCTGGAAAGCTACAAAAAAGCGGTGGACGGGGTTTACACCCTGGTAACGCTCACCCAGCGCTGTGGCAGCGCCGCGCTGCCGCAGGTCCGCATCATCGACATGCGCCAGGAGCGGCACGATGGCAATACCTCGGTGCTGGGGCGGGAGCTGGCCGACGCGCTGGAGCAGACGCTGCGCCGGGGCGAGCAGGCCATCCTCTTTCTCAACCGGCGGGGCTATCACCGCGCGGTCACCTGCCTTTCCTGCGGCAAAGCCGTGGTCTGCCCCCACTGCTCGGTGGCCATGACCTACCATACCCGCCGGGGCAGCTACACCGAGGGCGAGCTGATGTGCCACTGGTGCGGATACCGCCAGGCGCCGCCCCGGGTCTGCCCCGACTGCGGCTCGGAGCACCTCGGGCACACGGGCTACGGCACCCAGAAGCTGGAGGAGGAGATGGGGCTGTTCTTCCCCTCGGCGCGCGTGCTGCGCATGGACGCCGACACTGCTGTGGGCAAGGAGGCCTACGACCGGATGCTGGGTCGCTTCCGCCGTCACGAGGCAGACATTCTGCTGGGCACCCAGATGGTGACCAAGGGGCACGACTTCCCCGACGTGACGCTGGTGGGGGTGCTGATGGCCGACGCCTCGCTGTACCTGGACGATTACCGCGCGGCCGAGCGCACCTTTGCCATGCTGACGCAGGTCATCGGGCGAGCCGGGCGGGGCCGGCTGCCCGGGCGGGCGATCATTCAGACCGAGAACCCCGAGAACGAGGTCATCCGCCTTTGCCGCGCGCAGGATTATCCCGCGTTTTACGAGCGCGAGATCCGGCTGCGGCGGCTGCTCTGCTTCCCCCCTGTCTGCGACATCGCGCTGCTGACCGTGAGCGGGCCGCTGGAGCAGGAGGTGATGCTGGCCGCCGGACGGATGCACAGCGAGCTGGAAGCGCTGCACCGGCAGGAGTCCTACCGCGAGGTGGAGCTGATTCCCTTCGGCCCCTTCGAGGCGCCGGTCTACCGGGTGGACAACCGCTACCGGATGCGCATGGTCATCAAATGCCGCTTCACCAAGCCCACGCTGGAGCTGTTCCACGAGCTGCTCTGCCGGCTGGGCGCCGGCTGCGGCAGGCGCATTCAGATCGGCATCGACCTCAACCCCTCCAATCTCTGAGGCGCCGGCGCTCCGCCGTGCCGCAGGCCCTTCGGGGTACACGTTCCACGATCCCGTTTTTCAACAAAGCCGGGGCGGGCGCCGCCGGTCCCGGAGAAAGGAATTCTATGGCAAAGCTGCACATTCTCAAAGAGGGGGACGAAACCCTGCGCAAAATCTCCCGTCCGGTGGAGGTCATTACCCCCCGGATTCTCACACTGCTGGACGATATGCTGGAAACCATGCGCGCCGCGCAGGGCTGCGGGCTGGCCGGGCCGCAGGTCGGCGTGCTGCGCCGGGTGGTGGTGATTGAAGTGGAGGAGGGGAAACCGATTGAGCTCATCAACCCCAAAATCATCGCGTTTTCGGGCGAACAGGAGGGGCCGGAGGGCTGCCTTTCGATTCCCGGCAAGTGGGGAATGACCAAACGCCCCGAACATGTGACCGTGCGGGCGCTCGACCGCAGCGGCAAGCCGTTTGAGCTGTCTGGCAGCGGTCTGCTCGCGCGCGCCTTCTGCCATGAAATCGATCACCTGGACGGCAAACTCTTCACCGATATCGCAACCAGCATTGAAACCGAATAAAGGGGAGCCGCCATGAAAATTCTGTTTATGGGCACTCCGGATTTTGCCCTGGCCTCGCTGCGCGCGCTGTGGGAGGCCGGAGAGGACGTCATCGGCGCTGTGACCCAGCCCGACCAGCCCAAGGGGCGGGGATACACGCTGACGCCGCCGCCGGTCAAGGTTTACGCGCAGGAGCAGGGCATTCCGGTCTTTCAGCCCGCAACGCTGCGGGACGACGCCTTTTTCCGGCTGCTGTGCGAGCTTTCCCCCGAGCTGATTGTGGTGGCAGCCTACGGGAAGCTCCTGCCCGGGCGGGTGCTGGACTTTCCTCCCTTTGGCTGCGTGAACGTACACGGCTCGCTGCTGCCGGCCTACCGCGGCGCGGCGCCGATTCAGCGCGCCATTATGGACGGGCAGACCCGCACCGGCATCACCACCATGCGCATGAACGAGGGGCTGGACACCGGCGACATTCTGCTTGCCGAAGAGGTCCCCATCGGCCGCTCGGACAATTTCGAGGTCCTGCATGACCGCATGGCCGCCTGCGGAGCCCGGCTGCTGCTGCGCACGGTGGCGGGGCTGCGGCAGGGCAGCGTTACGCCGCAGCCGCAGGACAGCAGCCTGGCCACATACGCCCCGAAAATCGAAAAAAGCGACTGCGTGCTGGATTTTTCACGCTCGGCCCAGCAGCTGCACGACCAGATCCGGGCGCTCTCGCCCTTCCCTCTCGCCTTTACGCACACGCCGGACGGCCGGCTGCTCAAGGTCACCGCGGCCGAGACGGCCGCGGGAGAGGCCGCCGGCGCCGCGCCGGGGACGGTGCTCTCGCTGGAGGACGGCAAGGTGACCGTTGCCTGCGGCA
>CALWQR010000096.1 GCA_944383705.1 uncultured Clostridia bacterium
GAGGGACCGGCCTCTCCGAAAGGCTTCACCGGGTGGGACGGACCGGGCAAATCCGAAGCAGATTTTTCGTCAGGCGAGCAAACCGTTGATGGCAATAGTGTTGCCCCTATTGCCGAGACGGCTTGCGATGCATGACGGAAAAGATGCAAGAAGTTGCCCTGCCTGTACCGCCCGGGGGAGCCTTCCAAGGCGGGTCCCTCCAAGGTCTTCTCCGGTGGTGGCAGCTTATCCCCGCAGAAAAGCCTCGACTTCGGCGCAGGTGGGAATGGAGACGCTGGCGCCGGGACGGCTGACGGTCAGGGCGGAGACAGCGGTGGCATAGCGCACGGCGTCGGGAAATTCCGCGCCATCGCACAGCCGGGCGCACAGTCCGCCGATAAAGCTGTCCCCGGCGGCCGTGGTGTCGGCCACCTGCACGGGAATGATGTCCTCATATCCCACGCTGCCCTGCCAGCAATAGGCGCAGCCCTGCTTGCCCAGGGTAATCAGGGCGTTTTTGCAGCCCATCGCCAGCAGTTTTTCCAGCGCGCAGGCGGCAGAGGCGCGGTCGGTCACCTCCACGCCGGTCAGCAGCGCGGCTTCAAATTCGTTCGGCACAATCAGATCCACGCAGCCGTACAGGGCGGGGTCCACCTCTTTGACCGGCGCGGGATTGAGAATGACCGTGCACCCGCATTCCCGCGCCAGGCGAGCGGCGGCCAGCACCGATTCCACGGGAATTTCGTATTGCAGCACCACCGCGTCCGCCCACTCAAACAAATCCCGGCGCGCGGCAATGCGGGCGGGAGTCACATGGGCGTTTGCGCCCACGTCCAGAATGATGTGGTTATCCCCGCCGCACACCGTAATCACGGCGGCGCCGGTGGGGCCTTCGTCATGAAAGACCGGGGCGCAGTCCACCCCGAAGGATTCCAGATTCCGCACCGCCAGCTCTCCGGCAAGATCGGTGCCCACGGCCCCAAGCATCCGGGTGTCGCAGCCCTGCTTGGCTACGGCCACCGCCTGATTGGCGCCCTTTCCGCCATAGTTCATGGCAAAATCGCTGCCCGTGATGGTTTCGCCCAGCTTGGGCAGACGGCCGGTGTGAATCACATAGTCCATATTGATGCTTCCGACAACCAGAATTTTTTTGCTCATCGATCTGCTCCTTTCTTTGCCCACAGGGGGGTATGCGGCGGGCCTGCGGATTGACTGGCGCGGCCCGCGAAAATGTTTGTTCCCGCCCGGCCGTTTGTCCCGGGCGGAGGGGTTTATTCGGTGGCAGAGCCGTTCCCGGCGTCCCCGCTGCCGCTTTCGGGGGTGTTGTTCCCGGCGGGGGGCTCGGTCACGGTCCCGACCGCGGCGGTGGCGGCCGCTTCTTCGTCCTCCGGCTTTGCGGACCGGATGGTCAGCTCGGCGCGCTCCACCGTATGGTCCTTGATTTGCAGGGTGCGGATGTGCAGCTCGTCGGTATCCAGCTCAAAGGAGGTTCCGTCCTCGGGGATGGTCCCCTTCAGGCCCAGGATGTAGCCGCTGAGGGTGTCGGCCTCATCCTCGGCAATGGCGGTGCCCAGCTTTTTGTTGACGTCGGCCAGCAGCGCGTCCCCGCGCACCAGCCAGACGGTATCGGACTGCTGCTCAAACTCCGGGACCGGCAGGGGCTCGCCGTCCGGCTCGGGGTGAAATTCGCCCAGCAGGCACTCAATCAGGTCGGTCATGGTCACAATTCCGGTCATGCCGCCGTGCTCATCCAGCACCACGGCAACCGTCTCGCGCCGGGCCTTCATGTTGCGGAACAGGACGTCCAGCTTGACGTTTTCGGGCACGAAATAGGCGGGGTGGACGGCGCGGGACATCACGGATTCCCGGCTTTTGTCCTCCAGCCGCAGGTAGGTGCGGACGTCCAGAATGCCCACAATGTCGTCCACCTGCTCGCCGTACACCGGATAACGCGAAAAGCCGCTGTTGCGGATGACCGCGTCCCATTCCTCCATGCTGTCCTCGCCCGAGAGCATCACAAGGTCGGTGCGGTGGGTGGCAACCTCGCCGGCGGTGAGGTCGTCGAACTCAAAGATGTTTTCAATCAGCTCCTTGTTGTACTCGTCAATGCTGCCGTCCTCGTGAGCCTCGTCCACCAGGGTCAGCACCTCGCCCTCGGTGACGGCTTCGTCCTCCTTGCCCTTGAAAATTTTGGAGAGCAGTTTTTTCCACAGCGCAAACAGGGCGTTGACCGGCGTGAGGATGATGCAGAAGAAGCGCAGCGGCCAGGCCACCGCCAGCGCCAGCGATTCGGCGTGGTCCTTTGCCAGGCTTTTGGGGGAGATTTCCCCGAAAATCAGCACCACCACCGTGACCACCGCCGTGGAGATGGCAGGGGCGGAGGGCGCGGCCCCGGTGCCCGTCAGCAGCCGCACGAACATCACGGTGCCAATGGAGGAAAGCGACAGGTTGACAATGTTGTTGCCCACAAGGATGGTGGAAAGCAGCTGGTCGTAGGAATCGGCCATGCGCAGGGCCAGCGCCGCGCGCCGGTTGCCCTCGGCCGCCAGGGTTTTCATACGGCTGCGGTTGAACGAGGTATACGCGGTTTCACTTGCCGAAAAGAAGGCCGAAAGGGCCAGGCAAATCAGCATTCCGATGATACTGAGTAAATTGCTGTCCATAAAAATCTCCTTTTTCTAATGGGACCGGCCGGCTGCACGGGAAACACAAAAAGCATACCCTGTACCCTTGGCACAGGTTATGCCGTGAATGGAAAATGATTCGGTTTTGCGGGCAGCGCCGTACTTCGACTGTGACAGTCTCCGCTATCCTGAAGTTCCACGGGTTCCTCCGATGCATCGATTGTTCCGGACTGAAATTGTTATCAGTATACCACATTCCGGCAGCTTTGTCAAGAGGCTGCGGGAAATTTTCCGTTTTTCCGGGCGGGGGAGCGGGAAAAAGCAGGAGGCCGGCCGGGGAAACAAACCTTCCCCGGCCGGCCATTGTCCGGCTTATTTGTACTTGCGCTTTCTGGCCGCTTCGGACTTCTTCTTGCGCTTCACGCTCGGCTTCTCGTAATGCTCTCTTTTGCGAAGCTCGGTGAGGACGCCGGAACGGGCGGTCGCACGCTTGAAGCGCCGGAGTGCGCTGTCCAGAGACTCGCCTTCCTTGACTCGGATTTCTGCCATTTTGATCCCTCCCCTCCGCTCATAAACAGATCGAATGCATCACAGCTGATCATCAATCATCTTCCATTATTATACACGATACGCGGGGCAATGTCAAGAGTTTTTCATGATTCCCGGTAACTTTCTCATTATTTCACGGATTCCGGCAGCCCAAACAGGCTTTTTTTGTCATTGTTCCGAACAATTCAGCTGCCCAAGCTCTGCAAAAATACCGGCGAGCTCCTCCAGTGTGCTGACCTGCATCAGCCGGCCCCGTGCGGCGGCCGCCCCGCGGACGCCGTGCACGTACCAGGCCATGTGCCGCCGGGCCTCGGACATGCCGACCCGCTCCCCCTTCTCGCGCACCATGCCGCGCGCGTGCTCCATGGCGGTTTCCAGCCGCTGGGAAAGGGTTGGGGGGGTGTAGGGTAGCCCCTCCATCGCGCAGCGGATTTCCTCAAAAATCCAGGGGTTGCCCTGTGCCCCGCGGGCTACCATCACGCCCTGGCAGCCGGTCTGCCGCAGCATCCGCAGTGCGTCGTCGGCGCAGAAGATATCCCCGTTGCCGATGACCGGGACCGACACGGCCTGCCGCACCCGGCGGATGATCTCCCAGTCGGCCCCCGGCGCGTACATCTGCGCCCGGGTGCGCCCGTGTACGCAAATGGCGTCGGCTCCGGCCGCCTCCATGCGCCGGGCAAATTCCACGGCGTTGATGTGCTCCGCGTCCCACCCGGCCCGGATTTTGACGGTTACCGGCAGCGAGACCGCCGCCCGCACCGCGCGTACAATCGCCTCGGCGCGGGGGGGATCCTTCATCAGCGCGCTGCCCTCGCCGTTGTTGACGATTTTTGCCATCGGGCAGCCCATGTTGATGTCGATGGCCGCCGGCGGAATCTCCCCGCGGCAGCCCAGGTACTCCCCGCTTTCCAGCAGTGCGGCAGCCCGGGCGACAAACTCCGGCTCGGCGCCGAACAGCTGCACCGCCATGGGGTACTCCTCCCGCATCACGGCCGCCAGCGGCGCGGTGCGGCTGCGCGCCTGCGCGGCGGGGCGGCGGCAGTTCTGCTCGTAGCACAGCGCCTTGGCCGATACCATTTCGCTCACGGTGTATTCCGCCCCGTTCAGCCGCGCCATGCGGCGGAAGGTGCGGTCGCTGACCCCTGCCAGCGGGGCCAGGCACAGCCCGTGCGGTATGCAAACCGGTCCGATTTTCAGCTCCGGCATCGCGGCGCCTCCTTTCTATGCCCCGGCCGGCGCCGGGGAACGTCTCCGACATTATAGCACATTCCGCCCGGGATGTCAAGAGCCGGGCGCATGTTCGCGGCGCACGTCCCCCATCCGGGGCAGGGAAGGGCCGGGAAAAATCGTTCGCCCGTTTCGGACAGCCCCCGGCGCGCATCGGGCCGTTTCCCCCTGCCTCGGCAGCCGCGCGGCAGAAGGCGGGCGCATCGGGTCGATTTATCGGCCACGATTCGGGTTGACAGGCGGCGGCTTTTCTGTCATAATGATAATGGTAATATCATCCAGAAAAAAAGAAAGGAAGTGGAACCATGCGAGCCCAGAACCAGATTCTGATGGTGGCGCTGGCCGTGGTGTTTGCCATTGCCCTGGCGCTGACCGTGGCGATGATCTGTCTTTCTGCCATGCGGGAGGAGGAAGCCGGACAGGCCCCCGCCACCACTCCCTCGCCGGGTGGCACGCAGGCGCCCGAGGGAGGCGGCGCGCCCCAGCTGACCACCGGTCTGCCGGCTACCACGGAGACGCCCGACGACGGCCTGCTGTACCGCAGCAACGGGGACGGCAGCTGTACGCTGATTGGCATTGGCAGCTGCCAGGACGCCTTTGTGGTCATTCCGGCCTATACCGCCACCGGAGAGCGGGTGACCTCGATTGCGCCGCAGGCGCTGATGGGCTGCCAGAGCGTTACCGCCGTGCAGATTCCCGAGACCGTAGAACAGATTGGCAGCCTGGCCTTTGCCGCCTGCCCAAACCTGATTTACATCTCGGTCAGCGACAGCAACCCCTATTACTGCGACCTGGAGGGGGTGCTGTGCACGGCCGACCGCAAAACCCTGATTCTGTATCCCCCGCTGCGCGCGGGCAGCGCCTTTTTTCTTCCGGCCAGCATTACCCGGATTGAAGACATGGCCTTTTATCAGTGCATATATCTCACCTCGGTCCGGTACGGGGGAAGCGCGGCCGACTGGGAGCGGATTGCCATCGGTCAGAAAAATTACAGCCTGACCGCCGCAGCCGTCATTTACGCGGCCGAAGACTGACCCCGGCCGGCCAGAGGCCGGTTTCAAAGAGGCTTTAGCAAAAGCCCTGCTTCCGGCAAGGGCCGGCCAGAGGCCGGTCTTAAAGAGGGTTTAGCAAAAGCCCTGCTTCCGGCAAGGGCCGGCCAGAGACCGCTTTTCAAAAGGATGACATCAAAAGCCCCGATGCGACGCGCCGGTCTCTTTTTGCTTTTCCCGGGTGATTTTTAATCTGTTTGTACCCTCCTCTTGACAACCTCCCGCAAATCGGATATACTGGGGGCACACAGCAGGGCGGTCTGCCGCCGCTGCGGAGCGCCCCGGGGCAAGTCCTGCGGGGCGGAAAACCGAAAACAAAGGAGACCACGGATTATGAAGCAAAACGGAATCTGGATCGCCTCGCCCGTTGACCAGGGCCAGGCGGCCGTCGGCTTCCGGCAGGAGTTCTGCCCTGCAAAGCCGGTGCGGAGGGCGGTGTTTCAGGTGTCGGCCATGGGCATTTACGCGCTGTACATCAACGGCCGGCGTGTCGGCAAAGGGGTGCTGACGCCGGGCTGGACCAGCTACAGCCATCGCGTACAGGTGCAGAGCTACGATGTAACCGAGCTGCTGACCGGTCCGGCCCGCATTGAAATCGGGCTGGGGCAGGGCTGGGCGGTCGGCTATATCGGCTACGGGCACACCAATCACTATTTTGCCGACCACCCCTCGCTGATTGGCTGGCTGGAGGTGACCTACACCGACGGCAGCACCGCGCTGCTGGGCACCGACGAGAGCTGGGACGTGTACACCACCGAGGTCACATCCTCCGAAATTTACCACGGCGAGACCGTGGACAAAACCGCCCCGACAACCTTTCTTGGCAAGGCGGTGCGCTCGGACGTCCGCACCCGGCTGGTTCCGCAGCAGGGCGAATGGATTACCGAGCAGGAGCGTCTGGCGCCGGTGGAGGTCATCCGCACGCCAAAGGGCGAGCGGGTGCTGGACTTTGGCCAGAACATGACCGGATACGTGGAGCTGCGCATCCGTGCCCCCCGGGGCTCCCGCGTGGTGCTGCACCATGCCGAGGTGCTGGACCGTGACGGCAATTTTTACACCGGCAACTACCGCTCGGCCCGCAACGAAAACATTTTTGTGTGCAGCGGCGGGGAGGATGTCTTCAAGCCGACCTACAGCTTTCAGGGCTTCCGCTATGTGCAGCTGGTCGAGTTCCCGTTTGACACGGTGGACCCCGACCTCTTCCGTGCGGTGGTGGTGCATTCCGACATGAAGCGCATTGGCCGCTTTGTCTGCGGCAACGAAAAAATCAATCAGCTCTACCATAACATTCTCTGGGGGCAGAAGAGCAATTATCTGGACATCCCCACCGACTGCCCGCAGCGTGACGAGCGCCTGGGCTGGACCGGCGATGCGCAGGTCTTCTGCCGCACCGCGGCCATCAATTACGATGTGGAAACCTTTTTCCGCAAATGGCTGACCGATGTGGCGCTGGAGCAGGGAAGGGACGGCGCGGTGAGCGGCATCATTCCGCACTGCCTCAAAAACAAGAGCACTCTCGTCTCCGCCGCCTGGGGAGACGTGGCCTGCGTGGCGCCCTGGCAGATGTATCTGGCATACGGCGACAAGGGGCTGCTGAAAAAGAACTTCCCGCTGATGAAAAAATGGGTGGACTATATACACTCCGCGGGGCCGGAGGAATATTTGTGGCTGGGCGGCCAGCATTACGGCGACTGGCTGGCAATGGACGGCGACCCTGACCGCTGCGAGGGCGCCACGCCGACCGACATGATTGCCAGCGCCTATTTTGCCTACTCCACCGGGCTGCTGATTCAGGCCGGTGAGGCGCTGGGGGAGGATATGAGCGCCTACCGCAGACTGCGCGAGCGGGTGGTGGAGGCCTTCCGCGCCCGCTATCTGCCGGACGGCCGGCTGCGCCTGGTCCCGAACGGCTGGAAGGAGGGGGACGCCTTCCCGCCGCTGGAAACCCAGACCGCCTATGTGCTGATCCTGTATTTCGGTCTTTGCGAGGAGAAGGACCGGCAGGCGCTGGCCGACCGGCTGGCGGAAATGATCCGGGAGAACGGCACCCGCATGACCACCGGCTTTGTCGGCACTCCCTATCTGCTGCATGCGCTCACGGAAAACGGGTACAACGATCTGGCCTATGAGCTGCTGATGCAGGAGCGCGCCCCCTCGTGGCTCTATTCGGTCTGTCACGGCGCTACCACCATGTGGGAGCATTGGAACAGCCTGAAGGAGGACGGCAGCTTCTGGAGCACCACGATGAACTCCTTCAATCATTACGCCTACGGCGCGGTGTTCGACTGGATTTTCAGCGTGGCCTGCGGCGTCTCTCCCGTGTCGGCCGCGCCCGGCTACCGCGAGGTAAATCTGGCGCCCCGCCCCGACCGCTGCCTCGGCTTTGTGCAGACCTCGCTGGAGACCCGCCACGGCTGCCTCCGTGTGCATTGGTACTACAAGGGAGACCGGGTGTACTATGAGTTTGAAATCCCCGCCGGCGTCACCGCGCACCTGCGCCTGCCCTCGGGCTACGCCGCCGACCTTCCCGCCGGCTGCTATCACTTCGCCGAGTAAACGCCCTGCCGCAGG
>CALWQR010000097.1 GCA_944383705.1 uncultured Clostridia bacterium
AGCTGTCAGCGGAGCTGACTGAGGGATTGTTCTTATATTTTCTCTGCATTACAATCCCTCCGTCACGCTATCGCGTGTCACCTCCCTTTACACAAGGGAGGCTTTTAACGAGCGGTTTGCCTGACCTCTGAAAATCCACGGCGGACGATTCCGGAAGAGCGCCCGTCTGCTGATCCCTGAAAACCCCTGGCGGATGGTTCCGGAATCGCGCCCGTCTGCAAACTCCAAAATTTTATCCTCTCCCAAAAGAAATTCCCCGGCGCAGGCCCCCGGGCGTATCGTATTTGCAATACCGTATGCAAAACTGGGAGCCTGCGCCGGGGAAGGTCTCGCCGGGGGAGGCTTGGAGGGGCCGGCCTCTCCTTAAGAGGCGGGTCCCTCCAAGGTCTTCCTCTCTGGCGGAACTCTCTTCAAGGCGGGTTCCTACATGGTTTTCGTCTTCAAGAGAACTGTAACTGGTAGAGGGCGGCGCAGAAGCTAAAAAGGCTCCCTTGTGTAAAGGGAGCTGTCAGCGAAGCTGACTGAGGGATTGTTCTTACGTTTTCTCTGCATTATAATCCCTTCGTCACGCTATCGCGTGCCACCTCCCTTTGCACAAGGGAGGCTTTTAACGAGCGGTTTGCCTGACTCCTGAAAATCCACGGCGGACGGTTCCGGAAGAGCGCCCGTCTGCTGACCACTGAAAATCTACGGCGGATGGTCCCGGAATCGCGCCCGTCCGCTCTCCCAAATATTTCAACCGCCCCCAAAAGAAATTCCCCGGCGCGGGCCCCCGGGCGTACCGGATTCGCAATACAGTACGCGAAAATCAGGGGGCCTTGCGCCGGGGAAGGTCTCGCCGGGGGAGGCTTGGAGGGACCGGCCTCTCCTTAAGAGGCGGGTCTCTCCAAGGTCTTCTCCAACGGTGGGACTCTTATCAGGCGGGTTCCTCCAAGGCCTTTCTCTCCTACGGGATCACTCCACCAAGCGATATCCGGCGGTGGTGATGGCGGAGCGGAGCTGGTCGTCAGGGACGTTGGAGGAGAGCTTCAGGACGGCGGTGCCGGTTTTGTGGCTGACGGTGGCGCTTTCCACGCCGGGGAGCGCCTCCAGGGCCTTTTTGACGTGCATTTCGCAGTGTTCGCACATCATGCCTTCAATTTTCAGTGTTTTTTCCATGGTTTTTTCCTCACTTTCGGTAGATGGTATATTTGCAACCCCGGCTTTCGCCGTGGATTTTGCCGGATGCTTGCGGAACTTTGAGGGATTGCGCAGCGGGAACCAGTTCAGGCG
The DNA here is from genome assembly GCA_944383705.1 of uncultured Clostridia bacterium. Taxonomy (GTDB): domain Bacteria; phylum Bacillota; class Clostridia; order Oscillospirales; family CAG-272; genus UMGS1865. The sequence goes on from CALWQR010000097.1 coordinate 1,273, forward strand.
CAGGGCGTTCATCACGACGCAGAAGCTGGAAAGGCTCATGGCGGCGGCTCCGAACATGGGGTTCAGGGTCAGTCCCCAGTGCGCCCAGGCGCCGGCCGCCAGGGGGATGCCGATGACGTTGTAGATGAAGGCCCAGAAGAGGTTTTCATGGATGTTGCGCAGGGTGGCGCGGCTCATGCGGATGGCGGCGGGCACATCGTCCAGGCGGCTTTTGACCAGCACCACGTCGGCCGCGTCGATGGCGACGTCGGTCCCGGCACCGATGGCAATGCCCACCTCGGCGCGGGTCAGCGCCGGCGCATCGTTGATGCCGTCCCCGACCATGGCGACCCTGCCCTGCGCCTGCAGACTGCGGATTACAGCCTCCTTGCCGTCGGGCAGAACGCCGGCAATCACCTCATCCACTCCGGCCGCCTGACCGATGGCGGCGGCCGTGCGCGGGTTGTCGCCGGTCAGCATCACCACGCGCAGGCCCATGTCCTTCAGCTCGCGGATGGCCCGGGGGCTCTCCTCCTTGAGCACATCGGCCACGGCAATCACGCCCAGCAGCCGGCCGCCCTCGGCAAAGTAGAGCGGGGTTTTGCCGGCGGCTGCCAGCGCCTCGGCCTGCCCGGCCAGGGCGGGGGGCGGGGTCAGGCCGTTCTGCTCCATCAGCGCCCGGTTGCCGCCCAGCAGCTCCCGGCCCTCCCGCCGGGCGCGCAGACCGCTGCCGGCCAGCGCGGCAAAGTCGGTCACATCGTCCGGGCGCAGCCCCTGCGCCTCGGCGGCGCGCAGGATTGCCCCGGCCAACGGGTGCTCGCTGCGGGATTCCAACGCACAGGCGGCGGACAGCAGGGCCTCCCGGCTCACGCCGTCGGCCGGCAGGTAGTCGGTAACCGTGGGGGTGCCGGTGGTCACGGTGCCGGTTTTGTCCAGCACCACAATGTCGGTTTTGCCGGTTTCCTCCAGAGAGACGGCGGTTTTGAAGAGGATGCCGTTTCTGGCGCCCACGCCGCTCCCCACCATAATGGCCACAGGCGTGGCCAGGCCCAGCGCGCAGGGGCAGCTGATGACCAGCACCGAAATGGCGCGGGAGAGCGCGTAGCCCATCGGCTGCTCCAGCAGCAGCCAGACCAGAAAGGTGAGCAGCGCCACTCCGATGACGGCAGGGACAAACACGCCGGACACCCGGTCGGCCACCTTGGCAATGGGGGCCTTGGTGGCGGCCGCGTCGCTGACCATGCGGATGATCTGGGAGAGCGTGGTGTCCTCGCCCACCCGCACCGCCTCGCAGCGCAGAAAGCCAGACTGATTGACCGTGGCGGCCGAGACGCGGTCCCCCGCGGTTTTATCCACCGGCATGCTTTCGCCGGTCAGCGCGGCCTCGTTCACGGCGCTGCTCCCCTCCAGCACAACGCCGTCCACCGGAATGCTTTCGCCGGGACGCACGACAAACACGTCGCCGGGGCGCACCTCCTCCACCGGCACCTCCTGTTCGGTTCCGTCCCGCACCACGGTGGCGGTCTGGGGGGCAAGCTTCATCAGGGCGCGCAGGGCATCGGTGGTCCGGCCCTTGGCCTTGGCTTCCAGCAGCTTGCCCAGGGTAATCAGCGTCAGAATCATCGCCGCCGATTCAAAGTACAGCCCGTGCAGATAGGAGGCGGCCGCCCCGGCGTCGCCGGCCAGCTGCGCGGCGCTCATGGCGAAGAGCATATAAATGCTGTAGCCGTAGGAGACGCCGGAGCCCAGCGACACCAGGGTATCCATGTTGGGGGCGCGGTGCAGCAGGCCCCGCACGCCACTGACGAAAAATTTCTGGTTGATGACCAGAATGGCGGTGGAAAGCAGCAGCTGACACAGGCCAATGGCCACCGGATTGCCGGCCAGCGCGGCGGGCAGCGGAAAGCCCCACATCACATGCCCCATGGACAGATACATCAGCGCCAGCAGAAAGACCAGCGACACCACCAGCCGCCGCAGCAGTACGGGGGATTCGGTGTCCCGCAGGGCGTCCCGGTCCGCGCCGGCGGCCTTTTGTGCGCCCTTTTGCTCGGCCCCGTAGCCTGCGGCCTGCACGGCGGCAATGATTTCCCGGGGGGCTGCCGTGCCCTCCACCCCCATCGAATTGGTCAGCAGACTGACCGAGCAGGAGGTTACCCCCGGCACCTCCCGGACCGCCTTTTCCACCCGGGCGCTGCAGGCCGCGCAGCTCATCCCGGTGACACGGTATTGTTCCATCCGAAAACAGTACTCCTTTCGTCCTGTTGTGCCCCGCCCGGCAGGCCTGCCCGGGCCGGGGCTTATTTCATCAGACGCTGCAGGGCGCCGATGAGGTCGTCAATCGCTTCGGTTTTCCCCTCCTGAAGCTCCCGCACCACGCAGCCGCGGATGTGCCGCTCGGTCAGCTCCAGATTGAAGGCGTGCAGCGCGGCGTGCACCGCGGCGCACTGCGTCAGAATGTCGGTGCAGTAGGCGTCGCGCTCAATCATCCCGCGCAGACCGCGGATCTGCCCCTCCATGCGGTTGAGCCGGTGAATCAGCTTCTTTTTTTCCTCCTCGGTGCGCCGGGTGGTTTTGCAGCAGGCGCGCTCCTCCATGGCGATCCCTCCTTTTCGTTTCAAATACCCTCGCGGGGTATCCTGTGAGAATATTATATACCCACCCGGGGTATTTGTCAAGGGGTTTTTCAAAAAAATTTCCGCCCGGGTAACGGTTCCGGGCGGAAAAGCCGCAGACAGGGGCGACCGGGAAGTCGCGGACAGAGGCGACGGGCGCCGGGGCGCGGCCGGGAAGTCGCGGACAGAGGCGACGGGCGGCGAGGATCGCCTCAGAGCCCGAGCACCGCCGAGGCGACCGCAAAATAAATCATCAGCGTGACGGCGTCAACAATGGTGGTGATAAAGGGGCTGGCCATGACGGCGGGGTCAAAGCCAAGCCGTTTGGCTCCCATCGGCAGCAGGGTCCCCACCAGCTTGGCCACCACAATGGCGCCAAAGACGGTCAGGCTGACCGCCGCGGTGACCAGCAGATTGTTCTGCACCGCTCCGTTCTCCAGCAGGGCGGTGGGGCGGAAGCGGAAATCCACCGCATAGACCTTGAGGAAGGTGGCGGCCGCCAGGGTCAGCCCGCAGAGCAGCGAGACCCGGAACTCCTTCCACAGCACGCGCAGCAGGTCCCGCAGGCGGATATCCCCCAGCGAAAGACCGCGGATGATGGTGACCGAGGTCTGCCCGCCGGCGTTTCCGCCGGTGTCCATCAGCATCGGGAAAAAGGCGGTGAGAATGGCATAGGTGCCGATGGCGGTCTCGTAATGCGTGATGATGGTGCTGGTAAAGGTGGCGGACACCATCAGCAGCAGCAGCCAGGGGATGCGCTTTTTCCAGGTTTCCCATACGCTGGTGCGCAGATAGGGCTTGTCGGTGGGGAGAATGGCGGCCATTTTTTCGATGTCCTCGGTGGCCTCCTCCTCCAGCACGTCCAGCGCGTCGTCCACCGTCACAATACCCACCAGCCGCTCCTCGCGGTCCACCACGGGCAGCACCAGCAGGTCGTAGTGCGAGATGAGGTTGGCCACGGTTTCGCGGTCGTCCTCGGTGTGGGCGTAAATCACGTTTTCGTCCATCAGCTCCCGGATGCTCTGCTCCGGAGAGGCAAAAAGAAGCTGGCGCAGCTCCACCACGCCCTGCAGCACCCGGGAGGCGTCGGTGACATAGGCCGAATAGACCGTCTCCTTGTCCAGGCCGGTCCGGCGGATGTGCTCCACGGCCTGGGCGCAGGTCATGCCGCCGGTCAGGTCGATGAATTCGCTGGTCATCACGCTGCCGGCGCTGTCCTCGGGGTAGGCGAGAAAGCGGTTGAGCTCGGCGCGGGTGTCGGGGGAGGCCACGCGCAGCAGGCGCTTGACCACGCCGGCCGGCATTTCCTCCAGCAGGTCCACGGCGTCGTCGGTGGCAAGCTCGTCCAGAATGCCGCCGGTTTCGCGGTCGGAGAGCGCCTCCACAATGCGGCTCTGCATCTCCGGCTCCAGCTCGGCAAAAATTTCGGCCGCGGTGTCCTTTTTGAGCAGCCGGAAGGCAAACGGCTGGCGCTGCTCGGGCAGCCAGGCCAGGAATTCGGCCGCGTCCACCGGGTTCATCCCGTCAATCCGTCGCATAAAGGAGGAATATTGTCGGTTGTCCAGCAGCCCCTTCAGCGTCTCAAATTCGGTGATTCTGTTCTCCAGCATGGTTGGATTCCTCCTTTTTTTAGAATTGGACTAAGACTAAAACCGATTATAAAAATCAGGGGAGAAGCCCCTGCGGGCGTCCCCCCGATATGCGGTTGCAGGATTTTTGCGCCCCCGGCCGCGGCTCAGCGACCGATCAGCGCGTCGGTCGTGGCCAGATAGGCCTTCATTTTGCGCTCCGCCCCGGCGTGGTCGTCGGCCAGCAGCAGGTAGTAGAACTTGACCTTGGGCTCGGTGCCCGAGGGGCGGATGACAATGACGTCGCCGTTCTCCAGCCGGTAATACAGCACGTTGGACCTGGGCAGGCCGGTCGGGCGGACCGCGCCGCCTTCGGTGACGGTTGCCGTGAGATAGTCGGCCACCAGGGTCACCGCCGCGCCGCCGAAGTCGGCCGGCGGCTTGGCGCGCAGCCCGTCCATCAGTGCGGCCATGCGGGCAGGGCCGTCGGCCCCCTCCATATACAGCTCGCGGTTGGCCTCGTAGCAGTAGCCGTACCTCTTCCACAGCGCCTCCAGCGCATCCGAGAGCGTCATGCCCCTGGCGCGGTAATAGGCTGTCATCTCGCAAATCAGCATCGAGGCCACCACGGCGTCCTTGTCCCGCGCGTAGGTGCCCTTGAGGTAGCCGTAGCTCTCCTCAAAGCCGAACAGAAAGCTGCCGCGGCCGCTTTGCTCGTGGTTTTTGATGACCTCGCCGATGAACTTGAAGCCGGTGAGTACATTGTACATCTCCACCCCGTTGGCCTCGCAGATGCGGGTGGCCAGCTCGGTGGAGACAATGCTTTTCACGGCATAGGGCTCGGGGGGCATGGTGCCGGTTTCGCGGTAGGCGGTGATGATATAGTCCAGCAGCAGCGCGCCCATCTGGTTGCCGGTGATGGTGCGGAAGGAGCCGTCCGGCGTGCGGGTCATCACGCCCACGCGGTCGGCATCGGGGTCGGTTGCCACCACCAGGTCGGAGCCCACACGGTCGGCCAGGGCAAGCCCCAGCGCAAAGGCCGCGGGATATTCGGGGTTGGGCTTTTCCACGGTGGGAAAGTTGCCGTCGGTTACCATCTGCTCCTCCACCGGGTACAGGTGCTTCAGGCCGACGCGGCGCAGGATTTCGGGCACCAGGCGGCAGCCGGCGCCGTGCAGGGGGGTGTAAACGATTTTCAGCTCGTCGGCCACGGCCGCCACCGCCGCGGGGTTGACGGCCTGGGCCTGCACGGCGGCAAGGTAGCGCTCGTCCATTCCGGCGCCGATGAGGCGGATCTTCCCCTCGCGCAGGGCGGCGTCATAGTCGGTCAGCTTCACATCGCGGAAGACGTCCAGCCGGGCAATCTCGGCCGCCACGACGTCGGCGTGCTCGGGGGGGAGCTGTCCGCCGTCGTCCCAGTAGGCCTTGTAGCCGTTGTATTCCTTGGGGTTGTGCGAGGCCGTGATGTTGATGCCGGCCACGCAGTGCAGCTCGCGCAGGGCAAAGGAGAGCTCGGGGGTGGGGCGCAGCCCGTCAAACAGGTACGCCGGAATGCCGTTTGCTGCCAGCACGCACGCGGCGGTCTCGGCAAACAGGCGGGAGTTGTTGCGGCTGTCGTGCCCCACCACCACGCCGTCGGCCCCGCGGCCCTGGCGCAGAATCAGGGCGGCCATGCCCTGGGTGGCGTGCGCCACCGTGTGGCGGTTCATGGCCTTCAGCCCGGTGCGCATTTTTTCGCGCAGTCCTCCGGTTCCAAAGGTCATCTGGCCGGAAAAGCGTTGTCGGATCTCCTCCTCGTCTCCTTCAATGCCGCGCAGCTCGGCCCGTTCCTCATCCGAGAGCCGGGGGGCGCGCAGCCATGCCTCGTAGGCGGCCCGGTAGTCTGTCATCTCTGATCCTCCAAATCTTCTGTAGTATACTGATTTTGCCCGGTTGCAGGGCCCGGGCGGGCCTGTCTGCTTGCGGCGGGTCACATCTTTATCATATGTTACTGCGCCGCAAGATATGCACGCAGGGCGCGCGCGAGCTGGTCGGGGCAGGAGGTGGGCTTGAAGCCGCAGCGGATGCCCGAGAGGCGGTCGATGGCCTCCTGCACGGTCATGCCGGCCACCAGCGCCGCCACGCCCTGGGTGTTGCCCGAGCAGCCGCCGTGATAGCGCACCTGCCGGATGACGCCGTTTTCGATGGCGATGTCGATGGACGAGGAGCACACGCCCTGCGTCCGGTAGGTAAATTCATCCATGTCCGGAAAGGTCCTTTCGTGGGAGCTCAGCGCTCCGATAGGTTGGGGTACAGGCCGATGGGCACCGCGCCGGGCAGCTCCATGGCCAGGTACAGCAGGAAGGCCGGCAGATTGCCCTGGTCCACCCGCAGCAGCGCGTGCAGCCGGGTGGAGCCCTCGGGCCCCCGGCTGACGTCGGCGCCGCCCAGCGTCAGGCCGCAGAAGCGCGCGGCGCTGAGCACGTCCGGCGCCCCGGGGGGCTCGTGCGCCGGGGGGTCGTCCT
>CALWQR010000098.1 GCA_944383705.1 uncultured Clostridia bacterium
GGAAAAGATGCAAGAAGTTGCCCGGTCTGTACCGCCCGGGGGAGCCTTCCAAGGCGGGTCCCTCCAAGGTCTTTCCCAACGGTGGGACTCTTATCAGGCGGCCCAGCCGAAGGTAAACTGTCCGCCAAGGACGGCGAAAACGACCACAAAGGCAGACACAATCAGGACCACCGAGACAGCGATTGCCGTCACGGTACGCCAATCCAGGCGGTAGGTATGCTCCGAGTGCGGCAGAAAGCCGGTGCGTTGCAGCAGAGAGGAGACGGGCTTATACAGCAGCATAATCATAGAAGCATTGAGCACGGCCTTGACCAGGTTAAAGGGGAGCAGCAGAGTGGGAATCATCTGCCGCACCTCGGCAACCGAAATATGCAGATAAAGCGGTGTGACAATCAGGTTGAACAGCAGCATGACGGCGGTCATGGCGAACACCCCCGACACCAGGCCCAGAATCGCGCCCAGCATGTTCTTTTTGAACTTATAAATCAGGCTGACGGTCACCGAAAAGCTCAGCGCGCCAAGGGCATTCATCACAAACCCATACACGCCGGTATCGCTGACCGTAATCAGCTCCAGGAGCGGAACCACGATCCCGGCAAAAACAGCCGCCAGCGGTCCGAAGCAGAGACCGCAGAGCGTAATAACGGTGTCCTTGAGGTCCAGCGTCAGCATGGGCGGCACCGGGAAGTGAATCAGCATCATCACAACATAGGCCAGTGCGGTGAACAGGCCGATCATGGTCATGCGGCGGATGCGCATGGCATTGGAATGGAAGCGTTGCATAGAAAATACCTTCTCCCTTTTTGTATATGGAATCTATTCAGGAGAAAAGAAAGGCCCCGCAGGCCGGGAGAGACCCGGGCAGGCGGGGCAAAAACACCGTCCTCCGGCAGGAACCGGAACGGCGATTGCGTGTTTTTCATCTTTTCTCATCCGGACTGTAACCGTCGGTTCAGGAATTGCACCTGATCGGCTCCAAGCGGAGTTCGCAGACTGTACTGCCGGTATGGACTTGCACCATGCCCCAAAGATGTGCGCGCGGCGGCACAGCGGGCAGCCGGCGCGGCGGTATGCAATTTTTGATTGGTGTGGATTGTTTATTGATTTGCCGAAGGAACGCTGGCCCAGTCGGCCAGGAAGCGCTCGATGCCGGCATCGGTCAGGGGATGCTTCACCATCTGGTGCAGCACCTTATACGGGACGGTTGCGATATGCGCGCCGCATTTGGCGGCGTCCACCACGTCCTGCGGGCCGCGGATGCTTGCGGCAATGATTTCGGTGGCAATCCCGTAATTCCGGAAAATCAGGGAAATGCCCGAAATCAGGGACATGCCGTTGTCGGCAATGTCGTCCAGCCGGCCGACAAACGGGCTGACATATGTAGCTCCGGCCTTGGCGGCCAGCAGTGCCTGCGTGGCGCTGAAAATCAGGGTGACATTGGTCTTGATACCCTCGCCCGACAGGATATGCACAGCCTTGAGCCCTTCCTCGGTAATCGGGATTTTAATCACAATATTTTTGTGAATCGCGGCCAGCTCCCGGGCCTCCTTCACCATGCCTGCGGCATCGGTTGAGATGACCTCGGCACTGATGGGACCGTCCACAATCTCCACAATCTCGTGGATCACATCCTTGAATACCCGGCCCTCCTTGGCAATGAGAGAGGGATTGGTGGTAACGCCGCTGAGAATCCCCCATTGGTTGATTTCGCGGATTTCGTCAATATTGGCCGTATCAATAAACAGTTTCATTCCGGTAACACTGCATCCTTTCAAAAGAAATCGGAAGGATGACAGACCACCCTGTGACCTGCCATCCTTCCCTTCGGTATTTTACGCGAGAATCTTGGAAACCACGCCGGAGCCGACCGTTCTGCCACCCTCACGGATAGCGAAACGCAGACCCTCCTCGCAAGCGATGGGGGTAATCAGCTCAACGGTCATGTCCACGTTGTCGCCGGGGCGGCACATCTCAACGCCATCGGGCAGGCTGATGGTACCGGTCACGTCGGTGGTTCTGAAATAGAACTGCGGACGGTAGCCAGCCAGGAAGGGCTTCTTGCGGCCGCCTTCCTTCTCGGTCAGCACGTACACATGCCCCTCGAACTTGGTGTGCGGGTGCACGCTGCCCGGCTTGGCCAGAACCTGGCCTCTTTCGATTTCGTTTTTGGCAATGCCGCGCAGCAGCGCGCCGATGTTGTCGCCGGCCTCGGCCTGCGGCAGCAGCTTGTGGAACATCTCCACACCGGTAACGGTGGTGGACTTCTTCTCATCGGAAAGGCCGACGATTTCAACCACATCCGAAACCTTCACAGTGCCTCTCTCCACACGGCCGGTGGCAACCGTGCCGCGGCCGGAAATCGAGAACACGTCCTCAACCGGCATCAGGAAGGGCAGGTCGGACTGCCGCTCGGGCGTGGGGATATACTCGTCAACCGCATCCATCAGCTCCAGAATGCACTTGTACTCGGGAGCGTTGATGTCCTTGCTGGTGGACTCCAGAGCCTCGCGGGCAGAGCCGCGGATCACGGGGACGTCGTCGCCCGGGAATTCATAGGAAGAGAGCAGATCGCGGATCTCCATCTCCACCAGGTCCAGCAGCTCAGCATCGTCCACCAGATCGGTCTTGTTCATGAAGACAACGATGGCAGGCACGCCCACCTGACGGGCAAGCAGCACGTGCTCGCGGGTCTGCTGCAGGGGGCCGTCGGTACCGGCAACCACCAGGATGGCGCCGTCCATCTGCGCGGCACCCGTAATCATGTTCTTCACGTAGTCGGCATGGCCGGGGCAGTCCACATGCGCGTAGTGGCGCTTGTCGGTTTCGTACTCAACGTGTCTGGTGTTGATTGTGATACCTCTTGCCTTCTCCTCGGGCGCGTTGTCGATCTGGTCATATGCCAGGAACTCAACGTTGCCGTTCTTCAGAGAAAGAACCTTGGTAATCGCAGCGGTCAGAGTGGTTTTGCCATGGTCAACATGTCCGATGGTACCAATGTTGACGTGGGGCTTGGTGCGTTCAAATGTAGCTTTCGACATTTTGAATTTCCTCCGGTATACAGTTTTTTTGTTTTATATTTTTTACTGGAAAAAATATACGGAATACGGTTTGCGGGAACGGTCAGTTGGTCTTGCTCCGCTCCTTGATGATGGTTTCCTGAATCGACTTGGGAACCTCCGCAAAGTGGCTCGGCTCCATGGAATACAGCCCGCGGCCCTGCGTTTTGGAGCGCAGGTCGGTGGCGTAGCCAAACATATTGGAGAGCGGCACATAGGCCGAAATCTCCTGGACGCCGCTGCCGGTGGCCTCCATGGCAAGAATCTGGCCGCGGCGGCTGTTGAAGTCGCCAATCACCTCGCCAAGGTAATCGTCCGGCACAATGGTAACCACCTTCATCACCGGCTCGGTCAGCACCGGGTCGGCCTTGCGCATGGCCTCCTTGAAGGCCATGGAGCCGCAGATCTTGAAGGCCATTTCCGAGGAGTCCACCTCGTGGTAAGAGCCGTCATACAGCGTGACCTTGACGTCCACAACATTGTAGCCTGCCAGAACGCCGCACTGCATGGCGCCGCGGATACCGGCATCCACCGCGGGGATATACTCCTTGGGGATGGCGCCGCCGGTGACCGAGTTGACAAACTCGTAGCCCTTGCCGGCCTCGTTCGGCTCGATGATGATTTTGACATGCGCGTACTGACCCGAGCCGCCCGACTGCTTTTTGTACTTGCATTCGTGGTCGACCTTTTTGCGGATGGTCTCCTTGTAGGCGACCTGAGGCTTGCCGATGTTGGCCTCCACCTTGAACTCGCGCAGCAGGCGGTCCACGATGATTTCCAGGTGCAGCTCGCCCATACCGGCAATGATGGTCTGTCCGGTCTCGTCATCGGTATAGGTGCGGAAGGTGGGGTCTTCCTCGGCCAGCTTGGCCAGGGCAATGCCCATCTTCTCCTGTCCCGCGCGGGTCTTGGGCTCAATCGCCACACGGATCACCGGCTCCGGGAACTCCATCGATTCCAGAATCACCGGGTGCTTCTCATCGCAGAAGGTGTCGCCTGTGGTGGTATTCTTGATACCGATGGCGGCGGCGATGTCACCCGAATAGCAGCAGTCGATGTCCTTTCTCTCGTTGGCGTGCATCTGCAGCAGCCGCCCCAGACGCTCGGTTTTGCCCTTGGTGGAGTTGTAGACCACGTCGCCCGCCTTCACAATGCCCGAATAGACGCGGAAATAGCAGAGCTTGCCCACGAACGGGTCGGTCATAATCTTGAAGGCCAGAGCCGAGAAGGGCTCGCTGTCCGAGGAATGCCGCTCCTCCTCCTGCCCCGTTGTCGGGTTGACGCCGCGGATCGAGGGGATATCGGTCGGGTTGGGCATATAATCGATGATGGCGTCCAGCAGCTTCTGTACGCCCTTGTTGCGGTAGGAGGTTCCGCACACCACCGGCACAATCTCGTTGGCGATGGTGGCCTTGCGCAGCGCGGCGCGCAGCTCCTCCACGGTCAGCTCCTCGCCCTCCAGGTATTTTTCCATCAGGGCGTCGTCGGTCGAGGCAATGGCCTCCACCATCTGCTCGCGGTACTTCTGCGCCTGCTCCTGCATATCCTCCGGAATCGGCTCCACACGCATGTCCTTGCCCAGGTCGTCGTAGTAGACGTCGGCCTCCATGGTCATCAGGTCAATGATGCCGCGGAAGGTCATGTCGTGCCCGATGGGCAGCTGAATCGGCACCGCGTTGGCATGAAGCCGGGTGTGAATCATTTCCACCACGCGGTAGAAATCGGCGCCCGTGATATCCATCTTGTTGACGTATACCATGCGCGGCACCCGGTATTTGTCGGCCTGGCGCCACACGGTTTCGGACTGCGGCTCCACGCCTCCCTTGGCGCACAGCACGGTCACCGAACCGTCCAGCACGCGCAGCGAGCGCTCCACCTCAACCGTAAAGTCCACGTGTCCGGGGGTATCGATGATGTTGATGCGGTTCCCCTTCCAGAAGCAGGTGGTGGCGGCGGAGGTGATGGTAATGCCCCGCTCCTGCTCCTGCACCATCCAGTCCATGGTAGCGCCGCCGTCATGCACCTCGCCCAGCTTGTGCGTCTTGCCCGTGTAGAACAGGATGCGCTCGGTGGTGGTGGTTTTTCCGGCGTCGATGTGCGCCATGATACCGATGTTTCTGGTGTTTTCAAGCGAATATTCTCTTGCCATTGTTTTTTATCTCCTTGAGCAACTCTGGCAACAGATCAATATCTGTAGTGAGCAAACGCCTTGTTTGCTTCGGCCATACGGTGCGTTTCTTCTTTTCTCTTGTAGGCGCCGCCCGCGTTGTTTCTGGCGTCGATGATCTCACCGGCCAGTCTCTCGGCCATGGTTTTTTCCCCGCGCTTTCTGGCAAACGCAATCAGCCAGCGCAGGCCCAGGGTCTGGCGGCGTCCGGCACGGACTTCCATCGGCACCTGATAGGTGGAGCCGCCCACACGGCGGGCCTTGACCTCCAGAACGGGCATGACGTTTTCAAGAGCTTCCTGGAACATATCCAGCGGATTCTGCCCCAGCTTTTTCTCAACAATTGCAAAGGCGTCGTAAACAATGGTTTGCGCAACGCCCTTTTTGCCGTCGTACATCACGTTGTTGATCAGCTTGGTTACCAGCTGCGAGCCATACAACGGATCCGGCAGCACTTCTCTCTTGGCAATACGACCTCTTCTCGGCACTGTACTTCCCTCCTTCATCAATATTTATGAAATCATTGGTACTCAAAAGCAGGCTTTTGCAAGCGCCGTCGGCTGAACGTACATAAACATTAAATATGGAATGACGTCTGACGGGCTGTCCTTGATGCTTTTCAGTGTGGTTGTGCGCAGAATCGGAAAATTACTTCTTTTTCTTTGCGGCTTTTGCCCCGTATTTGGAGCGTCCCTGGTTGCGGTTGGCAACGCCCTGCGCGTCCAGCGTACCGCGGATGATGTGATACCGCACGCCGGGCAGGTCTCTCACTCTGCCGCCGCGAATCAGCACGACCGAGTGCTCCTGCAGGTTGTGCCCGATGCCGGGGATATAGACGGTTGCTTCCAGGCCGTTGGTCAGCCGCACTCTGGCAATTTTCCGCATTGCGGAGTTCGGCTTCTTCGGCGTGGTGGTTGACACCTTGGTGCAAACGCCTCTCTTCTGGGGGGCGGGCTGGTCGATGGCCGCGTTCTTCAGAGAGTTGAAGCCCTTCTGCAGAACCGGTGCCTTGGACTTGTAGTTCTTTGTGCTGCGCCCCTGTCTGACGAGCTGGTTGAATGTTGGCATTCTCGGATGGTTCCTCCTTCTTCCAGAATTTAATGTTTACATACAGTCACCCGACACGGGCCGGGCGATTCTGCCGTAGCAGCGCGGGGTGCGTATCCCACCGAGAGTCGCGGGAAGGCGCTTTGCCGCATATGCATACAGTTTATTATATCACTCCGGACCTGATTTGTCAAGTCAGAAGGTGTCCGGGAAGCATTTTCTCCCTTTTGCACAAATTTTGTGCAATCGGAATCCATTATTTCCACCATTCAAGTCTTTTATGCAGGAATCCGGAAAAAGAGGAGCGCCGGCTTCCCTTCCTTTTATATAGGGATATCCCCGCACAACACAAAAATCCCCCGCGCCGCGGCGCGGGGGGGGCCCCTTGGAACCGGCAGACCGGAGCCTTGCTCCGGCCCGGATCATTCGTAAAAATCGTGATTGGCAATGGTAAAAGCATACGGGCGGTTTTCGGAAATCCAGGTGCTGGTGGCAATCCGCGGATTCATGAAGAACAGAATGGTCTCGGACAGCGAATAGCCCTCCAGGCAGATCTTGGCGGCAATGACAGCGCTCTCGGTCGGATCGTCGTAAATGCTGCCGTTGGCAACCGGCGTGAACTGTACGCCGTTCTCCATGTCAAAAATCACACCGTAAATCGTATCCGGATACATCCCGCTGTTCATGCGGTTGAGCACCACATTGCCCACCGCCATCTGGCCGAGGAAGGGCTCGCCGCGGGATTCGGCGGAAATGATGCGGGAGAGCCAGTATACCTCGTCCGCGTCATACGACGCTCCGGCAATGGCCGTCTCGCCGGTGCTGCGCAGCTCCACGCGGTTGCGTACCGCGTCCCACGTCAGATCCAGCGCAAAGGCCCGGGCCATCGGGCGGATGGGGACGTACAGGTTCCCCTCCAGATTCAGAATCCGGCCTACCGTATACAGGTAGCGGTCGTTGGCACAGATGTAATAGCTGCCGGTCTGCGCGTACAGCGTCAGCCCGTCGGTCCTTACCGTGGCCGTGTTGGTCGCGCCGTTCCAGCTGATTTTGGGGGAGTGGAACAGATTGGAAAAATTGCGCAGCGGGACATAGGTAACGCCGTCCAGCCGGAAGCTTTCTCCCTCGAGAATCTCGGTGCCGTCCAGCAGCACCGGCGTTTCCACCGCGCCGGCGGGAAACGTGATTTCGTCGGCGGTCTCGGCGCCCGCGCCCAGCGTCCCGAAGGCCGCAAACGACAGGCAGAGCGCCAGGGTCAGTCCAAGCAGCCTCCGTCGACGCGCGGAGCCTGCCCTGATTGGGTGTTTCATGCGTGTGACACCCTCCTTTCCTGTGGTTTTTGCCCCGGCCGGCGGGGCGGGCCGCACGGGGACGCTCCTATTATACCAGATTCCGAGCGTCCCGGCAAGCCCACAGATTCCGCCAGCGCAGCCGGCCGCCGGCAGAACCGGCAAAGCCGGGCAGCCCGCGGAAATTCCGGCGTCCCCGCACCGTCCGCCCACGGCATCGCCGTGCACTGCCGGCGGCAGGACGCGGCGACGGCGGAAAACGCCGGAACCGCCACCGGAAATTGGCAGTTGCCGGGCAGCGCCGCCCTTTTGGCGCATCGCCTACCCATTCCCTGCGCACTCCTGACCGACCGGATGGCAGCCGCCCCGCACAAAAAC
>CALWQR010000099.1 GCA_944383705.1 uncultured Clostridia bacterium
CCGCCCCAGTGATTGATGGTGGCGTCGTCGTTCATCACCTTGATCATAGGCAGATTGTGCCTCTGGCCGACCAGGAAGTCGTTGGGGTCATGCGCCGGCGTAATCTTGACGCAGCCGGTCCCGAAGCCGATTTCCACATACTCGTCCCCGATGACCGGAATCTCCCGGTTGACAATCGGCAGAATCACGGTTTTGCCGATGAGGTGGCGGTTCTTCTCATCGTTCGGGTTGACCGCCACCGCGGTATCGCCGAACATGGTCTCGGGACGGGTGGTGGCCACCTCGACATACGCGCCCGGCTCCCCCTTGATGGGGTAGCGCACATGCCAGAAGCTGCCGGCCTGCTCGGAATAAATCACCTCGGTGTCCGAGAGCGCCGTGAGGCAGTGCGGGCACCAGTTGATGATGCGGTTGCCGCGGTAAATCAGCCCCTTTTCGTAAAGCTTGACAAACACCTCGCGCACCGCGCGCGAGCAGCCCTCGTCAAAGGTGAAGCGCTGGCGGGTCCAGTCACAGGAGGCGCCCAGCTTTTTGAGCTGCCCCGTGATGCGCGCCTCGTACTTGTCCTTCCACTGCCAGACCCGCTCGAGGAATTTCTCCCGCCCCAGGTCGTACCGGGTCAGGCCCTCCTCCTCGCGCAGGCGCTCCTCCACCTTGATCTGGGTGGCAATGCCGGCGTGGTCGGTGCCCGGCACCCACAGCGTGTCGTAGCCCTGCATCCGTTTGTAGCGCACCAGAATGTCCTGCAGGGTTTCGTCCAGCGCGTGTCCCATGTGCAGCTGTCCGGTGACGTTCGGGGGGGGAATGACGACCGAAAAGTGCTCGGTCCGTTTGTCCGGGTCGGGCGTGAAATAGCCCTTGTCGCACCAGCTCTGATAGATGCGGTCCTCAAAATCCGCCGGCCGGTAGGTTTTGGGCAGCTCGTAGTTCTGATTCATAATTTCCTCCTGCATGGTTCGCACTGTGAAAAAAACAAACGCCCCACATCCTGCATCAGGACGTGGAGCACGCGGTACCACCTGATTTTGCGGTGCGCCAGAGGCGCGCCGCACCCTCTCTCCGGTAACGGCGGAACCGTTGCGGGTTACCCAGCCGGCCTGCGGCCTTCCCCCGCACCGCTCAAAAGCCACTTCGGTCTCCCTTTCCCGGGGGCTCGCACCGCCCGCCCCCTCTCTGCGCGTTCCGGAAGGCCTACTCCTCTTTTTCACAGCGTTTGTGGATAAGATAGAATAAGTATACCACAAATTCCCGCGATTGTCAACACATCGCGGGAATTTTTTTGCGCGGCGGGCGCCGGTCTTACCCCAGCGCCACGTCCAGCACCATCATCAGGGCAAAACCCAGCGCCGCGCCCACCGTGCCGATGTTGCTGTGCACGCCGGACTGCGACTCGGGAATCAGCTCCTCCACCACCACATAAATCATCGCCCCTGCCGCAAACGCGAGAATGTACGGCAGCACCGGCGTGACGGCGGAGGTGAGCAGAATGGTGAGTATGGCGCCGACCGGCTCCACAATGCCGGACATGGCCCCATAGAAAAACGCCTTCGGACGGGAAAGCCCGTTTGACGCCAGCGGCGCCGAGATGACCGCCCCCTCGGGAAAGTTCTGCACCGCGATGCCAATGGCCAGCGCCAGCGCGCCGGCCCCGGTAATCACCGTGCTGCCCTCCAGCATTCCGGCCAGCACCACGCCCACGGCCATGCCCTCTGGAAGGTTGTGCAGCGTGACCGCCAGCACCAGCATCCGGGCCTTGCCCAGGCTGCTGGGGCGTCCCTCGGGGCGCTCGGCGTTGAGGTGCAGGTGCGGAATGACGCTGTCCAGCACCAGCAAAAAGCCCATGCCAAGCAAAAATCCGACCACGGCCGGAATCCACGCCGCGCCTCCCGCCTCCTCCGACATTTCAATGGCCGGAATCAGCAGCGACCAGACCGAGGCGGCTATCATCACTCCCGCGGCAAAACCCAGCAGCAGCTTTTGCAGCCGGGCGCCCATCTCCCGTTTCAGCAGCAGCACCGTGCCCGCCCCCAGCACCGTGCCGAGAAAGGGCAGCGCCATTCCAACGGCGGCCTTTGCCCAATCGCTCATCGCAGCACCTCCCCGCGGCCCACGCCGCATCCGATTCCGGGCCACAGGCCCGTCTGACACCAGTATATCACATTTTCCGGCCGATTACAAGAGAAAATTCCGAAAAAAAGCGAAAACCGATTGACAAGCCGCGCCGGATGTGGTACAATACATCCATATTCCTATCAATCATCATTCGGAAAGGAATTCTGCATATGCCGTTGATTGACATGCCGCTGGAAAAGCTGAAAACCTACATGGGCAGCAGCCCGAAGCCGGCAGACTTTGACGAGTTCTGGGACCGCTCGCTGGCCGAGATGCGGTCGATTGAGCCGCGGCCCGCCTACCGGCGGGTGGAAACCGGCTCCCGGTTTGCCGAGTGCTATGAGCTGACCTTCCGCTCTACCAAGCAGGCGGTGATTTACGCCAAATTTGTCCGCCCGAGGCAGGCACAGGGGCTGCTCCCGGTCCTGCTGCATTTTCACGGACTGAGCGGGAGCAGCGACAGCTGGAAATCGCTGTACGCCTATGCCTCGCAGGGCTATGCCGTTGCCTCGATGGACTGCCGCGGACAGGGCGGGAAATCCGAGGACGTGGGCGGGACCAAGGGGACGACCTTCAGCTCGCCCTTCAGCCGCGGGCTGGACGGCCCGCCCGAGGATCTGCTTTGCCGCGACCTCTTTCTGGACACCGCCATGCTTGCCCGCGTGGTGACGATGCGCCCGGATGTGGACTCCGAGCGGATCGGCGTCTTCGGCGGCTCGCAGGGGGGCGGGCTGGCGCTTGCCTGCGCCGCTCTGGTGCCCGAGGTCAAGCTCTGTGCCCCATACTACCCCTATCTTTCGGACTATCGCCGGGTGTGGAACATGGACCTGGACAAGGGCGCCTACGAGGGACTGCGCTACTATTTCCGCAACTGCGACCCTCTGCACGAGCGCGAGGAGGAAATTTTCCTCAAACTCGGCTACATCGACGTCCAGAATCTGGCTCCCCGCATCCGTGCCCGCGTGCTGATGGGCACCGGCCTGATGGACACCACCTGCCCGCCCTCCACGCAGTTTGCGGTTTACAACAAAATCACATCCCCCAAGGAAATGCTGGTTTACCCCGATTACGCGCACGAAACCCCGAAAAGCCACGACGACCGCGTGTTCGCCTTCCTTGCGGAGCTCTGACCGGGCGCGCCCGGCAGGGGGAAAAAGGCCCGGAGAGCGGTGTGTGCTCTCCGGGCCGGTTTTATGTCTCCAGGCCCTTGTAGACCAGGTTGCGGATGAGGGGATGGAGGACGTGGTAGGCGTAGCTGCAGCCGCGCACGTGCATGGCAAAGTACAGGGCCAGACGGTTCTTGCGGTCGATCATGGCGAAGGCGCCGGCCGCGCCGTCCCAGCCGAACTCCCCGGCCGGGGAGCGCGAGAGCGAGTAAACCGGGTTCATATGCACTCTGCCGCACAGCCCCCAGCCGTAGCCGTAGAGCCGGGTGGTGACAAAATCCTGCAGCGGGGCGGGGCCCAGCCGGTTGACCTCCATCTGGGCAACGGTCTCGGGGTGGAGCAGCCGCGCGCCGCCTTTGGCGGTCCCGCCAAGGGCCAGGGCGGTGACAAAGCGCATGTAGTCGTCCACGCTGCTGAACAGCCCGCCTCCGCCCGAATCGTAGCGCCCGGTCAGGGTGTCCTCGTTGTCTGCCGGCACGGGCCGGGAGGTGCCGGTTCCGCGGTCAAAGCTGTACATTGCGCACAGCCGCGCGCGCTGCGCGGGGGTGGGGTGGAAGCCGGTGTCGGTCATGCCGAGCGGCTCGAATATGTTTGCCCCGAGATACTCGCCCAGGCGCATCCCGCTCGCCGCCTCCACCACCGCGCCCAGCACATCGTGGCACAGGCTGTAGCGGTAGTGCGTGCCGGGCTCAAAGAGCAGCGGCATTTTTGCCATTGCGCCGGCAAGCTCCAGCGTGCCGGCCTCCGGGTTGGCGGCGGCCTCCAGAATGGCCGGGTGGCGCAGGTCATAGCTCATCCCGCCGGTCATGGTGAACAGGTGCAGGACGGTCATGGGGGTGCGGCAGGGCGAGAGCGAGCCGTCGGGATTCCGCACGGTCAGCTCCCCGAATGCGGGGAGAAAGCGCGAGACCGGATCGTCCAGCGAAAGCTTTCCCTGCTCAATCAGCTGCAAGGCGGCGGTACAGGTAATCAGCTTGCTGGCCGAAAAAATCCAGTAAAGGTCGTCCGGGGAGACCGGCCGGGTCTTCCCCTCGTCGGCGTATCCGGCCGTGCGGCGGAAAACCGGCTCGCCGTCCAGGGTCACCGCCAGGTCGCAGGCGGGAATCCCCCGCTCGGGCATGGTGTCAATCAAGCGCTCCAGCTCGGAAAATTGCATGACAGATTCCTCCTTTTTCCGGGACATGCCCGGTTGATGCGTTTATTATACCACATTCCCGCCGTGCGGTCAAGCAGAGGGCCCCAAATCGGCCTTTCGCCGCCGGAAATTTTTGCCCCCGCCGCCGCGCCGGCCGGGAGGCGCAGTCAATCAAAATAAATAAAGATGGAGAATTTCCGCGCTGGCCCGCAAAAACTTGAAAAAAAGCACTTGACAAGCCCGGCAGAATGTGGTATAATATGCCTACCTCTGCAAGAGGGCTTTTTCTTTGTGCGTCCGGCCGGTGCGGCTGCATCGGAGGTACGCGCGGGGAGCCTGCCGGACCGCGCCGCCCCGGAAGGGGACGTCCGGCGCCGTTTTGCGGAGGGAGGTACACTGCCCGCGGGGCCGCAGAGCCAACGCAGGGCAAATAATTCTGATATGGGAGGTGCCGCTCAATGGCGAATGATGCGCGAGTCAAAATTACGCTGGCCTGCACCGAGTGCAAGCAGAGAAATTATGACACGAAAAAGAACAAGAAGAATGACCCGGACAGACTGGAGCTGATGAAGTACTGCAAGTTCTGCCGCAAACACACGCTGCACAAAGAGACAAAGTAATCGGGAGGAGCAGGAATGAGCACAGGAAAACGGTTCCTCAGATGGGGCTGCCTGATTGCGGCCGCACTGATCTATATTGCCATCGGCGCAATTCCGTTTGTGAACAGTGTGAACGGCGGAACGGGTGCGACGGGAATTTTCAAAATTCTCAGCATCGGCGAGATGATTGTGCTGGGCATTATGCTGGCCATTCTGATTGCGGTTGTGGTCCTGGGGCTGAAGAAGCGCGCCAAGGTGAGCAGCATGGCCCGCGAATACGAGAGCGAAATCAAGAGAATCACATGGTTCTCCTGGAAGGATACCAAAAAGAGCTCGGTCGTGGTTCTGATTGCGCTGGTTGTGTGCGCGGCTGTCATCAGCCTGCTGGATCTGGGACTTGCAAGAGGTCTGCTGGCCTTTATGGGACTCTTTTAAGGTACTGCTGACTTATGAGCGATATCAATGAAATGAACGTAGGCCCGAGATGGTATGTGGCGCACACCTATTCCGGCTACGAAAACAAGGTAAAAGCCAACCTCGAAAAAATCATCGAGAACCGGGGCTTGGGGCATCTGATTTTTGACATCCGCATTCCCACCGAGGTGGTCATCGAAAAGAACGGCGACGTCGAGAAGGAAGTGGAAAACAAAATTTTCCCCTGCTACGTGTATATCAAAATGATTATGAACGAGGAAAGCTGGCACGCGGTGCGCAACATCACCGGCGTGACGGGCTTTGTGGGTCCGGGCTCGCGCCCCACTCCGCTCTCGGAGCAGGAGGTGGAGGATCTTTCGATCGAGACGGCCCCGCAGGTCAAGGTTGCCTTTGCGGAGGGCGACAGCGTGGAAATCATTTCCGGGCTGTTTGAGGGCTACAGCGGGGTGGTGCAGTCCATCTCGGAGGACCTCAAAACCGTTACGGTTCTGGTCAAGCGCGGGCATCGCGATATGCCCGTGGAGCTGGAAACCTCGGCGGTCAAGCTCCTGGCGCAGGGCTGAGACAAATCTGCGGCGGCAGCCGCAGGTGGGAGGAAGAAAATTCAATCGGATTCTTCCGCAAAAAACCACATTCTGGAGGTATGATTTATCATGGCAAAAAAGATTCTGGGATATATCAAGCTGCAGCTCCCCGCCGGTAAGGCGACCCCGCAGCCCCCTGTCGGCCCGGCTCTGGGCCAGTACGGTGTTGCCATTCCGGTATTCACCAAGGAATTCAACGAGAGAACCAAGAACGACATCGGCCTGATCATCCCGGTGGTGATTACGGTATATGCCGACCGTTCGTTCACCTTCATCACCAAAACCCCGCCGGCACCGGTGCTGATCAAAAAGGCTGCCGGCATTGAGTCGGGCTCGGCCGTCCCCAACAAAACCAAGGTGGCCAAGCTGACCAAGGAGCAGGTGAAGAAGATTGCCGAAACCAAGATGCCCGACCTGAACGCGGCAAATCTGGAAAGCGCGATGAGCATGATTGCCGGAACCGCCCGCTCCATGGGCGTGACCGTTGAAGAGTAAGGGAGGGGCGAACCATGGCAAAAGTCGGAAAGAAGTATGCGGACAGCGCCAAGCTGTTTGAAAAATCCAAGCAATATGACGTGGCCGAGGCAATGGGGCTGGTGTGCCAGACCTCCAAGGCCAAGTTTGACGAGACCATCGAGGTGCATGTGCGCCTGGGCGTTGACTCGCGTCACGCCGACCAGCAGGTGCGCGGCGCCGTGGTGCTGCCCAACGGCACCGGCAAAAAGGTGCGCACCCTGGTGTTTACCAAGGGCGACCATGTGCAGCAGGCGCTGGACGCCGGCGCCGATTATGTCGGCGGCGCGGAGTATGCCGAAAAGATTCAGAAGGAAAACTGGTTTGATTTCGATGTGGTCATCGCCTCGCCCGATATGATGTCGGTCATCGGCCGGCTGGGTAAGGTGCTGGGCCCCAAGGGCCTGATGCCCTCGCCCAAGGCCGGAACCGTGACCCCCGACGTCGCCCGTGCGGTGACCGAGGCCAAGGCCGGTAAGATCGAATACCGCCTGGACAAGACCAACATCATCCACTGCCCCATCGGCAAGGCCTCCTTTGGAGCCGACAAGCTCAAGGAGAACTTTGACGCACTGCTGGGCGCCATCATCAAGGCCAAGCCGGCCGCTACCAAGGGTCAGTATATCAAGAGCTGTGTGGTTGCATCCACCATGGGCCCCGGCATCAAAGTGAATCAGGCAAAGCTCAGCTGAGCGGATTTTCCGGGGGCGGACGCCCCTGCGGGAGCCCGGCTCTGCGGGGAGGGAGGCATGACCCATACCGGAGGCCTCCCTCCTTTTTCTGTCAAATCCATTTTCCGGAGGACATTCCCAAGAGACCTGCATGCAAATGGGCGCTGTATGGCGCGGCGCATCTTCTTGCCAACGGGGCGGCGGTACTGATATTCCGGCAATACCTGAACATCTCGTGGTTTTCGCTGCTTCCGGTGATCTATACGGTGGCGTTCTATTTCGAAACGCGCTGGCCGTCTTGCGGAAGGTGGCAGCGGATGCGCGAACAGGAAAACCAGGCCATGGCGGGCTTTGCGCACATCGAAAAGGACCGGAAGGGCAGGATTCGGGCGTGGGGCAGGCGCTATGTCTGCAAAGACGGGAGCTCGCCGGCCGAAGGGATGGAGCTGGTGTACGCGCTTGTGCCGTTCTGCCTGCCGTTTATCCTGTTCTTCCCGCCGGTGGTGAAGGCGCTGTACGTCCTTTTCCTTGTGTTTGTTCCGCTTGTATATGTGGCTGCCCTGATCATCAGGGCCAAGGTCAAAGGCGA
>CALWQR010000100.1 GCA_944383705.1 uncultured Clostridia bacterium
CGGGCGGAACAGAACCGCCGGACGGGGCGGCAGCCCCGGGGCGGCGCGACCCGGACATACAAAAAGCGCTCACTCCACGGCTTTTGCCCTGGAAGGAGCGCTTTTTGACGGTCTGACAAGCGCTCCCGCCGGAGCCTTTGCCCCGGCGGGAGCGCTTGTTTTCGGATTGGCAGGGCAGCCGCGGCGGTTCCGGGCGTCAGTCCGGGGTGCGGGGGTAGCTGTCCATATCAAAGGCGTAATAGCCCGGCACGCGGCTGTTGTAGTCCAGCAGCTGGGCGTCGGTAATCAGGCAGGCGTTCAGCGGATATTCGGTATCGTGCGGGCAGCAGTCCCAGTGATACCATGCGGGGCTTTCCGCGGTCCCGGTGTTGATGAGGAACCAATAGTGCGTGGAGGGCAGCGCGCCGGGGCTGCGCTGCACCGTGAGATATTCGTAGCCCAGGCGGTCGAAAAACGCGCGCGCAACGGCATAATAGGTAAAGCAGTCGCCCTGCCCTGCGGTCAGCCCGCGGTAGGCCTCGGCGGTCCAGTCGCTCTTGTCGGAATCCCCGGAATAGGTCATCACTGCCTTGATGTAAAAATAGAGATCCTCGCACACGGCGCTCATATCCGCCCCGCGCAGCCCGCGCTCCCGGATGACCGGGTCAACCAGGCTGTGCAGCACCTCCTGGGAGACCGGCCGCCTGCGGACCGTAACGCGGACGGCCTGCTCGGTCCGGTTGCCGGCCGCGTCCTCTGCCATATAAACCGCCGTGTAGGTTCCGGGGGTGGAGAGATCCACACGGCCGGCGTCCACCGTGTAATCGATCTCGCCGTCCACGTTGTCCCGGCAGGTCACGCCCTGGCGATAGGCGACCCCCTCGCCGGCGTACACCGTAATGTCCCGCAGCCCCTCAAACACCGGTGCCGTGGTGTCCGCCGGGGCCGCGCAGGAGCCCAGCAGCAGGGCGGCCGCCTGCAGCAGGAGCAGCGCGGGCCGGACAAAAACCGGACCGAACGCCGGAGCTCGGCGGAGCGCCGGAGCCGGACGGGGCGCCGGAGCCCGGCTGCCGGTGGTTGTCTGCTTGGCATTCATACCGGTTTTTCATCCTTCTTTCCGTTTTTTCGTCTCTCCGGTTCGGGATTTCCCGGCCGGTGCGGCGGGAGGTCACTCCAGCCAGAGCGCATCGGCATTGAGGAAGGCATGGGCGCTGAGGCGGGAATCGGTGGGAATCAGCCGCGAGGCGCCGCAGCGGCGGCAGGAAACCTCGATGCCGTCGTCGGTGACGCGGGCGTCATAAACGCGGTCGTTCTCCTCGGGCGGGCATTTGCAGTGAATCTTGCCCTCGGCGTCCAGCTCGTTGATGACAAACATCACGATGTCCAGAATCTGCGGGTCGGGCAGGGACTGCTCGTCGTTGCGGAAGCGGTCAAACTCCCCGGCCGGGACGCCGCTCTTTTCCATCAGGTCCAGCAGCTCCAGCTCTCCCCGGGCCAGCTCGGCCTTGACCGCGTTCTGCTCGCCGGTCATTGCGATGTTCAGGCCCGAATAGGGGCAGGAAAGCACAAACAGGTCGCGGCCGAAAAACACCTGCCTGCTGACCGTAAAGCCGTGCGGCCGCGGGCAGACCATGCAGGGCACGGTCAGGCGCACGGTGCCGTCCCGCTGCATCACCGCGGTCATTTCGCTCTCGTGGCAGTTGCTGCACTTCAGGCGGATCATGCCGGCCGACAGCGCAAAAAAACCTACCGTACACATCACCCCGGCGCCGCAGTGCGGGCACCGGTACGCCATGGTGGTCTGCTTCGTTTCAAGTATCATCTCAGGCTTCCTTTTTCATGTGGGATGTGCGCGCGCCACAGCCTGCGCGGGCTTTCCCTACAGTATATTCCGAAAGAGGCAAAATGGCACGGATCGCTTCCATGCCATTCTGCCAAATGTTCGGTTCCGGCTCCAACCGCTCAGGCCACCGCGGCCGTGGTTTCGGGCGCGGCGGTACCGGTGCCGGACGATGTGCCGGTGCCGGTGCTGGTCTCCACGCGGTCCTTGATGCGGTCCATACCGGTCAGCTCGTAGGAGGCAATCAGCTCCTCCACCCAGGCCTGCATGGTGTCGTTGGTGTAGCCGGTGCGGGCGCTGTACTCCCAGCCCGGCTGGCGGCTCTGGTAAAAGGCCACATAGGCGCAGGGCTCGTTTTCGTCATCGTCGTCCGGCGTGCTGTCGGATACCGCAATCACGGTGGTGTCGCCCGCCGCGCGCGCCTCGTCAAACAGCCAGGCGGCCAGCTCCTCCACCGTCACCGAGCTCTCGGAGAGAATCTCGGACACAACGGCGTCATCCTCCGCGGTGAACTTGCCGCTCAGGTCGTCGCCGCTCAGGCCGGCCAGCTCGGCCAGGAAGCCGTTGGCCTTGTTCTCGTAGTCGTCGCCCTCAAACATCAGGTAGCCGCCGTTGACCAGCGGATCGGTGTCCAGCTTCATCGGCTCGACAATCATATACACCGTGTAGGTGTCCTCATCGTCCTTGGTCTCGGTAAAGCTCTTGAGGTCACCGATGTCCACCGGGCTGGAGAAATCCTCGCCCACATCCTTGAACATCCATTCCTGGAAGCTGTCCTCCTCCGGCTCCTTGTCGTAGCTCTCGGTCTCGTTTTCGGGGATGGCCTCCTCGCCGGCCTCCACCATCTCGGCAAGAATCTCCTGCACGGTCTCGTTCTCGCTGTCGTTGTAGAGCGTCATCTCGTCGGTCTTTTCCAGCAGCTCCAGCTCCACCAGCATGGAGTTGATCATGTTGGTGCGGAAGGCTTCGTCGGTCACGCTTGTGGCCGTGTCGCCCTCGCCGGTGGTAATCGTGTAGCTCTCGCCGTCCAGCAGCTCAAACTCCTTCACGGCGGCCTGCACCTTGTCCTCGGCGGGGGTGGAGGCCAGCACCACCACGTAAATCACATCCTCGGTGCGCACCACGGCCGAATCGAACTGCTTGCGGTCCTTGTGGAACATCCAGTCGGACAGCGTGCCGTTGAGCCCCTCCTGCCCCTTTGCGTACTCGGCAGTGGTCATGCCCTGCTCGGTCAGGGCGGCGTTCAGGTCATCCAGCGTGGTCTTTTTCTCTATTGCAACCAGCACCTCGTTGGCGTCCTCCGAAAGGGTGGTGGCGTATTTGTTGAAGATGGCCTTGTAGGTGTTCTCGCCGTTCTCCAGCGCGTCCTTGACCAGCACGGTTTTGAAGGCGTTGATGCTGTCCACCGCAAGCAGCGCGTCGCGCAGGGCCGTGTCGGTGGTGGCGTGCGAGATATACTCGGTTGCATAGAAGCTTTCGGGATTGTCCTTGACATACTGATTGATGATGTCGGCGGTGATGGAATCCTCCACCTCACCCTGCTTCTTTTCCCGCATTTTTTCGTAAAGAGCCTGCAGCTCGGCCACGTCCTTGACGTCGCCCAGCTTGACGTTGTTGCCTACATAAAGCTTCAGGAAGCCCTTGATGTTCAGGCCGCTGAGCAGGGCCATATAGTCCAGCTGCTGCTCGGCCTGCTCACGCGCGGATTTGCGCTCCTCCTCGGTCAGCGTAATGCCCTGCCCCGCGGCAAAATCGCACACTGCAACAAACTCCCGCAGCGTGTTGGCATAGGAGTTGATGCTGCTGCGCAGCGTGTCCTGCACGCCCGAGGAGGCGTAGGTCAGGCAGTAGGTGGTCTGGTCGCTGATGCCGGTCTGCTGCTTGATGCTGTCCGAAAGATAGGACCACTGATAGTACGCGGTGTAATAGAGCGCGTCCCAGACCATATAGGTAGCCATCTGCTGATTGATATCGTAATCGCCGGTTTTGCTGTGCACCAGAATATTGCCGCGCTTGAAGGTGCCGTTGGACACCAGCGCGCCAAAAACAATAGCCACCACCACAACCAGACAGACCGCGCCGGCAATGGCGCCCTTGGCTGCGCCCGAGAGCGGCTTGCGGTATTTGGTGGCTTTCTTTTTGGGTTCCGGGGTGGCAACACCCTCCCGGTTGAGTCTGTTTCTGCTTCCTTTTCCCATAGCGGGGTTCCCCTTTACAAGAATTTTGATTTTCCGGCTGGCAATCCGCCCGCGCCGGAGCTGTGCCTATGTATTATACCTTGATTTTGTGTTTTTTCTGTGTCATTCCGATGAAGAAAGAACAAATTGTAGCGGCAAAGGCGGAAAATTCCGCCTTTTTCGCAGATTCCGGCAACGGGCGGGCCGCGGCCCGCCCGCGAGCTCCGGGGCGGCTCAGACCGTCATAATCACCGGCAGCACCATCGGCTTGCGCTTGGTTTTGGCGTACAGGAAACGCGTCAGGTCGTCCTTGACCCGCTTCTTCATCATCATCCGGTCGATGTTGTCCCAGTCGTCCAGCGCGTCGGCCAGCGCCTCGTTGGCAATCTGGCGCACGCGGTCCATCAGCTCCTCGGCCTCCCGCACGTACACAAACCCGCGCGAGACGATGTCGGGGCCCGAGATGATCTGGTGCTCGTCCATGTCCACGGTTGCAACCACCACAATCAGGCCGTCCTGCGCCAGGTGCCGGCGGTCGCGCAGCACAATGTTGCCCACATCTCCCACGCCGTAGCCGTCCACCAGAATTTTGCCCGAGGGCACCGTGCCGCTCCAGCGCGCGCCGTTGGCGTCAATCTCCAGCACCTTGCCGATTTCCGAGAGGAAGATGTGCTTGTCGTCCATGCCCATATAGCGGGCCAGCTCGCGGTTGGCGCACAGATGCCGCATCTCGCCGTGCACCGGCATGAAATAGGTGGGCCGGGTGAGCGCCTGCATCAGCTTGAGCTCCTCCTGGCAGGCGTGGCCCGACACGTGCACCTCCACAACCGCGTCGTGGACCACCTCCACGTTCATGCGGGAGAGCTCGTTGATGATGCGCCCCACCAGCTTTTCGTTGCCCGGAATGGCGCTGGCGGACAGCACTACCAGGTCGTTGGCGTCCAGCGACACCTGCGAGTGATCGCCGTATGCCATGCGGTAGAGCGCCGACATCGGCTCGCCCTGGCTGCCGGTGGTCACCAGCGTCACCTCGCCGGGCTTGTATCTCTTGATGTCGTTGATGTCAATCAGCACACCCTGCGGCACCTTCATATATCCCAGCTCAATCGCCGCGCTGACAATGTTGATCATGCTGCGCCCGGTAATGGCCACCTTGCGCTTGTGGCGGGCGCTGGTATCGATGATCTGCTGCACGCGGTGCACGTTGGAGGAGAAGGTGGCAATGATGATGCGCTTTTTGGCGTGCGTGGTGAAGATATATTCCAGCGACGCCCCCACCTTTTTTTCGGACGGGGTATGTCCCTGACGCTCGGCGTTGGTGGACTCGCACATCAGCAGCAGCACGCCCTCCCGCCCCAGCTCGCCCAGGCGGACAATGTCCATCATCTCGCCGTCAATCGGGGTGGTGTCCAGCTTGAAGTCGCCGGTGTGCACCAGCGTGCCCAGCGGGGTGCGGATGGCCAGCGCGCAGGCGTCGGCAATCGAATGGTTGACGTGAATGAATTCGGCCTCCAGGCAGCCCAGCTGCACACGGTCGCCGGCGTTGACGGTGCGCAGGTCTGCCTTCCACGGCAGCGAATGCTCCTGCAGCTTGTTGCGGATGATTCCCAGCGTCAGCGGTGTGCCGTAAATGGGAAGATTGAGCGTGCGCAGCAGGTAGGGCACCGCGCCGATGTGGTCCTCGTGCCCGTGCGTCAGCAGTACGCCGCGGATTTTCTCGCGGGTGGCCTCGAGATAGGTCATGTCGGGAATGACCAGGTCAATCCCCGGCATTTCATCGTCCGGAAAGCCGAGGCCACAGTCGATGATAATCGAATCGTTTTCATATTCGACAACGGTCATGTTCTTTCCGATTTCTCCCAGGCCTCCCAACGGAATGATGCGGAGCTTTCCGGTCGGTTTTTTGGTTCTTCTTGGCATAAAAAGCAAAATCCTTTCTATATATACAAAACATATGGAATTGCGCGGAAAAAGGCGTCGGGAGGCAGTGCCGCGCCCCCGGTGATGCCCGCACAGGCAAAAGACGGCAACGCCGCCCGCGGAAAACCGCAGAGCAGCAAAGCCGCCGCTTGTCAGGCCTGTGGATGGCAAGCAGAAATCGACCCCGGTTCCGCCGCATCGGTCCACGCACGCCGCCGCGGGGAGAGGTCCTTTGAGCACCGCCGCGCAAAAAGCGGCGGATGCGATGATTATGATATTCGCAAAACAGGCATTGTCCGGTGACCTATGCCTGCCAAAACGGTCTCATACTCTTATACTATTATATCACACCCCATCCGCAAAGTCAATACCCTTCCGCGATTTTCCATGCAGGGGGAAGACCTTGGAGGACCCCGCCTCTTTCGCAGAGGCCGGTTCCTCCAAACCACCTCCGGCGAGAACTTCCCCGGCCGTCGCCCGTTCAGGAAGCGGGGAGCGCGCATCGGCACAACGCAGAACGGGCAACGGCCGGGGAACTCCCCTGTTCGGGGAGACGGGCAGGAGGCGGCAGGCTACGCTGCAAAAGGCGGTTTGCCGCGCGGGATGCCGTACAGCGGCTGCGCAGCGGTGGAGAGCGCGGAGCAAGCGCGGCTCTCCGGCGGGGTTCACAGCACCAGCAGGCAGATGAGCAGAGCGGCGCCTGCGCCGAGGAGCAGCCCCAGCGCAAAGAGCAGGACGGCGCGCAGGCGGCGCGGCCTGCCCGAGGGACGGCCGGTCTGGCTTTCGTGCAGGATGCGGTTGGCCTCGGTGAGCAGGTCGGTTTTCTCGCCTCGGCCGGGGCGCACGTCGCGACGTAGCACAAAATAGGCCTCGTCAAAATAGCGGCTGTCGCCGGTTCTTACCACAATCATTTGCTTTTGCGATCCCTTGATCATTCTTCGGTCACGGTCCTTTCCGAAAATTCCGGCAGTACGCCCGCCGGTGCATTCGGAATAGTATTTGCCATCATTTGCTCACGCAAACCACATCCGGCACAAAAAACAGGAAAAAAAGACGCAGAACAGCATCACGGCAAAGGCGCAGGGAAAGGCCCACCGGGTGCGGCGGACCCCCACCGATGAAAAATAAACCGTAATGACATAAACCACGGTATCCGAGCTGCCATAAATCACCGAGGCGCACAGCCCGGCAAAGCTGTCCGGGCCGACGCGGGAGAGCAGATCCGAAAAGGCGGCCGTGGCCGCGCTGCCCGAAAACGGGCGGGTGAGCAGCAGCGGCAGCAGCTCCTGCGGCACCCCCAGCGCGGCCGCCGCGGGCGAGAGCCAGCCGGCCAGCAGCTCCACCGCTCCCGAGGCGTTGAGCAGCGAAATGGCGGTCAGCAGCGCGCAGAGCGTGGGAAGCAGCCGCACGGCGGTATGCAGGCCGTCGGTCGCCCCCCGGGTAAAGGCGGCAAAATAATCCTTTTTTCCAAACAGCATCAGCACGCCGACCAGAACCGCCACCAGCGGCATGGCAAGCGCGGAAACGGTTTCCAGCATGTCCTCCCCCTCCCTCCTACAGGCAGACCGACTAGGCACCGCGGACAGGCGACCGACCGGACGCCACGGACGCCCCAGCGGCACGATTGAAACCCAGCCGTGCGATGTACTCAGCAGTGCGATTTGTGCGCAACAGCGCGATTTGTGCGCGGCAGGGCAGTTTCTCGCGCCGGGGCGATTGCTCGCGGCGGCGCGATTTGTGCGCGGCGGTGCAATAGTTCGCATCGACCGCCGCCTGCCGCCCCGCCAACCGCGCACCAGCTGTTCCCGAAGCGCAGCCGCACAA
>CALWQR010000101.1 GCA_944383705.1 uncultured Clostridia bacterium
GGTAATTCAATTATACAACAAAGCAAGCGGTTGTTCAATACCTTTCGGTAAAGAACAACCGCTTTTTTGCTCTTTGCGGGGCTATTATTGCGACAGCCCCTCTTCCATACACAAGGGGGTAGCGCCGCTCAGGCAGGATGATCCAGCAGGGTCTCCAGCTCGCCCAGCGCCCGGTCGAACACCCCCAGCGCGGCGTCCACGGTATCCGGGCGGGTCAGATCCACGCCGGCAATCTTCAGCTCCTCCAGGGGGTAATCCGAGCCGCCGGTGGAGAGGAAGCGGAGATAGTCGGCCGCGCCGCCCCGGTGCAGAATGCGGTCGGCAATCGACACCGCCGAGCAGAAGCCGGTGGCATACTTCCATACATAAAAGGCATTGTAAAAATGCGGAATGCGCGCCCACTCAATGTCCTGCAGCTCGTTGACAACCGCCCCCTCGTAATACTGCTGGTTCAGCCGCCGGTAAATGCCGCAGAGCACCTCGGCGGTCAGCGGGGTGCCCTGCATTTCCAGGTCGTGCGCCTCGCGCTCGAACTCGGCAAACAGGGTCTGGCGGAAGACCGTGGTCCGGAAGCCTTCCAGGAAATGGTTGAGGATATAGGCCCTCCGGTGCGGGTCGGTCTCAACCGACAGCAGATATTCCGAGAGCAGCACCTCGTTGACCGTAGAGGCCACCTCGGCCACCAGAATGCGGTAATCGTGGTTGGGGTAATCCTGCGCGCGGTCCGAAAGATAGGAGTGCATGGCGTGCCCCAGCTCGTGCGCCAGCGTAAAGGCGTCGTCCAGCGTGTCGGTGTAATTGAGCAGCACATACGGATGGACCCCGTATACCCCGCAGGAATAGGCGCCGGTGGTTTTGCCCCGGTTCTCGTACACGTCAATCCAGCGCTCGCCAAAGGCGCGGTCCAGCAGCGCGGCGTATTCCGCTCCCAGCGGGGCGGTGGCCCGGCGCACCAGTTCCTGCGCCTGCCCGTAGGGAATTTTCATATCCGCGCCCGGCACCATCGGGCAGTACAGGTCGTACATGTTCAGCTCGTCCAGCCCCAGCACCCGGCGGCGCAGCGCAAGGTAGCGCCGCATGGTTGGCAGCGCGGCGTGGACCGATCGGATCAGCCCGTCGTACACGCCGACCGGCGCGTTGTCGGCAAACAGCGCGCGCTCGCAGGACGAGGCGTACCCCCGCACACGGGTATAAAAATTGTCGGTTTTGACGCTGCCGGCATACATTGCGGCAAAGGTGTGGATATACTTTTTGTATTCCCCGAAATAGACCTCAAAGGCCTCCCGCCGCACCCGCTGGTCTCCGCTCTCGCGGAAGACGCCGAAGGTACCGTGCGTCAGCGCCGCCGGCCTGCCGTCCTCTCCGGTGATATCCGGAAAGGTCATATCCACTTCCGAGAGCATGTCGAAGCACTCCGAGGCCGTGCCTGCGGCGTCCGACAGCATGGCCAGAAGCTTCTCGGACTTCCCGTCCAGCGTGTAGTCCCGCGACCGGTCGGCGTCCTCCAGCATGTGCCGGTAGCCCGCCAGCGAGGGGCTTTGCATCATCTCCCGCAGTCGCTCCTGCGGGATGGACAGGATCTCGGGCTGCACAAAGGCGCAGACCGTGGAGAGCCTGACCAGCAGATTGGTGGCCCGGCCGGCCAGCGACTGGTAGGTCGGGTCGCCGTTGTCGGTATTCTTGCGCAGCATGGCGTACAGATACACGCGCTCCACGTGCTCCTGTGCGGCATAAACGGCGTCCAGCGCCGCCTTCATGCGCTCGGGCGACTCCCCCAGCGTCCCGGCCAGGGCGGGGATTTCCTCCAGCTCGCGTCCGGCCGCCGCGCAGGCCTCCTCCCACGCCGCGTCGGAAGGATAAATATCGGTAAAATTCCAGGTGAAGCGCTCCTGCGCTTCGGCTCTGCTTTGCAATGCCATGGTTGTGTTCTGCCTTTCTCTGAATCCTTGATACCAGTAGTTTATCACAAAAACGGGAAATTGTAAAGGGGTTTTCGCAAACCCGGCAAAAAAATTGCAGCGCGGCCCGCCGCACAGGCTGCCCGGGCGGATTTCGCCAAAATTCGTGCACATCCTTCCCCGCCCCGCATATCCTGATACCGGGGAGAAACAGCCGGAAGAATCTTCCTTGCACAAACTGTCCGGCGGATGTTTAAGAGGCGGTAAAACGCGGTAACAATAGGAGTGAGGCGGCACGGCAGCGCACGGGCGGAGCATTTCGCCCGGAGGCCGCGACAGGGCCGCCGGCAGAAAACCGCCATACCCGAAAAAGAAAGGAAGGAGCGACCATGAATACCGTTGTCAGACGCGGAGATATTTACTATGCCGACCTGAGCCCGGTTGTCGGCTCGGAGCAGGGCGGGCTGCGCCCGGTTCTCATTATCCAGAACGATATCGGGAACCGATACAGCCCCACCGTCATTGCGGCTGCCATTACTTCCCGTATGAGCAAAACACATCTCCCAACGCATATTGACATTTACGCGGATCAGGTCGGGCTGGCCAAGGATTCGGTCATCCTGCTGGAGCAAATCCGGACATTGGATAAACGCAGACTCAGAGAAAAAATGGGACATCTGGATCCGACTATGATGAATCAGGTCAACACCGCCATCGCCATCAGCTTCGGCCTGGGCGATGCCCGACAGGACGCCGCTGCCCGCGCTATGATGCAGCAGTCTCACCTGCGCTTTACCGCCTCCCTCGCCGGCCAGAACACCACCGAGGGTTGAGATCCAGCGCAGGAGAAGACCTTGGAGGGCCCCGCCTGAGAAGATTCCCGCCAAAGAAGAAGACCTTGGAGGGGCCGCCTCTTTCGGAGAGGCAGTCCCCTCCAAGCCTCCCCTTGCGAGAACTTCCCCGGCCGCCGCCCGCCTTTTTGGCATGAACGCGAATGAAAGTGTTCCGCCGGCGGGCGGCAGCCGGGGAAGTCTTCTTTGGGGAGGTATGCAAAAATAAGAGCATACCGCCATACAAAGCGATTTGCCTTACATATCCAGATACCGGACAGCCGCTATTAGCTGCCCGGTTTTTGATTATGGGTATTTCTATGTAACAATATCAGCTATTCCCTTTGTTTTTCACCGGCTACTGGCCTCTGCCCACTGTTCATAGTTATTGTTTCTTGTTCATTGTTCATTGCTAATTGCACATTGCCAATTGTCCATCCGCCCCCAAAAGAAATTCCCCGGCGCAGGCCCCCAGGCATACCGTATTTGCAATACAGTATGCAATAATGGGGGTCCACGCCGGGGAAGGTCCACGCCGGGGAAGGTCTCGCCGGGGAAGGTCTCGCCGGGGAAAGGTCTCGCCGGGGGAGGTTTGGAGGGACCGGCCTCTCCTCAAGAGGCGGGTCTCTCCAAGGTCTTCTCCGGAAGTTTCATCCCAACTCGCCGACGTAATATTTCTTTTTTCCGCGGCGGATGACCAGATACTTGCCCGCAATGCAGGAATCGGGGGTAATCTCCATAGCGGGGTCGCTCACGGCAGCGCCATTGAGCGTCAGGGCGCCGTTGGAGAGGAATTCCCTTGCCTCCCGTTTGGAGGAGCAGACGCCGGCCTGCACCAGCACATCGGCCAGCTGGCCGCCGGAGGTGGTAAAGTGCGGCACGTTTTTCAGCCCAGCCAGCAGGTCGTGCACCGGGATATCCGCAACATTGCCCGCAAACAGCTGCTCGCTGATGCGGACGGCCTCCTCGTAGGCGCTCTCGCCGTGCAGGTCGCGCAGAATTTCATGCGCCAGCGCCTTTTGCGCCAGCCGTTTTTCGGGCGCGGCCAGGTGCTGCCGTTCGATCTCCTCGATCTGCTCGCGGGAGAGGAAGGTCAACCGCTTGAGGTAATCAATCACCTTGCTGTCCTCGGCGTTGATCAGGAACTGGTACATCTCATAGGGGCTGGTTTTGCTGCGGTCCAGCCAGACCGCGTTGCCCTCGCTCTTGCCGAACTTGTTGCCGTGCGAATCGGTCACCAGGGGCATGGTCATGGCGTAGACCTCGTCGCCGGTGGTTTTGCGGATCAGCTCGATGCCGGTGGTCATGTTGCCCCACTGGTCGGAGCCGGCCACCTGCAGGTCCACCCCGCGGTGCTCGTGCAGGTATTTGAAATCCAGGCCCTGAATCAGCATGTACGAAAATTCGGCGTAGGAAATACCGGTTTCCATCTGACGGCGGATGAGGTCCTTGCTGAGCATGTAGCCGACGTTGATATATTTGCCGTAGTCCCGGAAGAATTCGATAATGGTCAGGTCCTTCACCCAATCGTAGTTGTTCACCACCTCGTAGGGGAAAATCTTCTGGAGCTGGGCCTTGAGGCACTCGAAATTGTGCATGACCTCATCGCGGTCCGAGAGCTTGCGCTCCACGGTCCCGCGCGGGTCGCCGATGAGCCCCGTCGCCATGCCGACCAGCAGCAGCGGGGTGTGCCCGGCAGCCGCCAGGCGGCGGGTAATCAGGAAGGAGGAGTAATGCCCCAGGTGCAGGCTGTCGGCGGTGGGGTCGGTGCCGATATAAAAGGTCATGCCTCCGGCATTGAGTTTATCGATGAGATCCGGGCTGGAGATGTCCTGAATCAGGCCCCTCCATTTCAAATCGTCATAAAGCGTCATCGGTGGTGGAAATCCTTTCTGTTTCTGTACTGGAATATACCAATATATTATATCATGAATTCCCCGGTTCGTCAAGCGGTATCCGCAATTTTCCCATCCGGCAGCCAAAGACGACGCAAACCAAAAAAATTGCAAAAAGCTATTGACAATAGTTCCCTTCTGTGATATAATAAAGGAAATGGAACGCTTCATCATATGAGGGAGTAGTATGCGCGCCACAGCGCGTAGCAAGTCAACATCCTGGCAGCCCCGGCTGCCTGGCTTGCTTTCAAATGCGAGACTCATGCAGATACGGAAATGGTACATACCGGCCCCGGGCCACCATACAAATTTCCTGATGCACGGGTCTTTTTTTCGTATCACCCCCGGTCGGCGCAAAAATCCCCGAAAACCACACGCGCAATGCGTTTTACATACATCCATATTTTTCTGAATGACGGAGGTACATGTTACGCCATGCAATTTCACGACCAAACGCCCGAAGCCACGCTTGCCGAGCTGCAAAGCAACGCGCAGACCGGCCTGACTGCCGCCGAGGCACAGGCCAGGCTGGAGAAGCACGGTCCCAACCGCCTGCGGGAAAAGAAAAAGAAAACCAACCTGCAGCGCTTTGCCGAGCAGTTCAAGGACGTGATGATTCTGATTCTCATCGCGGCGGCCATTGTCTCGTTTGTGGTGGCCTGCACCGGCCACGACCCCAAGGAGTTCTTTGAGCCGGCGCTGATTCTGCTGATTGTCCTGCTCAACGCCACCATGGGCGTGATTCAGGAAAGCAAGGCCGAAAAAGCGCTGGAGGCCCTGCAAAATCTTTCGGCCCCGCACTCCAAGGTCATCCGCGACGGCAAGGAACAGGTGATTGACGCGGTTGACCTGGTGCCCGGCGACATCATCCGGCTGGAAGCAGGCGACTGGATTCCGGCCGACGCGCGGCTGATCCGCTCTGTCAGCCTCAAATGCGAAGAATCCGCGCTGACCGGCGAATCGGTCCCCAGCGAAAAGGATGCGCAGGCCACAGTGGCCGCCGACGCCGCGCTGGGCGACCGGTCCACAATGATTTACTCGGGCTGCAGCGTCTCCTACGGCACCGCGCTGGCCGTGGTGACCGAAACCGGCATGAATACCCAGATGGGTAAGATTGCCAACCTGCTGGAAGACGCCGGAGACACCCGCACCCCGCTGCAGGATAAGCTGGCCCAGCTGGGCAAATACCTGGGCATTGTCGCCCTGGCTGCCTGCGCCGTGATTTTTGTCATCGGCGTCATCAACAAGCTGGAAATTCTCGACATCTTCATGACCGCCGTGTCGCTGGCCGTCTCGGCCATTCCCGAGGGGCTGCCCGCAATCGTCACGGTGGTGCTCTCCATCGGCGTCCAGCGCATGGTGAAAAAGAACGCCATCATCCGCCGCCTGCCGGCAGTGGAAACCCTGGGCAGCGCCTCGGTCATCTGCTCGGACAAAACCGGCACCCTGACCCAGAACCGCATGACCCTGGTGCGCACCTGGTGCGACGGAGACCCCGCGCCGCTGAACTTCAATTTCTCCGAGGAGCAGCCCGAGGCAACCCGCCGCCTGCTGCGCTTCTCCTCGCTCTGCTGCGACGGCTCGGTGCAGTTTGAGGGAGACCGCGAGCTGCACATCGGCGACCCGACCGAGACCGCGCTGGTCCTGGCCGCGCACCGCATCGGAATGCCCAAGGATACCCTGAACGCCGAGTTCCCCCGCGTGGCCGAGCTGCCCTTTGACTCCGACCGCAAGCTGATGACCACGGTCAACCGCATGGACGGCCGCCTGGTGGTGATTACCAAGGGCGCGTTTGACATGATGGCGCAGCGCTGCACCGCGGGCAACCTGGCCCGCGCCAAGGAGGTGACCGAGGCCATGAGCGCCGACGCGCTGCGCGTGCTGGCGGTCGGCTACAAATATATCGACGAGCTGCCCGAGGAGATTTCCTCCGAGACGCTGGAAAACGGGCTGACCTTTGTGGGCCTTGTCGCCATGATTGACCCGCCCCGCCCCGAGGCCCGCGACGCGGTTGCAATCTGCCGCCGCGCCGGCATCAAGCCGGTGATGATTACCGGCGACCATGTGGTAACGGCCTCGGCCATTGCCAAGGATCTCGGCATTCTGCAGGAAGGCGACCTGGCCATTACCGGCGCCGAGCTGGACGCGATGAACGACGAGGAGCTGGACGCCAAGGTCGAGCAGATTTCGGTCTACGCCCGGGTGTCGCCCGAGAACAAAATCCGCATTGTCAAGGCCTGGCAGCGCAAGGGCCAGGTGGTGTCGATGACCGGCGACGGCGTGAACGACGCCCCGGCGCTCAAGGCCGCCGACATCGGCTGCGCGATGGGCATTACCGGCACCGATGTGGCCAAGGGCGCTGCCGACATGACCCTGACCGACGACAACTTTGCCACCATTGTGGACGCCGTGCGGGAGGGCCGCGGCATTTATGCCAACATCCGCAAGGTGGTTGGCTACCTGCTGGGTACCAACATCGGCGAGATTGTGGTGGTGTTCATTGCCATGCTGCTCTGGCACGAAACCCCGCTGCTTTCGATGCAACTGCTCTTCATCAACCTGATTACCGACTCGCTCCCCGCCATTTCGCTCGGCATGGAGCCGGTGGAAAAGGACGTGATGGACCGCCGTCCCAAGCCCAAAACCGAGGGGCTGTTTGCCAACGGCATGGGCCTGCGCACCGCGCTGCAGGGGCTGATGTTCGGTTTGCTGTCGCTGGCCGCCTATGTCATCGGGCGGGAGGTCGGCGGCTCGGTGGAGCAGGGCCAGACCATGGCCTTCCTGGTGCTGGGGCTCTCCCAGATTGTGCAGGCTTTCAACATGCGCTCCGAGCACTCGCTGTTCAAAATCGGTCCGTTTACCAACAAATATCTCAACCTCTC
>CALWQR010000102.1 GCA_944383705.1 uncultured Clostridia bacterium
GGTAACTATTGCCGTTGGCGGTTTGCTCGCCTGACGAAAAATCTGCTAGCGGAGAGCCGCAAGCGGCACCCGGCCCGCCCCACCCGGTGAAGCCTTTCGGAGAGGCCGGTCCCTCGGGGCCTCTTCCGGCGAGACCTTTCCCCGGCACGGGCCCCCGGTTTTGCATACGGTATTGCAAATACGGTACGCCCGGGGGGCCTGCGCCGGGGAATTTCTTTTGGGGGCGGATGTTTTTGGGGGCGCGGATGAGTGGCGTAGTTCCGGAAAACCGGCTTTTTGCGCGTTTGGCGAATTGCCCGGCCTCTTCTTAAGAAGCAGGGCTATCGGGAGTCTTTCCTTCAGGTTTCCTGAAAAGCTTTACAAGAAAGGGAAGGGTGAGCAAAAAGGTCAGCAGGTCGGCGGCTGCCTGGGTCCACTGCAGGCCGGGCAGGCCGAACGCACGGGGAAGCAGAAAAACCAGAGGCAGGAAGAACAGCCCCTGCCGCGCGCAGGCGATGAGCGCCGCGCCAAAAGGGCGTCCGACGGCCTGCAGCAGCATGTTGGTCACGGCAATGCCGCCGTGCAGAAACAGCACGAGACACTGCGCCCGCAGAATGGTACCGCCGATGGCGACGACCTCCGGGTCCGGACGGAAAAACCCGACAATGCGGGAGGCAAACAGCCCGGTGGGAATCGCAAGCGTCAGCATCACGCCGCTGGCCAGCAGCAGCGAGAAGCGGTAAAGCGCGCGTACACGGTCGGGTCTGCCCGCCCCCTGGCTGTAGCCGGCAGCCGGCATCATACCCTGGCCGATTCCCAGGCAAAAGCTGTACAGCAGCAGAAACACGCGGGAGACCACCGAAAAGGCGGCCACGGCGGGGTCTCCCCATTGCCGGGCGCTGCGCGTCAGCAGAATCGAAGCAACGCCGGCCAGCCCCTGGCGGAACAGCGAGGGCAGGCCGGTCAGCAGAACCGCTCCGGTGCGCCGGAACTGCCGCACTGCGTTGCCCGGGGTCAGCGATACCGCACTTTTGCGCAGCACGTATGCCGAAAGCAGCACCAGCACCCCAGCCGACTGCGCAATCAGCGTGGCCAGCGAGGCGCCCGCACAGCCCATGCGCAGGCCGAACATCAGCAGAGGATCCAGCAGGATGTTCAGCACATTTCCCACCGCAAAGCCGGACATTGCAAAAACAGCCCGGCCTTCGGCCCGCAGCAGATTGTTCAGCACAAAGCCCGCGCACATCACCGGGGCGGACCAGAACAGATAAACCGCATAATCGCGGGCGTAGGGGAAGATGGTGTCGGTGGCGCCCAGAAAGCGGATCAGGGGACCCAGCGTCAACAGGCCCGCCAGCGTCACCGCGCCGCCCAGCAGCAGCGAGAGCCAGAAGGCCAGCGCCGCCCAGCCGTCGGCCTCCTTTTGCCGTCCGGCGCCCAGCGCACGGGAAAGCAGGCTCCCGGCGCCGGTGCCCAGCGTAAAGCCGATGGCCTGAATCAAGGAGGTGACAGAGAACACGATTCCAACCGCACCGCTGGCGCTGGTCCCGAGCCGCGAGAGGAACCAAGCGTCGGCAAAGCCGTAAAGCGAGTTGAGCAGCATGCTTGCCGTGCTTGGAACCGCCAGCCGGAGCACCAGCGCCCCGACCGGTGCTTCCAGCATCCGTCTGTGTTTTTCCGATTGGCCTTTCTCCATATCCGCCTCCGATTCGCAGCGTTCTTCCTGTTAGGATACCCGTTTCGGGTTTTCTTCATCACAAACCGGCGTTTTTTCTTGCATTCCGCGCGGTTTTGTGCTATAATATAAGAGACAAATTCGCCGGCAGCCCGGAGCTGAGCGGCTGCGAGAAAGGGCGGAACGCGAAAGGAAACGCTGCCATGGGAACCGGAATTTTGGTGTGCGGGCTGAACGGAAGCGGCAAGAGCACGTTCGGCCGTCGGCTGGCCGAACGGCTGGGGGTTGTCCTGATCGATCGGGAGGCTCTGTGCTTTCCAAACGCCGGTGCGGATGATCCCTACGCCGCCCCGCGTACGCCCGAACAGGTCATGGATGCGCTGATTGCAGCGGTGGAAGCGCATCCCGATTTTGTCCTGGTGTCGGTCAGGGGAAGTTGCGGGGAGCAGATGGAGCGGCGGCTTTCATGCGCCGTGCTGGTGGAGGCTCCGCGGGTGCTGCGGCTGCAGCGGGTGTGGCTCCGCTCCTATCGGAAATTCGGCAGCCGGATGCTGCCGGGCGGCGATCTGTACGAGCGCGAACAGGCGTTTTTGAATATGGTCGGCTCAAGAACCGAGGAATGCGTGGAGGAGTGGCTTCGGCTTTTCCATGGTCCGGTCATCCGCGCGGACGGAACCGCACCGGTGGAGCAGGCGACCGACAGGGTTCTCGAGCAGCTGCCGCGCCTTCTTCCGGCCTGCCGGGCGGAGGCTTCGCCGAAGCGCGGGAGCTTTGCCCAAAACCCGGCCGGCGGCAAAAAACCGGCCGCTCGGTTCATGTCCCGCTGCGGCGAGGAAGGAAAGGATTGAAGCATGAAAAACATTCTGGTTGTTGTGGATATGCAGAACGACTTTATCACCGGCGCGCTGGGAACGCCCGAGGCGGTCTCGGTTGTGCCCAGGGTGCGCAGAAAGCTGGAGGACTTTGACGGCGACGTGATTTTTACACGCGACACCCACGGGGAGGATTATCTCTCCACGCAGGAGGGGAGAAACCTTCCGGTCCCGCACTGCATCCGCGGGAGCGAGGGCTGGCAGATTGCCCCCGCGCTGTCGGAATTTGCGCAAAATGTGGTGGAGAAACCGGGCTTTGGCTCGGTGGAGCTGGCCGAGCGTCTGCGGCGGGAGCATCTGCGCGAGCCGATTGGCAGCGTGACGCTGGTGGGGCTGTGCACCGATATCTGCGTCATTTCCAATGCCATGCTGCTCAAGGCTTTTCTGCCCGAGGTCCCGGTGCTGGTGGACGCCGCCTGCTGCGCCGGCGTCACGCCGGAGCGTCACCGGGGCGCGCTTGCGGCCATGCAGGCCTGCCAGATCGCGGTGAAAAACGGGTAACGGCTCCTTCGGGGATGGAGAAATGGGGTGTTGAGCAGGCGCTGCCATCGGGGACGCAGGGCTTCCGGGGACTTTCTGTGCCCCATCGGCGGCGATCTGACGTGCGCTCTTTCTGTTTTGCCTGGATTTTGCAGCGCAAAAAGGCCCATTTTTGACAAGAAAATATGTTGACAAATCCGGCAAAAAGGTGTATAATTACATCCGAAAGACAGTGGCGTCTTCCAACTGACCGACAGGGCAGGCAGTCCTGCCGTTGGAACAGCAAAAACCGAATACAAACAGGGCAAAGGCGTCTTTTGTTTTGCGCGGGCAGTGCGCTGCGCGCAGGGTTCCAAGGCACCTTTGTCTTTTTTGCTTGCAGGCGGAGCTCCCGCGCCAACCCAGAATCGGAGGTAGAAATGGTATGAAAAAACTGGAACAGCTCTATGAAGGAAAAGCGAAAAAGGTGTATGCCACCGATGACCCGTCCCTGCTGATTGTCTCCTACAAGGACGATGCAACCGCGTTCAACGGGCTGAAAAAGGGCACCATTGCGGGCAAGGGGGTTATCAACAACCGCATGAGCAATCTGCTGATGCAGCGGCTGGAGGCCTCCGGCATCCCGACGCATTTTGTGAAAGAGCTGAACGACCGCGAGACGCTGGTCAAAAGGGTTTCCATTGTGCCGCTGGAGGTGATTGTCCGCAACATCGCCGCCGGCTCGTTTTCCAAGCGCTACGGCGTGGAGGAGGGGATGGTGTTCGAGTTTCCCACCATCGAGTTTTCCTATAAAAACGATGCGCTGGGCGATCCGCTGCTCAACGAATACCACGCCCGCGCGCTCCGGCTGGCTACGGCCGATGAAATCGAAGCCATCAAGCGCTACTCCTTCGCGGTGAACGAAAAGCTGAGGGCCTTCTGGCGGGAGTGCGGCGTCACGCTGGTGGATTTCAAGCTGGAGTTCGGCCGGCTCCCCGACGGCAGCATTGTGCTGGCCGATGAAATCAGCCCCGACACCTGCCGCCTCTGGGACAGCAAAACCGGCGAGAAGCTGGACAAGGACCGCTTCCGCCGGGATCTCGGCGGTGTGGAGGGCGCCTATGCCGAGGTCATGCAGCGCCTGAGCGCGCATATCTGAATCCGAAAGAGAGGGAGAAGCAATGGCAAACTGCGCAATTGTGGGCATCAACTGGGGGGACGAGGGCAAGGGCCGGATGGTGGACCTGCTCACCGGGCACTATGATGTGGTCATCCGCTATCAGGGCGGCGGCAACGCGGGGCACACCGTCATCAACGAATACGGAAAATTCGCGCTGCACCTGCTGCCCTCCGGCATTTTCCGCCGGGGTGTGGTCAATGTGCTCGGGAACGGTGTGGCGCTGGACCCCGAAAACCTGTGGGCGGAGATGCAGGAGGTGATGGGGAAGGGCGTCTCCCTGACGCCGGACAACCTGAAAATCAGCGACCGCGCCTCGCTCCTGCTGCCCTGGCACCGCGATTTGGACGCGCTGGAGGAGGCCCGTCTGGCGGACAAAAAATACGGCTCCACCAAGCAGGGCATCGCGCCGTTTTATTCGGACAAGCAGCAAAAAAAGACCGTGCTTGCGGGCGAGCTGTTCTACCCGGAGGAGCTGCGCGCGCATCTGCGCGATCTGATGGAGTGGAAAAACCTGACGCTGACCAAGGTCTACGGCGCAAAGCCCTATACCATGGAGCTGCTGGAGCGCTGGATTGCCGATGCCTGTGAAAACATCAAGCCCTATATCTGCGATACCGGGGAATTTCTGCATACCGCGCAGAAGCAGGGCAAGCGGCTTTTGTTCGAGGCGCAGCTCGGTTCTCTGCGGGATCTGGATTACGGCATCTATCCCTACACCACCTCCTCCAACACCACGGCGGCCTATGCGCCGATCGGCTCGGGGCTTCCCTCCGCAAAGATCGGCAATGTGGTCGGCGTGGTCAAGGCCTATTCCACCTGCGTGGGCGAGGGGCCGTTTGTGTGTGAGATGTTCGGAGACGAGGCAGAGGCGCTCCGCCGCGCGGGCGCGGAATACGGCGCCAAAACCGGACGTCCCCGCCGGGTAGGTCCCCTGGACATTGTGGCGACGCGCTACGGTGTGGAGGTGCAGGCCGCAACCGAAATTGCGCTGACCAAGCTGGACGTGCTCTCTTACATGGAGAAAATTCCGGTCTGCACCAGGTATTTGCTGAATGGACGGGAGACCGACCGCTTCCCGTTCCCGGTTGCGCTCAAGGACGCCAAGCCGGTGATCGAATATATGGACGGCTGGCGGTGCGACATCTCGGCCGCGCGCCGCTGGGAGGAGCTGCCCGCGCAGGCGCAGAATTATGTGAACATGATTGAAAACCAGATCGGCTGCCGAATCAAGTATGTTTCGGTCGGCCCGGAGCGCGACAGCATCATTATCCGATAAAGCCAAAACCGGCACCGCAGAGGCGGCAGACACGGAACGAAACAAAAAAGGAGCCTGAAGCTATGACCAATCTGTACGAATCCCCGCTTTCCGGGCGCTATGCCTCCCGGTATATGCTGCATCTCTTTTCTGCGGATATGCGCTATTCCACCTGGCGCCGCCTTTGGGTATCTCTCGCGAAAGCCGAGCATACGCTCGGGCTGCCGGTGACTGACGAT
Organism: uncultured Clostridia bacterium; assembly: GCA_944383705.1. Lineage (GTDB taxonomy): Bacteria > Bacillota > Clostridia > Oscillospirales > CAG-272 > UMGS1865. Next base: position 5,660 of record CALWQR010000102.1, read on the forward strand.
CAGATTGCCGAAATGGAGGCGCATGTCGAGGATATCGACTATGAATGCGTCGCCGCGCGCGAAAAGGAGGTGCGCCATGACGTGATGGCGCATGTCTATGCCTTTGGCAAGGCGGCTCCCTCGGCGGCCGGCATCATTCATCTCGGCGCTACGAGCTGTTATGTGACCGACAATGCGGACCTCATCCTCTACCGCGACGCGCTGCGCTATCTGCGCGGGGAGCTGCTGGGGGTGCTGGCCAATCTGCGGGATTTTGCCTTGAAATACCGGAGCCTGCCGACGCTTGGCTACACGCATTACCAGCCCGCGCAGCTTGTTACTGTGGGCAAGCGCGCCACGCTCTGGATGCAGGATCTCCTATCGGATTTGAACGAAATCGATTTTGCCATTGAAAATATCAAATTTCTCGGCTGCCGCGGAACCACCGGAACCGAAGCCAGCTTCCTCGATCTGTTTGAAGGGGATGCGGACAAAATCGACGAGATGAACCGGATGATCTGCCGGGATTTCGGTTTTGACGAGTGCTTTGACGTGGCCGGGCAGACCTATCCGCGCAAGGTGGACAGCCGCATCCTCAACTGCCTTTCCTCAATTGCGCAGAGCTGCTACCGCATGGCAAACGACATCCGGCTGCTCCAGCATGACCGGCAGGTTGAGGAGCCGTTTGAAAAGAATCAGATTGGCTCCTCGGCCATGGCCTACAAGCGCAACCCCATGCGCTGCGAGCGCATCTGCTCGCTCTCCCGCTATCTGATGGCCGACGCGCTCAACGCGCCCATGACGGCCTCGACACAGTGGCTGGAGCGAACGCTGGACGATTCGGCCAACCGCCGCATCTCCATGCCCGAGGGCTTCCTCTGTGCCGACGCGATTCTGCGTCTGACGCAAAACGTGACCGACGGGCTGCATGTCAACGAGAAGATTGTGGAACGGACCGTGCGGGAATACCTCCCCTTCATCGCCACCGAAAATCTGATGATGGAGGCGGTCAAGCGGGGAGGAAACCGGCAGGAGCTGCATGAAATCATCCGCCGCTGCTCGATGGAGGCAACCGCAAGAATGAAAAACGGAGAGGACTGCGACCTGCTCTCCCGCTTGGCAGCCGAGCCGGCGTTCGGGCTGACCGAGCAGGAGATGCAGGAGCTGCTCACCCCCGCCGCCTACATCGGCCGCTGCCCGGGGCAGGTAGAGGCCTTTCTCGAAAAGCTCCGCCCCCTGCTGCAGGATGTGCAGGGCGGCAGCGCCCAAATCAATATCTGACCCCCGCGGGGAAGGCAACGGAAATTACGGAGATCACAGATGGAAAAAATACTGGTTCTGGATTTTGGCGGACAGTACAATCAGCTGATTGCCCGCCGTGTGCGCGAGCAGCATGTCTATGCGGAAATCAAATCCTACCGCGGCATTTCGCTGGAGGAAATCCGGCAGGCCGGCTATCGCGGCATCATTTTTACGGGCGGGCCGAACAGCGTATATGACGAACGCTCCCCGCACTACGACCCGCGGGTACTGGAGCTGGGCATCCCGGTGCTGGGCATTTGCTACGGGCATCAGCTCATGGCGTATATGGCCGGCGACGCCATTGCCCCGGCCGAGAGCGGAAGCGAGTACACCAAAACCGCCGTACGGCTCGTGACCGATTGC
>CALWQR010000103.1 GCA_944383705.1 uncultured Clostridia bacterium
AACCAGGGGCTGGAGCTGGTGGAGTTCGGAAAGTAAGCGCAGGCACGGCCGTATGTCTGCGCTTCCGCGCGCTTGACTCACCGGAAGGCTCGTTCCCGACAGGCCGGACTTGCCTGGAAACCACAGGGAGGTAAATATGAAAAAACAAAAAATTGTGTGCTGGTTACTGACAATTCTGTTTCTGCTCTCCTGCCTCTCCGGCTGCATTCAGCCCGGCTCGCTGCCGGGCGGAACGTCCGGAACCGGCGCGGAGGGCACCTCCGCCCCTCTGCCCGAGGGCTCAGCCTTTGCGGTACACTTCATCGACGTGGGGCAGGCCGACGCGGCGCTGGTGCTGTGCGACGGCAAATCCATGCTGATTGACGGGGGGAACCGCGCGGACGGCGACCTGATCTACACCTATCTGCAAAAACAGAGCCTCTCCTATCTCGATTACGTGGTCTGCACACACCCGGACGAGGATCACGTGGGCGGGCTGGCCGCCGCGCTGACCTGTGCCGACGCCGGGACCGTGTACTGTCCGGTTCCCTCATACGACTCCAAGGCGTTTACAAACTTTGCCGACAAGGCAGCCGAGCGGGGGCTGGAGCTGGTGCGTCCTGAGCCGGGCACGGTGTTCTCTCTTGGGAGCGCGCAGGTCACGGTTCTGGCGCCGCTGGCCGATTATGACGACAACAACAACCAATCCATTGTTTTGCGGATCGTCTATGGCGAGACCTCCTTTCTGTTTACCGGAGACGCCGCGCGCGAATCCGAGGCCGATATGCTCGAGTCGGGCGCGGTGCTGCAATCCACCGTGCTCAAGGTGGGGCACCACGGCAGCGAAAGCTCCACAACCTATCCCTTCCTGCGCGAGGTCCACCCGCAGTATGCGGTGATCTCCGTGGGCAAGGACAACTCCTACGGGCACCCGACCGAGGAGGTGCTCAGCCGGCTGCGCGACGCCGGCGTGCAGGTCTATCGCACCGACATGCAGGGCGACATCATCTGCACCAGTGACGGCAAAACCGTCACCTTCACCACCCAGCGGGGCAGCGGCGCGCTCACCAACCCGACCGAGGGGGAAACCACCGGCAGCGGCGGGCAGGGCGGCGACGAATACCGGTACATCGGCAACCTCAACTCCAAAAAGTTCCACCTGCCCACCTGCGCCAGCCTGCCGGACGAGGCAAACCGCATCTACTTCCTCACGCGCGAACAGGCCCTGGATGCCGGCTACACCCCCTGCGGGGTCTGCCGGCCGTAGGCCGGACAAGGGCGGCAGGGCCCATCCGGGCCCGGGCCCTGCCGCATCGGGCCGCCCAACGGGGACAGCGCCTTCTCCAACAGCCCAGGGGGCTGAGTCGCTTCTGACTCAGCCCCCTGGGCTCAGATATTTCCGTCCGGGTGCGCCGGCGGGCGCCCTGCCCTCCCCCGCAGAGCCCGGCGGGCGGGGCCTCAAGGCCGGCCCGCTCAGGCGTTGTCCCCGCGGCCGTTATCCTGTGCGCATCCAATCCGCGCATCGCAGGGATCCGGCTGCGCGAAAGACCCGCCTACGGCAGCCGGGCAAGCTCGGCCAGGTAGCTCTCGGGGCGATGGGCGTCAATGCCGGAATACCGCCCGGCCTCCCCGATGGTCACCAGGTTGCCGGCATGGCAGTAGCCCAGCAGGCGGGGCGGCAGATGGGTGACCAGGTCGTCCTCGTTGCGCACCACAAAAAAGCTGCGCCAACGGGCGGCCACTGCCGGCGGCGCGCAGCCGTACAGCACGCGCGGGCAGCCAAACCCAAAGCCGTGCAGCCGCTCGCGCAGCTGCGGGTATCGGTACCACACCCACTCGTGGCAGAGCACGGCCAGCGCAGCCCCGTGGCTGTAACCGATGACGGTCACGCTCCGGCAGGCCTGCCCGGACAGCGCCGCCTCCACGGCCGGCTTTGCCCCGCGCCAGGCCCGCAAAAATCCGCCGTGGCACTGCCACACCGGGTTCATGTCCCGGTAGGGCACGGCGTGAAAATCCAGATTGTTGAGCCAGTCGGTCATCCCGTTGCTGTGCTCAAACAGCAAAAACAGACGGTCGCCGTCCCGCTCCACCGCCCAGCTTGCTCCGTTTTCCCCCTGCCGGTAGTCGGCATTCAGACAGGCGCGAAAATAGCTTTCCAAATGATTCATGCGGCATCCCTCCCTGCCGCAGTGTATGCGGGGGAGAGCCCTCCGGTGCCTGTCCGGCCGGCCGCCAATCCGCGCCGTCTGCCTGAATGCCCCCCGGCCGCCGGAGCCTGCCGGCTGTGCGCGCAGTCCGGCCTGCCCCGCAAGGAAGACCTCCGGCCCGCGGGACGGGGTTATTGACCGGCCCGGCCGTTCCCGCCGTCTGCCGCGCCTGCGCCCCCCTGCGTTCCAAGCGGCTTGCCGCAGGCCGGGCAGAATTTCGCGTCCGGCGGCAGCGTCTCCCCGCAGTGCGGACAGCTGCGCGCCAGGGGACGGCCGCATTTGGGGCAGAAGCGGTTGTCCTGCGGCAGAGATGCCCCGCAGGCGGGGCAGCTTCCCTCGCCGGACTGCACGCCCTGCGTCTGCTCCTGCGCATCCGCGGGCCGGCTCATTCCCTGCTGCACGGCCGAGGCGATGTCCTGCACGCCCGGGCGGATGTCCCGGCTCATCTCGTTGAAAATCGGCGCGGTCTCGTTTTTCATGTAGCGGCCGATTTCCTGCCGGAAGCCCGTCAGGGTGAGCATCCCGCCAATGGCCAGCATGGGCAGCCCCAGCATCAGCATCCAGAATTTTGTTGGGAACCCGTCTGATGTGAAGATGTCGGCAAAGCCCGTCACCGCCAGCGCGGCGCCGCCCGCCATCAGAAGCAGGCCGATGATTTTCAGCGTGGTTTTGGTTCTTGCGTGCGATTTGCGGTCATTGGGGTTCATGGTTCCACCTCCGTCTTGTGTTCTGTCTTTATTATAGCCGAAACCGGCGCGCCCGTCAAGTCTTTTTTGCAATTTTCCGGAAAAAGCCGGTGCGCAGGATTCCGCCGCCACAGCTTGCCCCCGGAGTGGTCTATTCGGCCGGGGCGGCGCATATGATGTAGCAAAAACAGAAGGAGTGAAGACCTATGAATCGATACGAAACAGACGGGCCGGACACCATCCGGATTCAGTCGCCGCTGGGGGAGCGGCAGATTGTGACCGAACTGGCCGAGGACTTCAGCCTGCCGGATTACCAGCCCGAGATCAAGCGGCTGCTGCGGATCCGGGCAACGGTGTCCCCTGCCGACCGCTACATTGGAGCGGGAAGTGCCGAATGCTCGGGAACCGTGGATTACTGCATCCTGTATTCCGGGAACGACGGCGGGCTGTACTGCGCCAATCAGTCGGGAGAGTACCGCTTTGCCGTGCCGGTGGAGCTGCCGGCCGATTTTGAAATCGGCGACGGCATCCTGTGCGACGTGGAGTCGGTGCCCGAGATGGTCTCCGGCCGGGTTGCGGCCCCCCGCAGGCTGTCGGTCAAGTGCCGGCTGCGCTCTGCCGTGCGCATGTACGGGACCCGGCTGCTGGGCGGCAGCTTTGGGGAGGGCGAGGACATCCAGCGCCTGCGCGGGCAGGGCAGCTGCGCGCGGGTCTTTCTGGGCACCGGCGAGCCGCTGGCGCTGGGAGACGAAATTCTCTGTGACGCGGGCGAGGGCAGCGTGCGGGTGATTTGCGCCGAGGGGCAGGTGTTTGTCACCGAGGCCACCGCCGGCAGCGGCAGCGTGGGCTGCCGCGGAGAGCTCTGCCTGAAGCTGCTTTGCTGCCGCGACGACGCGGCCGAGCTCCAGCCGCCCTATCCGGTGCTGCGCCGCATTCCCTTCAGCCAGCAGGTGCCGGCCGATGGGGTGGAGGTCAACTGCGAATGCTGCGCCAAGGGCACCTGCACCGACATCCGCATCACCGTAGAGGAGGGGCGCATCCTATGCGAGGCGTCGGTCATTCTGCAGGTGCGCGCCCAGCGCAACGAGGAGTTCGCCTACACGCGGGACATCTACTCGACCAGTCAGTCCTGCGAGGTCGCCTATGCCGCCGTCCCGCTCTCCCGTGCGCTGCGCTGCTTCAACGGCAATGTTTCGCTCAACTCCGCCGTTCCGCTGGAGGAGGCGGGCATCCGGCCGGGGCTGACCGTGGCCGATATCGGCGGCATGGCCATGCCAACGGGTCTGGAGGCCGACCGCGGCAAGTTCATCCTCACCGGCAAATGCCGGTTTACGGTGATTCTGTCGGACGGCAGCGAGCTGAGCGCGCAGGAGCTGGAGCTGCCCTTCCGGTATGAAACCGACGGCAGCCGCGAGCAGCCGGCCTTTTCGGACATCACCGTGGAGCTGCTCTCCTGCAAGGCCAGAATCGACGGCGAACGCATCGGCGTGGACGCCGAGCTGGCGGTCTGCGCCGCCCTGCGCGGACAGGATGAGGTCCGCACGGTGTCCGAGGTCGCCTTTGGCGGCGAGTGGAAGCCTGCGGGCGCGGTGTATACGGTCTGCTACCCCATGCGCGAGGATACCCTGTGGAGCGTGGCGCGCCGCTACCATTGCCCGGTAAGCGACCTGGTGGCCCGCAACAGCCTGGCCTCCGCCCCCGCCGCCGATGCCCCGGATTCCCTCTCCGGCGTCCGATTTTTGCTGGTGTGAGGCGATCGCCGGGGAAGAAGACCTTGGGAGGGAGGTCCCTCTTGAGGAGGCGGCCCCTCCCTCCAAGCCTCCCACCCCCGGGACCTTCCCCGGCCGCCCGCCCCGGCGGGAGATAGATACCGCGGGGAAAGACCTTGGAGAGCCCCGCCTCTTGAGAAGAGGCGGGGCTCTCCAAGGCCTTCTCCAACGGTGGGAATCTTAAGAGGCGGGGCCTCCAAGGCCTTCTCCCGATCGGGGGCGTATAAATGCAGCGGATGGGGGGTATACTGAGTAGCAATGCAGGCAGAACGGAGGCGCGCCATGATTACCATATTTATCCGCACGCTGGTCATTTATCTGGCGCTCAACATCATCATGCGTCTGATGGGCAAGCGGCAGATTGGCGAGCTGGAGGTTACGGATCTGGTCACCACGCTGCTGATTTCCGAAATTGCCGCCCTGCCGGTCACCGACCAGGACATTCCGGTTGCCTACGCGCTGATCCCCATGGTGACGCTGCTGATTCTGGAGGTGCTCTCCTCCATGGTGCTGACCCGGTTCCCGCGGTTCAAATCGCTGGTTTCGGCGCGCCCCACCGTCATCATCCGCAACGGCCGGCTGAACCAGCGGGCGCTGATGTCCCTGCGCATTTCGATGGAGGAGCTGATGAGCGAAATCCGCCAACAGGGCTACCCGGACCTGGCGCAGGTGCAGCACGCCATTCTGGAGAAGAACGGGAAGCTGACCGTGCTGCCCCGGGCCGCCTTTGCCCAGCCCACCAACAGCCAGCTGGGCGTGCGCGCAGCGGACGAGCCCCTGATGCACGTGGTGCTGTGCAACGGGGTGTGCAGCCTGCCCGGGCTGAAGCTGATTGGCAAGGACCGCGCCTGGCTGGAGCGCGAGCTTGCCCGCCGGGGCTATACGGCCGACCGGCTTTTTTGCGTCACGGCAAACGATGCGGGAGAGCTGCGCCTGATCCCGCGTCAGGACGCCGGGCGACACGGGAAAGGAGACGGCGCATGAAAAGCTTTGCAGCATCCCTGATTCTGTTGGCCGTGATGCTGGGCGGCATGGCCTGGAACGCAGTGTATATCAATCGGGTGGCTGACCGGCTGAACGCCATGCTGGACGCCATGCCCGACTCCGGCGACGCCGACAGCGCACAGGCGGCCGCCGCGGTGCGGGAGTATTGGGAGAGCAACGCCCCCTATGTCGGCCTGTCGGTCGGATATACCGTTACGGACCGGGTCAGCGAGCAAACCGCCGTGCTGGCCGCATGTGCGGCCTGCGGGGATTTTTACGGGTACCGCTCGGCCCTGGCACTGCTGCGCGACGCTATAGGCGATATGCGCCGCCTGGAGCAGTTTTCGATAGAAAATCTGCTGTAGAAGCAACGCGGCAGAAAGACAGCCTTGCGGGGAAGCCCCCGCAGACCCCGCCGGAGCGGCCCTGCCGCAGCCTGTACCGGAGTATAGCGGGTCTGAACCGACCAGCCGAAAGCCGGCAGCGGCAGAGAGGAGCCCCTCTCTGCCGCTGCCCTGTGTTATTTTTCCCGGCTGCTGTCCCGACAGGCCGCCGGAGCGGACGGGAAACCGAGCTGCCGTCCGTTCCTATCGACGATTGATTCCCCCTCGGCAAATTCAGATATAGTAGGATGTTGAGATGATTTCGCAGGAAAAGCTTTCGCAACTGGCCTCCACGCAAAATCAAAGGAGGTGGGCAAGCCCCAGGGGTGCTTGCCCGCCTTGATAACCGCAGCAAGACCGGGCAGGGCTGTCGATGGCGGCGCATGAAATGCATCGTTTATCACGACCATTGACAGCTTTGACCGGAGGTACCTTCCATATATACTGTTTTTGTAGCAATCGTTTTTCTGAAAGCAAGATCATGTTCTACGAAGATCATTGTAGGAGAAAATTCTCTAATCAAATTCTCAATTTGCATTCGAGAATAGATGTCAATATAGTTCAGAGGTTCATCCCATACATACAGATGCGCTCGTTCACAAAGGCTTTTTGCTATCAACACTTTTTTCTTTTGCCCCGCCGAAAAATCTTCCATTTTCTTTTCAAACTGTATTCGTGAAAAATCCATTTTCCGTAAGATTGCCTTAAACAAGCTTTCATTGATACGATTGGCTTCCGCAAACTCTGATAAAGAGCCGTTCAGCATAGAAGTATCTTGGGGGACATAGGACACCATCATTCCAGAACCGATAGCAACCGTCCCACGATGCTCTATTTGTTGCCCAATCAGCAGCTTCAGAAGGCTCGTTTTTCCAGACCCATTTTTCCCATCAAGGGCAATGCGTTCTCCCTGTTTTACGGTAAACGAGATTGGCTGGCAGACATTTTTGCCGTCAAAAATCGGTACAACAGCAGAAAAAGTCACTAAGGTGTTTGAAAAATAAAGAAGCGGAGCGATTTTCAAATCTTCTGCGGTTTCCAGATTTTTGAGAAGGCCGGACTTTTCCTCGATTGCCCGTTGCTGCCGCACTTCGATAGACTTTGAGCGTTTCATCATTT
>CALWQR010000104.1 GCA_944383705.1 uncultured Clostridia bacterium
TGTCTATCCATCCCCAAGAAAAAATCCCCGGCGCAAGCCCCCGGGCGTACCGTATTTGCAATACAGGATACGAAAATGGGGGGGCTTGCGCTGGGGAAGGTCTCGCCGGGGGAGGCCCCCGAGGGACCGGCCTCTCCTTAAGAGGCGGGTTCCTCCAAGGTCTTCTTTGACGGTTGCGCCTATCTCCGCTGGGGGACGGTATGCTCTTGCAAAATGCGGTGGGCAACGTCGGTAAACCGTACGGTCATCCGGTCGCTGCCGATGATCAGAGCGGTTCCGGCATAGCTTTCAGGGATTTTGCGGTTGACGCGGGAGCCGATGACAACCGGATAATCCGGCATGACCCGGCCGTAAGACGTGCTCCCGGGCTCCACAAAATCCAGCCGGTGGCAGTGCCCGGAGAGCATCAGGTCAACACCCAGGCGGTTCAGCTCGGCGGTCCAGCGGTCATAAACCTCGGAGAACGGGGTTTCTATCACTCCGAACGGAATGTGGCAGAGCGCCAGCCGCACCTCCGCTTCCGGTGTGCAGGTTTGCGCGGCCTCCCGGGTCAGCGAATGCAGCATGTCGGTCTGGGCATCGCGGAAGGCGGTGTAATCGGCAATGTCCCCATATTCGGCGTGGTCGTCGGTCTTGTCCTCCCCGGCGTCCAGCACAACTCCCCACAGGCGGCCCAGGCGAAAGGGGAAATAGGTCTTGCCGCAGTCGGTGCCCACATAGTCCGGCAGCCGCTCGGCAAAAGCGCCCCGGGTGTCGTGATTGCCGCGCATATAAATGACCGGTGCTTCGCCGTGTGTAACCGCGGCGGCCAGGCGAGCCATTGTCATCACACTTTCGGGATTGGAGGCAGTGTTGCCGTTGTCCCCGCCAAGAATCAGCAAATCGGGGCAGGAGCCGAAATAGCCTGCCGCAGCGATGGGGGCCTGCAGCTCCGAGTGCGTGTCTGCCAGCATATAGACGCGGATATCTTCCGCCGGCAGCGGACGGAAGGAGAATTCCGCCGTGAACAGCCGCTCGGTTTTCGGGAAGTAGGAATGCCGCTCGGGAATGCGCGCCAGGCAGACCGTATAGCGCCCGGCAAGGTCCAGTTCCCCGGCCGGGACGCGGACATGGTGCGTACAGGAGCCAGAGCGCACCACGCCGCACATCTGGTCGGTATAGCGCTTTCCTGCAATCAGCACCCAGGCGGCGCCCGGCTCGGCGGTGATGTAGACAATTTCATAGTGCTGCCTCACGGCGTAAACCGTTGGTTCGCACAGCAGAAACGACGAATCGGTCATGTAGGCTCCCTCGCTTTCGGATGGATCAACAATGGATGGACATAGTATAACGCCTTTGCATGACTTTGTCAATGCCCGTGCCGGAATGTGCGAAAAAACACCATCAATCCGGGAAATTTCACAATGCTATTTTCCATAAAATTTGCATGTCTGGCTTGACAAAAGGCTCCGGATCTGTTACCATATAGTGTGGATACCGAAAACAGGGGGCGGCTGGCTTCCCGGCCGGGCCAGTGCTCGGCGCTGCGGACAGGAGGAATGAGGGGTGTACGTCAGATATTATGCGGCAGAAGGAGAAAAACGGGAGTGGCGGGATGCGGACAAGGAGGTCTACCGCAAGACCGACGGCCTGCCGTACTACAAAAAGGGGGTATATTTTTACCCGTCCGAGCCCGAGGAGCCGGTGTGGCTGTGGATGGTGGGGCATGAACGATCCGATCCCGCCAAGCTGGTGGAGCAGCGCATGTGGCGCTCCCGCTGGGTGCTGCATGTCTGCGTAGGAGGGCGCGGATTTTATAACGGACAGCCGGTGGGGGCGGGCATGGCCTTTATCAGCTGGCCGAATCTGGCACACACCATGCGCCCTGATCCGGCTGATCCGTTTGAATACTACTGGATGATGCTGCGGGGGCGGGAAGTGCAGCCCTTTGTGCGGGAATTCGGGTTCCGTTCGGGAGAGCTGCTGTTTGATTGCCCGTATGCCTCCGAGATGGTCTCGCTGTTCCACCTGATTCTGGAGAGCGACTATGCGCGCACCGATCTGCCGGAGTTCAACCGGTGCATGGCGCGGCTGCTGCTCTCCTACCACCGGGTCAATGCGCAGGATATGCAGGTGATTCACACCCCCATCGGCAGCTATGCGAACTATGTCGATTCGGCCAAGACCCTGTTGTACGATCACAACTATGCGCTGACGGTCGGTCAGCTGGCCGGCCTGCTGGGGGTCACGCCAAAGCACCTGCACCGGGTGTTCCTGAAGACCGTCGGGGAGTCGCCCAAACAGTATATCCAGCGTAAGCGGCTGGAGCGCGGCGCCGACCTGCTGCAGGGAGGAATGCCGCCCACCGAGGTTGCGCTGATGCTCCGCTATGCCGATTACACGGCTTTTTATCGGGCCTTTTTGCAGAAATTCGGCGTCTCCCCCAGTGAGTTTATCAAATGAAACAACGAAATATGTCCTAATTTGCAATGAATGCGTAACGTTTTGCAATTTACAATGCACTCAAGTTGTGGTATAATCTTCATGAGCACGAAATTGTGCACCAAACTGCAAAAGGAGTGTGAGTAAAACTATGAATTGTGTAAAACGTCCAAAAACAAGACTCCTCTTTCGGGCAATTTGCCTGATTGTAGGATGTCTGCTGCTGCTCCCGGCACTGGCAGCCTGCCGGCGCGGGGAAACCCCGCCGGACGACGGAACCCAGGGCGGCACCTCGACCGGCGGGACGCCGTCCGGGAGCGAAACGACAGGCGGCGGGGATACCGAGGAGCCCGGCGGGGACCCCAACGCGGTGCCGCAGCCGATTATGGAGGACTTTGACGGATTTGAGTTCCGCGTGCTGTCGCGCGGCTCCGGGAGCTGGACGAGCGATGACATTATAGGGAATATCACCGGCACGATTGTCGATCAGGCGGTGTTCAACCGGAACGAAAAGCTGATGGCGCAGTACAATTTTGTCATCAAGGAGACAAAGGACGCAAACTGGACCGACACTGCTCGGGTGCTGGGACAGGCGAAAGAGGCCGCCTATGAAATGTGGTCCTTCCGCATGAACGACATGCCGAGCCTTGGGCAGGAGGGGTACCTCTGGAACCTCAACGAGGTGGACGGGCTGAATCTCGACGCGGTGTATTACGACCAGAACAACCGGGAGATGGGGTCCTTCAACAATTATCTGTTCTTCCTGACCGGCGACATGCTGTATATGGACGATATGGCAACCCAGATCATCACCTTCAATCGTGATCTGTTCAACCAGTTTCTGCTGGAGGATGTGTATGGAAAGGATCTTTATGATCTGGTGCGCAACCACGAGTGGACGCTGGAGGTGATGCAGGAGTTCTGCCGCATTGCCACGCAGGACCGCAACGGAGATGATGTGATGCGGCCGGAGGACGATTACTACGGCTTCTCCTATGAGAACGCCAACATCCTCGGCTTCAATATCTCCTGCGGCAATCTGCTGCTGGAAAAGGATGAGAACGATATTTTTGTGCTGAACGTTGAGCAGAAAATGATCGACGACCTGCAGCGCATCATGACCTTTTTCAACGCCGGCTATTCGGCAGGGAGCACGTATCAGGAGTCGCGCTGGCTCTATGGCACGCAGCTTTTCTATCCGCAGTGGATCAAAAATCTGCCCGCCAGCAAATCGTCCGGGCTGAACTTCGGTGTGGTACCGATGCCGTTGGGCAGCACCGATCAGCAGGAGTACCGCGGAATGATTACCACATACGGCTCCAACTGCATCACCATTTGTTCTACCGTGGACGGGGAGGATCTGGATAAGGCGGCAAACATCATCGAGCTGCTCTCGTACGAGTCGATGCAGAGCGTTACCCCCAAGCTGGAGGAGTATCTGCTGGGCGGTCGTGTGGTGAATGAGGCTGCCGACTCTGAAATGCTGGAAATCGCGCTGGACGGCAAGAGCTACGAGCTCTGCTATCTCTGGTCCACCGGGAGCCTGTATTCCACGATGATTGCGCTTAACAACGCCGACGGCATCGGCATTGCCAGCGCGCTGGAAGGCTGCAAAGGTGCCGTGGAGGCCTCGGTGCAGAGAAAGCTGGACCGCCTCAATAAGCTGGGCTGACGCAGTACCCCGGTTTGCTCAGGCATATCCGAATCGGGCGGAGCCCGAGCGTCTGGAATCAATGTTTGACCGTGAGCATGTCTCACATCAAAAATAAAATATGGAGGAACCTTACATCATGAAGCACACATGGAAGAAAGTCCTTGCCCTGGCGGTGGCCGTGCTGATGGCCGCTGCGTCTCTGCCGCTGGCGGTGTTTGCCGAAGCGGATGCCTCGTCCGCCGATGACGGCGCCAAAAAGCCGATTACGGTTGTGGAGCCGGGCGAGAACAACCTCGACGAGCTGGAGCTGCTGCTCTCGATGGACGACCTGACCGGCGCTAACCTCTGGACCAAGGATGAGACCGTTACTTATGAGGTCAGCTCCTACAATCAGGGAGAAACCGTTGTGAAGGACGGGGCGGTATATACCGAATATGAGGGAACCATTTCGTCTGCAAACTGGATGGGGTATGCGGGCGATACCAATCTCCCGCTGGATGATCAGTCGCAGTACACCATCCAATTCACCGCCCAACTGACCGATGCTGCTGCCGGAACCACCCATCTCGCGTTCAGCTTTACCAATCCCGGCGCATTGGATGGACAGACCGCCAATCACACCATGCAAGGGATTTATTTTGGTGACACCCTTAACCAGTATATCTATGCCTCTTCCGGTATGAAATGGCAGAATGCTACCTCGGTTCCGGGCTCCGAAATTTCCAACACCCTGGATCTGACCCGGGAGACCGAGTATATCCTGGCCATTGACGGCCCGATTGTTCATTTCTATGCCAACGGCGTCCACATCGGGGATTTCGATTTTTCCAAGGATACGGAATACGGCGCATACAGCGGCGATTTTCTGGCGCTGGGAATCCGCGCCCGGGCAAAGCTTACGGATCTGGAGCAGCCCTTCCTGCTCGCCCGGGACTACAAGGTCTACAGCGGCGTGTACGAAGGCAGCGCAACCGAGCGCTTCAACTGGGAGGAGGGGGATCTGCTGCTGCACATGGATACCCTGAACGTGGGGGCAGAGAGCACGGACTACGACATCACGCTCAACCAGATCACCCCGCAGAACACCACGTCCGGCGAGCTGGCGGACGGAATGTATTCCACACTCGCAACCCCTGGCAAGGTATGGGGCACCTACGGCGTGACCACCAATCTGCCCTTGAGCGATACCTCCAAATACACGATTGAGTACTATGCAAAGCGCCCGAGCGCCATCAACACCAGCATGACCTACTCCTATGGCGCGAACAACAATGCGCAGGGGCTGTATGTGTACTCGGAATCCTTTACCACGGTGCACGGTTACACCACCAATGCCTACGGAAGCGGTGATGGTACTTCCTTCAGCGGTATCTGGACCAACACCGGCTATCAGGACGCCGACGGATATACCCGCTTCTGCGTGGAAATCGACGGGACCAAAGCCACCCTCTATGTGGGCGGCGTGCTGGCCGGCAGCTACGATTTCAGCGAGCCTGCTGCCGGAAAGGATGTGGCGGAGGGCTACGTCTCCTCCAACCTCAGCTTGGTGTTCAAAACCTACATCGGTCTTGCGGAGAACGGCCAACTGCTCTGCCAGGTCAAAAACATTTCGGTTTACGGCGGGAATGTCATGAGCCGCCGCAGCGTCAGCTTTGAGTACAACGGCGAGACCCTTTCCACGGGCTATTACGAGGAGGGGGATGTGATTGAGTCCTTCCCGGACGTGGAGGCGCCGGAGGGTAAGCAGATTGTGTGGTACCTCAAGGGGACCAATACGGTGGTACAGCCTCCCTATACCGTGCTGACCGATGCCGTCATTTGTGCCCGTGCGGTGGATACCGAGGACGCCGCCCTTGTGGCCGTGCAGAAGACCGATCCCGCGGACAATGCGGTTGCACTGCGGTTCATCGGCTCGGTGAACAGTCTCAAGGGAGAGAAGGTCGGCTTTGAGCTGACCGCCGTTTACACCGCGGACGGAGCCGAGCGGACCCTGAGCTGGGACCGCAGCGCCACGGTGGTGTATACCTCCATCCTGGCGGAGGAAAACGGCAGCGTGCGGAGTGTGACGGCCGCTGAATTGGGCGGGGTTTACCTCTATGCACTGGTCCTGGAGAATGTACCTGTCAATGCCGGAGATATCGTGTTCACCGTCCGGCCCTACCGGGTGATTGACGGCGAAAAGGATTACGGGGTTGAGAAGACCGTCACGCTGTCGGGCGGCGAGTTTGCCTGACGCCGCTATGGCGGAAAGGAGCAGACTATGAAAAAACAGTGGAGAGTGTTGCCGGCCATGCTGGCATTGCTGCTTTGCCTGGGGCCGCTGAGCGGCTGTCGGAACAACGGAGAGGAGCCTGCGGGCTCCCTCCCGCCGTCCACCGATGTCGGTACCCCTGCCGATACCGGCGGGGGGAACGATACCCCGGGGCCTGCCGGGGATCGCGTGCTGGCCGAAAACAGGCAGGTCAACTACGGCATTGTTTACGCCGAGGAATGCAGTGCAACCATTAAGGAGAGCGTCACCTATCTCTATGACGCAATCAAAAAGCGTTCGGACGGCGGCGTGACCACCGTGGAGGCAGTGGAGTACGGCGCGGAGAACGACCCGGACGCTCTGCAGATTCTCATCGGCGATATGGGCACACCCGAGAGCAACGCCGTGCTGGCCGATATCGGATACGGTGACTGGACCGTCCGCTTTTCGGGCAACAAGCTGGTGGTGGCCGCATATTCGGAGTACGCGCTGGACAGCGCCATTACCGAGCTGATTCAGCAGATCAAGCAGCACGCAGGGGAGGACGGCAGCATTGTCTTTCCGTCCGACCTCAGTGTCACAGACACCTTTGACGAGACCGCCAATCACCTGCCGGTGTACGACAGCGCGCGTGCCGCCCAGACCATCCCGGAGGGGGACAATACGTCGCTGGCCGT
>CALWQR010000105.1 GCA_944383705.1 uncultured Clostridia bacterium
GGGGGACAGGCAAACGCCTGGCCGCCGTGCCGGGCAAGCCCGGTTTGAACAAAAGGGCGAGCGAAACACCTGGCCGCCTGACACAGCCCGGCCCCAACAAGGGACCTGCCGCCCGGCGGTCCCGGTACCCAATGTAAGGAAAGCAGGCGCGCGCCGACGCGTGCCACCGGTCTTCCGGAAGGGAAGGCGGAGGCCCCCGGCCGCTGTGGCCGTGCGCAGGCTTTTCCCATAAATATCATGCGTTGCATCCGCCGCAGGGCGGAGCGACAGCGGAAAGAGGTTTTCTATGCAACACACACGTCATGCAAAAACGCTTCGGATGGTACAGCTGGCCATACTGATAGCAATCATGCTGCTGTTTGCCTTTACCCCTGTGGGGTATCTGCGCATCGGGCCGGTGGCCATCACCTTCATGGTGCTGCCGGTTGCGGTCGGGGCCATTGCGCTGGGGCCGGCCGCCGGTGCGCTGCTGGGCGGGGTCTTCGGCCTGACCAGCTTCATCCAGTGCTTTCTCGGGGATGTCTTCGGCACCCTGGTGCTGAGCATCAATCCCTTTCTCACCTTCCTGATGTGCATGGTCCCGCGCATTCTGTGCGGCTGGCTCTCGGGGCTGCTGTTCCGGGTGCTGCAAAAAATCGACCGCACCCGCCTGGCCTCCTATTTTGCCGCCAGCCTTTCCACGGCGCTGCTGAACACGCTGCTGTTTGTGCTCTCGATTGTGCTGCTGTTCTGGCACAACCCGGCGTTTGTGGACGGCGTGGCCGGGCTGGGGCTGGCCACCGACACGCTCTGGATTTTCATCATCGGCTTTGTCGGCATCAACGGCGTCATTGAGGCGGTGGTCAACTTTATCATCGGCGGCGCGGCGGCCAAGGTGGTCGTGCGCTTTGTGAACAACCGGCAGGGGGACTGAGCCCGCGCCGGCCCGGGAGGGGGAGAGGATATGAGCGATACGCAGAAATACCCGCTCCTGGCGGTGGTCGGCCCCACGGCAAGCGGCAAGAGCGAGCTGGCCCTGGAGCTGGCCGGGGCGCTGGGGGGCGAGATTGTCTCGTGCGACTCCATGCAGGTCTACCGCGGCATGGACATCGGCACCGCAAAGCCCACGCAGGCCGAGCGGCGGGGCATTCCGCACCACCTGATTGACATTGCCGAGCCAGACGCTCCCTTTACCTGCTCGGATTACGTCCGGGCCTGCCGCCCGGTGATTGCCGACATCTGCGCCCGCGGGCGCCTGCCGGTGCTGTGCGGCGGAACCGGGCTCTACCTGGAGCGCCTGCTGTACGGCGGCGCCGAGGAGCCCGAAACCGCCCCCGACCCGGCGCTGCGCCGGCGCTGGCTGGACTATGCCGCCGCGCACGGCGCGCACGCGCTGCACCGGCGGCTGGCCGAGGTTGACCCCGCCGGCGCCGCCGCCATTCACGAGAACAACATCCCCCGCGTGATCCGCGCGCTGGAAATCTACGGCTCCACCGGGGTGCCCAAGTCCGAATGGGACCGCCGCACCCGCCTTCCCGAGCCCCGGTACCGCGCGCAGGTCATCGGCCTGCGGTTTGCCGACCGCGCCGCGCTGTACGCCCGCATTGACGCCCGCGTGCGCCGGATGCTGGAGCAGGGGCTGCTGGACGAGGTCCGGCGGCTGCTCTCGCGCGGGGTGTTTGCCGCCAACGCCACGGCGGCGCAGGCCATTGGCTACAAGGAGCTGCTGGGATACCTGCGGGGGGAGGAATCCTACGACGCGGCGGTGGAACGCCTCTGCCGCGCCACCCGCCGCTATGCCAAGCGGCAGATGACCTGGTTCGCGGCCCGCAGTTATGTCCGCTGGCTGACCGTGGACCAGACCCCCGACCTGCTCGGCGCGGCGCTGGCCCGGCTGAGCCAGCCGCCCCCGCCCGGCTGAGCCCTCCGGCCCCACACGCGGCCGGAGAGGGGCGAATACGAGGAAAACGGGATTCCCGCTGTACGGACGGCGGCAGACCCCCGGGACGCCGGGCAGGTCCGCCCCCGTCCGGACGGCCGGAGCCCCGGCCCGCCCGGAAAAACGCCCGGCAGCGCCGGCGGAAAGGAGAGACAGAGGAGCCATGAACCCGAACCGATACCTCCGCACGCACGCGGGGCGGCTGGTGCTGACCTTCCTGCTGCTCTGTCTCATCGTCTACACGGTCTACCACGCGGTGGGCAACACGTCCGGCAGCCTGATTACCACGCCGGTGCGCACGGCCACCGACACCCAGCTGCTGGGGGGGCAGGCCTGGCTCTTCCGCGACGAAACCCTGCTGACCCACACCGAGCCGGGCCTGGTCAACAGCCTGGCCCGCAACGGCGAAAAGGTCAGCCGCAACGCCCCGCTGACCCAGGTTTGGGTGGGCACCCCTGCCGACCGGCTGGAGCAGGCGCAGGCCGAGCTGGATGCCCTCAACCGGACGCTGGAGGTGCTGGAGGAGAGCGAGCTCCCGCCCGGCAGCTCGCTTTCGCAGGCCGACGGCTACCGCGACGCGGCGGCCGAGGGGCTGCTGCAGATCCGCCTGGCCCTGCGCGAGGGGAGCTGGAGCCTGCTGGCGGGCCTGGAGGACGAGGTGCTGACCGCCCTGAACCGCTACGCCGCGCTGACCGGCTCGTCCGAGGAGCTGCAGGCCGCGCGCGACGAGGCCGAGCAGGCACGCCAGAGCCTGCTCTCTGGCAGCTGCGTCACGCTGACCAACCACCAGTCCTCCTCCTATTACTACGACCACACCGAGGTGGACGGCTACGAGACCCTGTTCACGGTGCAGGCGCTGCAAAGCCTGACGGCCGAAAGCTTTGAGGCGCTCAAATCCGCCTCCCCCGTAATGCCCGAGGGGCAGTTTGTGGCCGGCAAGCTGTGCGGCGAGTACAGCTGGTACCTGGCCGTGGAGTTCCCGGCGGGGGCGGGCGAGCTGTTCGAGGTCGGGGCGTCCTACCGCTTCCGCTTCCCCGAAAGCGACGGCATGGAGCTGAGCCTGAGCTGCGAGCGGCTGCTGACCGGCAGCGACGGCGGCACGGTGGCGGTCTTCCGCTCCGACGTCACCCCGCTGGGCTTTCACTATCTGCGCTCGCAGCGGGTGGAAATTACGGTGGGCAGCACCAACGGCTACTACATTCCGCAGCAGGCGCTGCGCACCCGGGACGGGACGCCCGGCGTGTACGTCTTTGAGGACAGCACCGTGGAGTTCCGCCGCATTGCGGTGCTCTACGAGGGGGACGGCTACCTGATTGCCGCGGGGACCGACCCCGATCCCGAAAACGACGTCCCCTATCTGTCGCTCAACGACCTGATGATTACGTCGGGCAAAAATCTGTACGAGGGGAAGGTGTACCAATGAACAATCAATCCGAAGCCGGCGGGCCCCGCTTTGCCTACATGGACCGCAACGTGGCGCAGGTGCGCGCGCGCATCCGCGCGGCGGCCGAGCGGGCCGGGCGCGGGGACGATGTGGGGCTGATTGCGGCGGTCAAATACACCGACGCCCCCCACATCGCCGAGCTGGCGCGCCTGGGCGTCCGGGACGTGGGCGAGAACCGGGTGCAGCAGCTGCTGGAGCACTGGGAGGCGCTGGACCGCGCCGGCCTGCGCTTTCACTTCATCGGCACGCTGCAAACCAACAAGGTCAAATACATTGCCGACAAGGTCTGCATGATTCACTCGCTGGATTCGCTCCGCCTGGCCGGGGAGATCGAGCGGCAGATGCAAAAGCTCGGGCGGCGCATGGATGTGCTGGTTGAAATCAACAGCGGGCAGGAGCCCAACAAGAGCGGTCTGCTGCCGGCCGAGGCGCCCGGGTTCTGCGCGGCGCTGGGGCAGTTTCCCCACCTGCGGCTGCGCGGACTGATGACCATGGCCCCCAAATGTGAAAAAAAAGAGGATTATCGCAAATATTTTCGCGAAACTTATCGTCTGGGTCTTGACATCTGGCAAAAAAAGCTGCATAATAATATAGACAGGCCGCTGTTTTCCATGGGGATGTCCGAAAGCTTTGAGACAGCCATAGAAGAGGGCGCCGACCTGGTGCGCGTAGGGCGGGCACTGTTTGCCGACCCGGGCGCTCCCGCCCCCGGGGACTGACGGCCGCGCGCCGCCCGCGGAAGGGATGACCCAGTCCGCCAAAAGCAACGAAACCCAAAAATCAACGAAACCAAAACATACAGAAAAACAACGGAGGGAAACCATGAACCTGCTGAAAAAATTCATCCGCAACGACAACGCCGATATGGGCGAGGACGATTACGACGACCTCTACCGGGGCCCCGATGACGACGACATCCCGGTGCAGCTGCCCCAGAGCGACACGGGCGCCGATCTGGCGTCGCTGAACAGCCCGTCCCGCAAGGAGCCCGAAATTCACCCGGTCTCGGCCGACAAGGTGTCGCTGAAGCTGCTGCAGCCCAAAAGCCACACCGAGGCCACCAAAATTGCCGACAAGCTCAAGGACGGCTGCATTGTTCTGCTGGACATCAGCAACCTGCCCAAGGAGAAGGCCCTGCGCCTGGTGGACTTCCTGGCCGGGGTGGCCTATGTACTGGGCGGCGAAATGATTAAAACCAACAAGAACACCATTGTGGTCTCGCCCTCGGGCGTGGACATCTCGGGCTTTATGCAGGAGGAGGCTCCCCAGCCCGAGGAGCCGCCCCGGACCGAGGAGGAAACCTACGGCGAGATTGAGGAGCCTGCCGCAGGGGAATACGAGGAGGCCTGAGCCCCGTCCCGCCCGGCCCCATGCCCGCGGCCTGCCGCCGCGGGCCGGCCGCGGCATGGCTTTGCGTACCCCGGCACCGGCGTTTTTTCCGCCCCGCGCCGGGGCCGCCTATTTTCCGAAGAGAAGGAGAACTTTGCTTGGAAGAGCTGCTGTATTTTCTCAGGACCACGCTGTACTATCTGCTCTGGGTGCTGGACATTGCCATGCTGATGCGCGCGCTGTTTTCCTGGTTTGACCCCGAGCGCTCCAGCCGGCTCTCGGTGTTTCTCTATCTGGTCACCGAGCCCATCATCCTGCCGCTGCGCCGGCTGTTTGAGCGGCTGAACTGGTTCCAGGGCACCCCGCTGGATATGCCCTTTCTGTTCACCATGATCCTCATCATGGTGATTCAGGCCTTCCTGTGAGCGGGCGGGAGAGCGGAGCCGGGCTGCTGGAGGCCCGGCTGGGCGATTATCTGGCCCGTGCGGGGCGGGGGAGCGTGGCGGTGAGCCGCTTTCTCACCCCCGGGGAGCAGAAGCAGGCCGCGCGCTGGCTGGAGGCGCACGGGGCGGGGCTGCCCGCGCGCTTTTGGGGCGGCTACCCCGGCGCCGAGCGGCGCTGCCTGTTTTTGCTGCCCGAGTTTTACGCCGACTGCGGCCTGCTGCCGCCCGAGGACGCCGACCCCGGGGAGCTGCTCCCCGACCCGGCCGACGCTCCGGCCGCGCTGCGCGTCACCGGCAGCGGCTTTTGCACGCTGACCCACCGCGATTACCTGGGGGCCCTGCTGGGCCTGGGGCTGGAGCGGGACGTGCTGGGCGACATTGCGGTGCAGAGCCCGCAGGCCGCCGTGGTCTTCTGCACCGGCACGGCCGCCGGCTTTCTGCTTTCCAGCCTGCGCAAGGTGGGGGCCGACAGCGTCGGCTGTGCGCTCTGCACCCCCGGCGCGGATTTTACCGACGGGCGGCGCTACAGTCCTCTCTCGGCCACCGTGGCCTCAGCGCGGCTGGACTGCGTGGTGGCCGCGCTGACCCATCTTTCGCGCGAGGAGGCCCAGCGCGCCGTGCGCACGGGGCTGGTGGAGCTGGATTTTGAGCCCGAGGAGCGCCCCGACCGGCTCCTGTCCCCGCCCCTGACCCTGTCGGTCCGGGGCTACGGCCGCTATGTCCTGCGCGCCTTTGAGGGCGAGACCCGCCGCGGGCGGCTGCGTCTGCGCGCCGACCGGCTGGTCTGAGCCCGCCGAACACGTCCGGCCCCGCGCCGGAAACCGGAAAGGAGACACGAGATGAAACAGACGAACCAAAACCGCCCGCCTGCGCCCCGGCTGGACCGCCGCCTGGTGGCCACCGCCCTGCTGATTGTGCTGGGCGAGGCGCTGCACTGGGTGGCCGGCGCCCTGTCGGGGGGCGGCAGCGATTTTGCCGAGCTGACCGCCGGACTGCTGCTGGGCCTGGCCGTGGGCATGAAGGCTGTGGGCGTGGTGCTGCTGGTGGTGCGCATCCTCCGGGGGCCGGCCGCGCCGGAGCAGGCCGCGCCGGAGCAGGCCGCGCCTGCCTCCCAGGAGCAGCCCGGAAAGAAGCGCTGAGATGAGCCGCCGCGGAAAAAGGAGAAAGGCCATGAAGCGAGGGCGCCGGACGCTGCGTCCGGTTCTGTTTGCCGTCCTGCTGGCGGTTCTGCTGGCCGGGTGCGGGCGGAACACTGCGCCCGGCGGTGCGCCGGGCAGCGCGCAGGCGTCCCTGCCGGGCAGCGCGGCGGGGGAGGAGACCGCCGCCCCTGCGGCCTCGGGCGGGGATGCAGACCCGCCCGGAACCGTCCGGCCGGTCAACCCCGAGCCCGAGCCCGGGAAGCTGGTGCCGGACTGGGATTCGCTCTTCACGCAGGAGAGCGTGGTGGAGCGGAACGTCCACACGGACTTTTATTACCGCGCCTTTCAGCGCGACGCGGCGGCCACCTGGCTGGTTCCCGGCCTGGCGCAGGGCTTTGTGCCGCAGGGCATGGACGTCTGGCGCGAGCGCGGGCTGCTGCTGATTTCGGGCTACTTCCCGGACCGCTCGGTTTCCGACAGCTCCATGCTGTTTGCGCTGGATCTGCGCACCGGGAACCTTGCCGGCGAATACAGCCTGCGCAACCCGGACGGCAGCCCCCACACCAGCCACGTCGAGACAATAGTGTTGCTACAAAGAGAAACCTTGTAGAAATCCTTAGATTTAGGCACTTTTCCCGCCATGTGGTGTTTGACGCAGAGGGTGATAAATTCCGCAATAAGCGTATTGAGGACTATATCACGGTTT